>MEOF01000015.1 GCA_001769505.1 Bacteroidetes bacterium GWF2_33_38
AAAGTTCGAACGGCTTTTGCTTGCGATTTACAAAGTTATATGATATTATCATTTTAAATCGTTTTTATAGGGGCTTTGCCAAAGTTGACCGAAGTATTAGTTTAACAAGTAAATAATTTTTCCCAAATTGCAGAAAATTTAAAAATATGTCACGAAGAGTTAGAGTACGATTTGCACCAAGTCCAACCGGACCGCTACACATGGGCGGAGTTAGAACCGCTTTGTTCAATTATTTATTTGCCAAAAAACACGGTGGCGATTTTCTTTTACGAATTGAAGATACCGACCAAACTCGTTATGTTCCAGGAGCCGAAGAATATATAATTGAAGCTTTGAAATGGTGCAACATTCCATTCGACGAAGGAGTTGGAATTGGTGGAAATTGCGGTCCATATCGCCAATCGGAACGAAAACCAATTTATAAAAAATATGCCGATGAACTAATCGCAAACGGTTGGGCGTATTATGCTTTCGATACTCCAGAAGAATTGGACGCAATGCGTAAAAAATTGGAAGAAGAAAAATCTTCAACCTTACAATACGATGCAATTACTCGTAAAATGATGCGAAATTCAATCACAATTTCGAAAGAAGAAACCGAAAAATTATTGAACGAAGGAGTTCAATATGTAATTCGTTTCAAAATGCCCGACAACGAAGAATTGAAAATGACCGACTTAATTCGTGGCGAAGTTATAGTAAACACTCGCACTTTAGACGATAAAGTTTTGTTCAAATCAGACGGAATGCCAACATACCATTTAGCAAACGTGGTTGACGATTATTTGATGGACATTTCGCACGTAATTCGTGGCGAAGAATGGTTGCCATCAATGCCACTTCACGTGATGCTTTACCGAGCCTTTGGTTGGACTGATAAAATGCCACAATTTTCGCATTTACCTTTGTTGCTAAAACCCGATGGAAAAGGAAAATTGAGCAAACGAGATGGCGACCGTTTAGGATTTCCTGTTTTTCCATTGCAATGGACTTCTCCCGAAGGTGAAATTTCGTCAGGATATCGTGAAAGCGGATATTTTGCAGATGCTTTTGTGAATTTATTAGCACTTTTGGGGTGGAATTCGGGAACCGAACAAGAAATTTTTACCAAAGAAGAATTGGTTGAATTATTTTCGTTAGAACGAGTTGGAAAATCGGGTTCAAAATTCGATCCTGAAAAAGCTAAATGGTTCAATCATCAATATTTACGCACAAAATCGAACGAAGAATTAGCAAAACTTTATTTGCCAATTTTAGAAACAAAAAATATTCAAGTTAGCGAAGAATTTGTTGTAAAAGTTATTGCTTTAATTAAAGACCGTGCAACTTTTGTAAAAGATTTTTGGGAACATTCATCGTTTTTGTTCGAAGCTCCAACAACTTACGACGAAGCAGTGATTAAAAAACGTTGGAAAGAAGATGTGCCCGATGCTTTGAAAAAAATAATTGCAATCATTATTTTACATTCAACTGATGATATTCAAAAACTTCACGACAAAGTGATGGAATTTATTCAAGCAAATGAACTAAATATGGGACAAATTATGAATTGTTTCCGTTTGTGTTTAGTTGGCGGAAGTAAAGGTCCCGATTTGTTTGAAATGATTGGTTTGTTGGGCGAACGAGAAGTTGTTACACGTCTTGAAAAAGCGTTAGATACGATTAAAATCTAAAAATAAATGTAACCATACCCAATTCAAATAGGATTTCGGAAAATTTCGTGATTTAAATTGCTCAACATTATTAACTATTTGACTGTTAATAACTTGTGTTGATTTACTATTGTTTATTAAATCTAATTATGTACCTTTATGTGTCTAATTATCAATAATATGACCTTTAGTTTAACGGATACGGAAAGAATAAATATAATTTCATTACATCGCACTTGCAAAGAAAAAAAATCGGCAGACAAACTGAAAGCAATACTTTTACTTGATAAAGGTTTTTCATGTTCAGAAGTTGCAGAAATGTTATTATTAGACGATGATACAATAAGAACATATAGAAATCAATATCTGAATTATGGTTCAGAAAATCTGATTACAAATAACAATAAAGGAACAAGTCCTAAACTTACAATCTAACAAATGTCTTTGTTAGACAAACACTTACAGCAAAATACTTATTCAGATTCTAAAGGTATTGTTGCATGGATTGAATTTGCTTTTGGTGTTTTATATACGCCATCAGGCATCAATAGTTTGTTACAACGAATGAATTTTGTGTATAAAAACCTGTACTTGTTCCATGCAAAGCTGACCTAACAAAACAAGAACTATTTGTAGAAAATTTCCAAATTATTAATCCAAATTTTTCGGGTTCCTATTTGTAATGAGTATATTATTTTTTCTTTACTTTTTATAGGTAGTTTCTTTCACTTTTTCTTCCAGCAAACTATTGATTTTTTTCTGCAATTCGTATTTCTCTTTCAGTTCAGCCAATTCTTTTTTACAATCTAATAGTTCAAAATTTAATTTTTTAGATTCTTCGGTCGTTTTTAGATATTGAGCTCGCTCTTCTTTTAAAATATAATAATCGTCGCTAAAATATTGAAAAAAGTTATGGTTTAAAACTTTTGAAATACTTAATAAGGTACTCGTATCGATTGACTCTCTTTCAAAAATGCTGTAAACAAAAGCTCTGCTTCGATTTATTTTTTTTGAAAATTCAATCACCGAAATCTTATTTTCCGTTAAATATTGTTTGATTCTTTCGCCAATATGTTTCATGAATGCAAAATTCATAGTTTTTCACCAATTCAATGCACACACAATGTGTTTTTATAAAGACATTGTGTATTCTTTACATTTACATTGTGAATATTTATTTATACATTTGTATAAAATTTAAAATTCTGCAAAGATATATGACCAACGAATTTGACAAGCTAATTCCACTAACTTTTAACTGTCTTTTTGACCATGCTCTCGAAAATTGTCCTTTTATTATTATTCGAAAACTTCCACTTGAAAAACGATTGTCAATAATTAAAAATATGAAGCAATCGAAAAAAGATGAACTCTTTAGCATTCATTTTAAATGTTATTCGAGTCGTATAAAAAAGCAAAATTATCCTGAAGCAGGAGAGGAAAATATACTCAATCTTAATAGCTTTTCGGAAGAAAAGTGAGTTGTCAGACTAGTTTTTTTGTCTCAACGAGCATAGTAACTCCACAACAATATTTACAACCTTTTGATTTCGGATAAATCTTTTTGGCTTCTTCTATGGCAATCGAACAATTTGAAAAATAACCGAGATATTTCTTAAAAACCATATTAGGACTGTGTTTACAATCTTCTTTATGTACTTCATGCTCTCCTGTTTCTTGAGCAATACTATTTACGCAATAATGACACATCTGTATATAATTTGAATTTTTAAGCATATGCTTTATATATAAATGAGTCGAAAATTGAAAAAGGTTACCCCCTAAAATCAATATTTTTTTATTTTTTCATCAAAAAAAACAAAAAAATACTTTAACTTAGTAGCAAAACCAACGACCAAACTATGGATAGCTTTTCTAATGATGAGGTAATGCGTGCTTTTAGGTCTTCCGATTCAAAAATTATTGGTAATATTTACACAACTTACTATCCAATGGTTCGAAAATTTGTTTTGACCCATAATGGAAAAGAAAAAGACATTGAAGATTTGCTTAGCGACTCTTTAACAGCTTTTTTGATTCATATTGATAAACACGCTGATTTTTCGTTAATCTGTTCTTTTCGGACGTATTTATTTACAATTTGTCGAAATCAATGGTATCATAAACTTCGAGATATGAAAAACTATCAAGAAATATCGTACGACAACGAAGAAAATTGTCTTGAAATAGAAGGAGAAATTGACGATATTGTTAGTGATATCGAAATTCAAAAACAGTTATTGTACTATAAACATTTTGCCGGCATTACTGAGGCTTGTAGAAAAATTCTCGGTATGTTTTTCGATAAAATATCGCTCAAAGAAATTGCTCAACAAATGAATGTTAGCGAAGGATACATTAAAAAAAGAAATTTTGAATGTAAAAAATCATTAGTCGATAAGATATTGGCAGACAAAGATTATAAATCAATCATTGATAAGACATATTAATTTATGAAAAATAAGAATAGTTTACTATTTGAACGGTATATTGCCGGAGAATTAAGCGAATCTGAGCTTAATTGGTTTAACTTGGAATTAAAAAATAACTCCAACTTTGCTGTTGAATTTAACACATTTAAAGATGTAAATACTATCCTATCGAACAAAAAATATCGTGATTTCAGGGTTTTGTTATCAGAAGTACATACAGAAAAGTTTGGACGAACAAAGAAACCTAAGATATTGTTTTATCGTTTTGCGGCAGCAGCTTCTTTTTTATTAATTGTTGTTTCAAGTTTTTTGCTTTGGCAATCGCATATTGAGACACAAGAAAAAAACGAGTTATTTACAAGCTATTATGCTGAAATGATAACACTTCAAAGCAATGACGTAGAAAATCAACATCTTGCAAAAGCTGTTGATTTTTATCGAAATAAAGATTTTAAAAAAGCAATTGCGATATTTTCAACTATTGCAAATACCGACACCGTAAATCCATCAATTAATTTCTACTTGGCTCTCGCATATTTAGGAGACGAAAATTACACTGAATCGGAACGATTGTTAAATGCAACAATCGACGATAACGAGAGCAGTTTTGTTGAAAATGCTGAATGGTATTTAGGCGTAATTTATTATCAAACCAAACAATACAAAAAAGCTTTACATATTTTCAATACCATAAGTCAAAATCCGAATCATTACAAACACGATGAGGCTTTGGAGGCGGTAAAGTATATTAACAAAGAGATTCCTTAAAGTAATTACGGCTTAAGTTTGTGACATTTTTTTTAAATTTAAATAAAATTCTCTAGTCTTTCGATTGCTTAATTTTTCATTCAAATCTTTAGTTAAATAAAGCTTATTCGAAAAATCTTTATCGGTTTTGAGCAATTGCTCAACCTTTGTTCTTTCATTTGACGATAAATTATTGTTCAAATATTCTTCAATAATATAAATGTAATCTTCTTTCATAATTTGATTTTTAAAAGCAATATGCTGTGAAAGTAATGCAATAATGAAAGCAAAACTTTCACAGCATATAGTGCTTAGTTTATAATTCTATTTATCTCCTGGAGGTGGCGGTGGAGGTGGCGTAGTTGGTGGGTCTTCTCCTCCTGTTACTTGCTCCAGCATTCTTTTGTTCAATAGTTCAATTTCTTCTTGAACTTCGTGTCGGTTTTCGATTAAGTTTTCCATAATTTTACACCTTTATTGTTTTTGCCTACTCTTTTTCATAGCTTTTCGGCTTCGGCTGTTTTTGGGATTCCCTTCTATACTGTTAATAGCAAAAATGCAAAAAGGTTACCCCCATTTTTAATGTTTTTTTTATTTAATTTGAAAAAAGATTATAATTGTCTGATTTTTAACACCATTATTTTGTGAAATATTTAGTCTTATTATTGTTCGTTTTTCCAAATTTTTGTTTCGGTCAACACATTTCGAAATCGGAACAACAAGCTGATTCATTATTTAAATTAAAAAAATACGATGAAGCTATCGGATTATTTAATCAGTCTATTTCGAACAAACAGATAAATTATATCGACAGTTTACGAATTACTTTTAAGAAAGCCGAAATATTCTACATTGTCAACGATATAAATAAGAGTAACGATTGCAATGTTTTATTAACTGAATTAATCCACAAATATCCCCAAATCAATCAAAATGCACACTGGAAATCATATTTGCTATACATTAAAGGAAAATCACAGAGGTTAGTGCAAGAACATGATTTGGCAAGTGAGTTAATAAAAAAAGCAATAAGTATAAGGTTACAGGCAGATATAAAAGACGAATTAACCGCTGATATGATTAATTCTTTAGGCGATATACATATGTATTTGAATAATTACGAAAAAAGCATACTATTATTCAAACTTGCCATAAAATATTATAAAACCAATAAGTTATACAATAAAATTGTTAAAGTTCTATTAAACGAATCATACATTTATTGGTTAAAAAACGATTTGATAAATTATAAACAATTACTTGATGTTGCAGTTAAAATAATTAACTTATTTCCTGTTGACGAAAATTATATTGTCTTAACTTATATGAATCTTGGGACATATTATTTACAACAGTCAGATTATTTTAGTGCTTACAAATATTTTAAACTTCTAGAAAATTTTGAGAATGACGGTGTGTCTAAAGAGCAAATTAAATTTTATCTTGCTATGTCTTCATTCTATCTTGGTGATTATTTTGTTGCAAATAAGTATTTTGAAAAAATATCTGCGAATAATTTAAATTCAAGGTTACTGTTTGAATATCATTATTATTATGCTTATTTGTCTGTTTCGAAAAAAGATTTTGGACTATCATTGTATTTTTTAAAAAAATGTTACAACTCAAATATTCGTAATAATAGAATTAAACCCGAAGAAATTGAGTATAGCATTGCAAATACATTTTATAAACAAAATCAACTTGATTCTGCTTTAAAATATGTCAACCTATCAATTAAAGATTGTAATGCTAGTGATATTTCTCGTTACGTATATGCTAGATGTTTATTGCTAAAAGGGAAAATTCACAACAATTCGGAATCAGAAAATTTATATGACAAAGCACAGCAATTAACAATAACTGAAACTGATATAAAACATTCTCGAACTGGGTATATATTCGCAGAAACAGGCATAGCACGATTCGAGAATAAGAATTATCGAAAAGCTTTAGCTGATTTTCAACAAGCGTTGATTTCGGTTGATTTAGATTTCAATTCAACAAATGTAATAAAGAACCCTGAATGTAAAAATGTGTTGTCTTTTGTAAATTTAGCTAAGGCTTTGCAATATAAATCGGAATGTTTATCAGAAATTTACTTTCAAACCGATAGTTTACCTTATTTGATTGCAAGTTTTGAAACCGCAAAACTATTGAGTACACAAATCGAAAAAATGCTTAAAAGTTATCCCTTGTTCGAGAGCAAACAATTTTTGCTGGATAATTCGCAACATTCGTTTGTAAGAGCTCAATATCTTGCATATTTATGCTGGAAAAAAACAGCTAACGCAAAATATAAAAACGAAAATCTCATAATTGCCGAACAATCGAGAGCTGCAATACTTACTGCCCAGATGCAAGAAAACAAATTTTCGAAAAACAATGTCAGCGATTCCAGTTCAGTCGAGCTAAACGAAATTGAGCAAGGCATAGCTTATCTCACAGGACAAATTAACGAATATTCGCCATCGAATAAATCAGAGCTAAGTCAAAAACTAAACAAGCAACTTTTCGAATTACAAGAAATGAAAAACAAATTGCTCGAAAGCTATAAAGGTGAATACGGTAATTTTTCGTCATATTTCAAACAAAGCCAAGATATGAGTTTTGATGAGTTGATAAATTTCCCACTTAGCGAGCAAATAGTTCTTGAATATTCGCTTTGCGATAGTGTAATTTTGTTAAATGTAATTCAAAAAGGATATCTAAATGTTTTTGAAATAAAATACGACAGTTTGCTCAAACAATGCTTAACAGATTACAAAAATTATCTTGTTCCTAGCGAGGAAATGCTTTATAAAATCGCAACTTTGGCAAAAGTGAACGAACTCGGCAAATATTTATACAATCGGTTGATTCTGCCTGCACAATCGTTGATTTCAGGAAAGCAATTAATTTTTGTTCAAGAGCCCAAGCTAGGTTTTATACCTTTCGAAGCATTTGTAAGCAAGCAAAAATATTTAATTGAGTTGCATGCTGTAAGTTATATTTACTCAATTAATGTAACCCACGAAAGCAATCGCTGTAAAAATTCAAAAAACAAATCTAATATGCTTGCCTTTTTTCCTGAATACAATTCAGAAAAGTTAGATAACAGCTATCCTGCAAAAAAGTATTACGACGGACTCTCGGCTTTGCAGCACGAAAAAGAAACAAGGAATTTGTTGCAAATTGTTGATTGCGACACATTTATGTTGCAACATGCAACTGAAGATGCGTTTAAAAAAAATGCTAGCAATTATTCAATTGTGCATTTATCCTTACATAGCATTTTGGATTCGGAAAATTATCTTACATCAAAGCTTTGTTTTACGCCAACAAAGGATAGTTTAAACGATGGTGTATTTAATATTTGTGATGTTGTTCCATTACGTTTGAACGCCGATTTAGTCGTATTGAGCGGCTGCAATACTGGAAATGGAGAAATAATAACAGGGGAAGGAATTATGAGTTTTGCTCGAAGTTTTATATTGGCTGGCAGTCGTGCAATTTTGATGTCGCTATGGGAATTGGACAATAGTTCGGCAATCGCAATCAATACCGGCTTTTACAAATATTTAACCGAGGGTTATAATAAAGCGGAAGCTTTACGACTTTCTAAATTAGATTTTTTGAATAATGCGGATAGGTTACATCAGCATCCTTTCTTTTGGTCGGGTTTTGTACTAATTGGAGATTCTGAAAATATTAAAGTTCCCCAACCTACCAATTATGTAAAAATTATGTTTTACGTTTTAGGAATATTTGCGTTCATTATCATTGTTTCGCTTTTTTTAAAACTAAAATATGATTTTTGTTGGAGAAGAAAATTGAAAGATAAGATATTAGGGCTTTAATTTACAAAAACCTTTCTGCCATTAAATGTCCGATAAAATACATTAAATCCTTGTTGAATAGGCGTTTTGCCATTTTCATAATGTACATTCAATAAACATAAATAGACACAAATAGACAGTTTTGTGATACTGCAGACTCCTTCAATCAGAAGTACAAAAGTTTTAAGGTTGTAAGAGAAAAACGCAAAAAAATAAAAAAATATTTATTTGAATGTATATTTTTACAAAATCAGATTAAAAAAATGGAAAACGAAATAGAAAAAACAAACAATAAGTACATTCTCTACATAAAAGAATTAAAGAATACAATTCTTAATAGCCAATATAATGCAGCACGATTGGTTAATAAAGAGATATTGATATTGTATTATACAATTGGGAAAAGCTTATCGGCAAAAACCTTAGCTGAGAAATGGGGAGCAAAAGTATTAGAAAACATTTCTGATGACTTGCAAAAAGAAATGCCCGGACTTCGTGGATTTTCAGTTACAAGCTTAAAAAAAATGAGACAATTCGCAGAAACGTATAGTTTCTTTGAAATTAGTCCGTTACCAACGGTCCAAATAATGAATAAACAAATTAGTCCGTTATCAACGGACCAATTGGAAATATTTACACACGCAACAAATCAGATTAAAGTGTCGATTAAAAAAGCACTTCAATTAACAAAATCGAGCAAACACCAATTTGGAAACTTAACAACAGAACAAATAGATAATTTAGTTTCACCTGAATTTTCAGAACTATTTTTAAGTATTTCATTTACACAACACATTTTACTTTTAAGCAAAATAAGCAATTGGAATGAATTGTTTTTCTATTTGGCAAAATCAGTTAAAAATCAATGGACAGTTTCATTATTGCAACATCACATCGAATCCGATTTATTTAATCAAAAAAATAAATTACAAAGTAATTTTGAAAAATCATTGCCACAAAAATTATATCCACATGCACTTCAAGCATTCAAAGATGAATATTTGCTCGACTTTTTAAATATTAAAACCGAAAAAGAACAAGACGAAAAAGTGTTTGAATCGGAAATAATTAGAAACATTAAAAAATTCATTTTATCAATTGGAAATGAGTTTACATTTATGGGAAATCAATACCGATTAATTGTTGGCGAAGATGAATTTTTTGTCGATTTATTATTTTATCATAGAGGTTTGCAAGCCTTGATAGCGTTCGAATTAAAAACAGGAAAGTTTAAACCTGAATATGCAGGAAAAATGAATTTTTATTTGAATGCCCTTGATGAATACGTGAAACTTCCAAATGAAAATCCGTCAATAGGAATAATTTTATGCAAAGAAAAAAATAATACAATTGTTGAATTTTCGTTCAAATCTATTGAAAAACCGATTGGAGTCGCAACATATAAAACCAGCAAAGAATTACCAGACAAATATAAAAAATTCTTACAAGGGATTGAAAAGCTTAATGAGGTAATATAATTCCAAAGAAACTCTTTTTGTTTTTTTATGTAGTTATAATTTGTAATTTTGGGAGAACAGTATAATTTTATTACAAAAATGGCTTTCTTCCAAAATTCGGTATTAGAAAAACATCTTAAAGCACAAGATACAAAAGCAATTAAGTTGGCTTACGAGCAATTTCGGTTGTATTTTCACAATTCAGAAATTCAAGAAAATATTCGGAATTCGAAAGAAGAACAATTTCAAGAAGGATTTTTGCGAGAATTATTTGTTAAAATTTTAGGATATACGCTAAATCCAAACCCAAATTTCAATTTAACAACCGAATTAAAAAATGAAAAAGACAACAAAAAAGCTGATGGTGCAATTCTTATTAACAAGGGGATTAATCCCCTTGTCATTGGAGTAATTGAGCTAAAAGGAACTGATACAAAAGACCTTGAGAAAATAAATCAACAAGCTTTCAATTACAAAAACAATCAAACAAGTTGCGTTTATGTAATAACATCAAATTTTGAAAAATTGCGGTTTTACATACATCACTCGGTCGAAAATTTAGAATTCAATTTATTTACACTTACCGAAACCGAATTTCAATTGCTGTGGCTGTGTTTGAGTGCCGAAAATTTGTTCAAAGGCATTCCGCTTAAAGTGAAAGAAGAAAGTTTATTGGTTGAAGAAAATGTAACTAAAAAACTTTATAAAGATTACGCCACTTTCCGTCAAGATTTGTGGCAAAATATGGTAAAAAACAATGCCGAATCCGACAAACTTTTGTTATTCAAAAAAACACAAAAACTGCTCGATAGATTTCTATTTATATTTTTTGCCGAAGATAGCGGATTGTTGCCAACAAATTCCATTTCGAGAATTATAAAACGCTACGAAACACTCAAAAACGAAGATGCTTACAAACCTCTTTACGAGATATTTAAACAATATTTTAGCTATATTGATAAAGGACGGAAAGGACAAAACACCGACGAAGATATTTTTGCATACAATGGCGGATTATTCACGCCCGACGAAGTTTTAGACACAATTACAATTGAAGATAAAGTTTTGTACAAACACGTTAAAAATCTTACAATTTATGATTTTGCAAGCGAAGTTGATGTAAATATTTTAGGACATATTTTTGAAAATTCGTTGAACGAAATTGAAAATATTACAGCATCTCTTTCAACAATTGAATTAATCCCATTGTCAGAGAATGTTTCTGTATCAACAAGGGGATTAATCCCCTTGTCAAACAGCCAAACAAGCAAACGCAAGAAAGACGGAGTTTTTTACACACCAAAATACATAACCAAATATATAGTTGAAAACACCGTAGGGAAACTTTGCGAAGAAAAGAAAACCGAATTTTCGATTATTGACGAAGATTATGCAAAAGGCAGACGAAACCGAAAAAAAGAAACTATAATTAAACTCGACGAAAATTTAAAAGCCTACAGAAATTGGTTGTTGAACATAACAATTTGCGATCCTGCTTGCGGTTCGGGAGCATTTTTGAACCAAGCTTTAGAGTTTTTAATTAACGAACATGCATATATTGACGAACTTCAAGCACAACTTTTTGGTGGCAGTTTGGTGTTTCAAGATGTGAGCAATCATATTTTGGAAAACAATATTTTTGGAGTTGACATTAACGATGAAAGTGTTGATATTGCTAAACTTTCGCTTTGGTTACGAACCGCACAACGTGGACGAAAACTCACTTCGCTGAACAATAACATTAAATGTGGAAATTCACTAATCGACGATAAAAGCGTTGCAGGCGATAAAGCTTTTAATTGGCAAACCGAATTTCCTACAGTTTTCAAAGAAAAAGAGAAAAAAGCATTTCACGTAACTACTGCAACTCACGATAGTAGAACTTCGGAACGAATGATTGAATTTAATGTTCGTGAAAAACGTGATAATGGATTGCGACCACAAGCTCAACCTATTTGGTTAGATGCTGAAGATGAAATTTTGATTACAAAAACTATTTCTGAAATTGTAATTGAAGACAAATTAAATGTATTGGCTTACAATATTTGTGGCGACCATATTCATTTGTTGCTTATTTGTGAAGAAACAGAAGTGAGCAAAATTGTTGGAAAAATAAAAGGTAAAACATCACGCATTTATAATAGTAACAAGGGGATTAATCCCATTGTTCAAAAAGGAGAGGAAAAATCGGTTTCGTTGTGGACGCAAAAATTTGGTTGTAATGAAATTAATGACGACAAACAACTTTACAATACAATTGAATACATTCGAAACAATAGAACGAAGCACGAATTCCCAATTAACAAGGGGATTAATCCCCTTGTCAAAGAAATAGAGAAAATGATTTGCACTTTCGACCACGCTTTCCGTACCGAATATAATGGAGGTTTTGATGTTGTGATTGGAAATCCGCCTTATGTGAATATTAATACTTTACCCGAAATTCACAATTATCTTAAAGATTTTTATTCTGAAATTCATACAGGTTACAATGACCTTATGTATTATTTTATCTATAAAGGTATTGATATTTTAAAACAGGAAGGAATTTATGGAATAATTACTTCAAATTATTTTATTGGAAATGATTACGCAAGTAAACTTCGATTATTTTTAAATAAACATATTGAGTTAATTGTAAATTTTGAAAAAACTTTAATATTTAGTGATGCAAATGTTCATACAACACTTGTTTTTGCTCAAAAAAATACTCGAAAACCAATAATACAATTTTATACATACACAGAAAATAAAACTTTAAAAAACGTTGATTTAAATATCAATTATTCGTTTTGTGAATTAAAACGTGAAAAGCAAAATGATAAATGGCTTGTTGCAAATAATAAAAATCAAATAATTATTGATAAATTATTTTTGAACTCAAATTTGATTGGAGATATTTGCGACATTGCAAAAGGCTCTGAAAGTGGTAATAATGAGATTTTTACAATTTCAAAAGAAAAAGCAATTAAGTATAATATTGAAAAAAATATTTTACGTAAATGTGTAAAAAACAGTAATGTTCTAAAATATTTTATTGAAGAAGTTGATTTATTTTTGATTTATTCGGATAATTATTTTTCTGAAAATGAATATCCAAATGCTTACAAATACCTTGAAAATAACAAAGTTGAATTATTAGATAGACGAGGACCAAAAACAAATGAATATGAGTGGTGGCGTTTACATAGACCTTCAATAAAAGAAATATTTGATGCAGAAGAAAAATTAATTGTACCATATAGAGCAAATCAAAATCGATTTGCTTATGATAACAATAAGTTTTTTAATAATGGAGGAGATGTTCGAGTTCTTGTAATTAAGGAAAATGTTCCTTTTTCAATAAAATATTTATTGACTTTATTAAATTCAAATTTATTAGATTGGTTTTTTGGTTTTATAGGAAAAGCAAAAGGCGGTTCAAGAGAATATTTTAACAAACCACTTTCTGAAATTCCAATAAAAAAAATATCACTTTCTGAACAAAAATCATTTGAGGAAAAAGCAGATTTAATGATAAATTTGAACAAAGAATATCAAAAATCAAATGTTCAATTCACTAATTTACTACAATCCAAATTTTCCATAGAAAAACTCACAACAAAACTCCAAAATTGGCACGAATTAGAATTTAGAGAATTTTTGCAAGAACTTGGCAAATCTACAAAAACAAGGGGATTAATCCCCTTGTCAAAATTCTCCTTGTCGTTAAAAGAAGAAGCCGAATGGATGCAATATTTCAACGAACAAAAACAAAAAGCCCAAGAACTAAAAACACAAATTTCGCAAACCGATAAAGAAATTGACCGAATGGTTTATGAGCTTTATGGCTTGAATGAAGAGGAAATTAGAATTGTGGAGGGAGTTTAAATGAACATTAACAAACAATATAAAGGCATTTTTTGGATACCAGGAGAAGAAAAGAACTGGAAAAATGGCTTGTTGAAGTTTATTAATGGAATAGCATATGTAGAAATATTTGGTTCTTTTGATAATGATCCTTTAAGTGTTAGACCTAAAAGAAGAAATGAAATATGTTGTATTCACGGGCGATTAAATAATTCGCGATTTTGTATTTTAAATAATTGCCAACTTCATATATCAGATGCTTTTTTTCTTACTTCAACTATAAATTTTGAGTTTTTGTATTTTTCCTCAAATCAAGATTTAATTACTAAAACAACTAATTTTGAAAAAATAGAATTTAAACTAGATGCTTTAAGAAACTGGGTTAATTATAATGCATTTGAAATTAATTATGAAGATAATAAACCTATAGGAATTGTTAGACGTTCAGAAAAGATTGAAAATAACATTTTATATTCCGATGATAATTTAAGGCTAAGTGTAAATTTCTCCTCATCTATTCCTCTTAATCATTCAACAAAAGACTACATTCTTGAACAAGAAACATCTTTAATTTTAGAATTTAATAATCAAATTGAAACGAATGAAGTATTTCAATTTGTAGATAAAGTTCAGGATTTTTTAATTTTAATGTTAGGAGCTCGAGCAAGTTTGAAAAAACAATTCTTATTTTCTGATGGTGTTAATGAATATATTCATTGTTATAAAAACTCATCTCGTTTTAGGAATAATCAAGAAAATAAAGAAATTTATGATGTGATTTTTTCTTTTAATGATTTGAATGACAAAAACAATATTTGTAGTTTTTTTAATACTTGGTTTTCTCTTTATAATAATTATGAATATCCTATAGAGTTACTAATAAAATGTCTTTCGGATATTTCTATGAATTATGAGTATAAGTTTATAAATTTAATGTATGCATTGGATGTAATTCAGCAAAAAGATGTAACTAATTCAATAAAAGATGAACGTCAAATCTCAGCAAAAAATGAAAAATTAATTGCAAAAATAGCAACTAAATTTAAAGATGATAGTAATACAATAAATGAACTACGAACACAACTTAAAAAAAACGATAAAATAAAACTTAAAGATAAATTGTCTAAATTATTAGAACCATTTTCTAATTTAATAGAGAGTTTATTTGAGGATAAATTTGAAGATTTTATAACTATCGTTGTAAACACAAGAAATTTGCTTACTCATGAAAGCTCTGTTGAACCAAGATTAAAGAACGATGAGTTTTATTACTATAACTTAAAACTAGAAGCAATTTTGTTGATTTTATTTTTAGAAAAGCTTCATCTTCCATTAAAGGATATTGAGATTAAAATTAAACAACACGGTAAGTTTCATAAAGTAATAAAAGATTGAATCTTTATTAACCATATTTAACATTATTTTCAAATAAAACATTGAAAATTGATTTTTTATTTCGTATAATTGTAAAATAATTACAATAAATAAAAATAGAAATGATACAAGAACTAAAAATTAAAAATTTCCTATCTTTTAAAGAAGAGGTTGTATTTAGTTTTGAGGCAACTTCCGATAAGACATTAGAAGATTATTATGTTCACGAACCAGTAAAAGGAGTTCGTTTGTTAAAAATGGCAATGATTTACGGTGCAAACGCATCTGGAAAAAGCAATTTGATTAAAGCTTTCGATTTTTTTAAATATTTTATTTTTAAAAATGTTCAAAATAAAGACGAGAAAATAAATTTTCAAGCTTTTGAATTTGATAAGACCAAAGAAGAACACGGAGAGTTAGAATTAGTTTTTTATGTGAAAGACGTAAAATATGTTTATTCTTTAGAACTTGATAAGGATTTCATTTATAAAGAAAAACTTGTGTTTTATCCTAGCGTTCAACCAGCACTTATTTTTGATAGAACTTTGAATAAAAATACTTCTATTATTGAATTCGGAGCAAAAATAAAAATATCGAGTATTGCAAAAGAAGAAATTTCTTTAAAAACGCTTAAAAATAGTTCTGTTTTTTCAGCATATTCGCAAGTAAATATTTCTATTCCGGAACTAGATGCCGTTTATAATTGGTTTAAAAATCAATTTATGCGTTCGATAGACCCATATACTAATTTGACAAATTATTCAGATAAATTTATTGCAGAAAATCAAAAAATAAAAGATTTTGCATTAAAATTTATTAAAGAAGCAGATTTTAATATTTCAGATATAAAATTTAAAGAACAAGACTTAAACGTTTCTGATGAAATGTTACAAATGTTTGATAAAGCACCAATTCCAAATTCAGAAAAAGATAGAATAAAAAAAGAGCGTTTGGTAAAATTTAAAGAAACAATCTTTGAACATAAGATTATAAATAATGGAAAAGAGGAATTTTATTCTTTGTCAGATAGACAACAATCTCAAGGAACAATGAGATATTATGGATTGTCAGCACCATTTTATTATGCTTTAGAAAATGATGCTTTTATGTCAATTGATGAAATTGGTTCGGCTTTACATCCATTGCTTGTTATTCATTTTATTAAAGAATTTCTTAAAAAACAAGGTTCAGCACAATTGCTTTTTACAACTCATAATATGTCTTTATTAAACGAAAAAGATTTGTTGAGAAAAGATGCAATTTGGTTTACCGAAAAAGGAAAAAATGGAGCAACTGAATTAAGTTCAATTTCTGATTATCCAGATTTTAGAAAAGAATTGTCATATTACAATTATTATAAAAATGGAAAATTTGGAGCAATTCCAGAATTAGGTTAAAATGGCAAGAAATAAATCAAATAAAAAATTAAGATTCAAATTTGCCGTTCTCGGCGATGGAAGAACTGAACAATATTATTTAGCACATCTTAAAACTTTGAAAAGTTATGGATATTCTGTTAAACCAAGCTTGTTCGATAATATTACATTATCTCAATCAGAAGAAATAATTGAAGATTTGCTCGAAGGTGGTTGTGATAAAATTATATTTTTAACTGATTTTGACACAGTTGTAAATCAAAATAAAAAAGAACAATTTAATAAACTCGTTAAAAAATATACTAAAAATAAAAAAGTTATAATTTGTGAAACTATGCCTAGCATTGAATTTTGGTTTTTATTACATTATCAATACACAACCAAACTATTTCAAAATGCAAAAGAGGTTGAAAACGCATTGAAAAAATATATTCCAGAATATTCAAAAGAACAAAACAATTTCTTGAAAAATATTAAATGGGTTGAACAATTATGTTCCAATGGTAAATTTGAAAATGCAATTAAAAACGGAGAAAAAACAATAATCGAAAAAAATAAATCAAATTCTGATTCTCATTTGCCATTTACAAAAATGAGTTTGTGTATTGAGGAATTTGAGAAAAATAAAAAATAAGTTGTTTTTTCAGGTAGTGTTAGGAATTTTACGTAATAAATTAATCCATCCTTACCCCCTCCAAATACTCCTCCCCAATCCCATAAAGCCTAAAAATTTCAGTTTTTAGGCGAATCAAATTAACCCCGTCCTCATAATTATATTTGAGGACTTGTTGTTTTTATGCGGATTATTCAGTAATCGTGTGTTGGTTGTTATTATAATCCTCACTGATTTACGATTGTGCAAGTTAACTTTACGAACTTTCTATTCTTTCAGAGCAGCATAAATAGGTTTTATCAAGCGATTGAGTAAGCTATGGTTTTCGGTAATAAGCTCGGCTTTTCCCTGAACTTCTCCGGTTGTGTTAAGTTCTTTTCCATACGATGTAGTGAGTCCATCAGGAAGCCTTATTTCAACTAAATAATGATTGTTTTGCGGTAATAAAGAAATTGATACAACTTCGCCGTAAACGATTCCAAAATCTAAATACGGATAATTATCTGGTTTGATAATCACTTTGTCGCCTTTACAAACTTTGCCTGAACCCGCAACAGGAATCATTGCTTTTCCTAAATATCCGATTTCTTGATTTGGAATAATGGTACACAAAACATCGTTGGCATTTATTGAATAATTTTTCATTAAATCTTTCGAGAAGCTTACAATTCCGTCGCTAGGCGACTTAATTACATATTTTAACTCCCATTCCAAAAATTCGGTTTTCAAACCATTTATTTTGTCAGAAATTTTGCTGATATATTCATGATTTTCTTGGGCTTTTATCAACTGTAAATCGAGTAAAGCTTGTTCGCATTCAGATATTTTAAGTTGTGTTTGCGAAACAAGCACATCGCTATTTTGTGTCGTTGTTTTTTTCTGATAATAGGTAGCGTTTGAATTATCAAATTCCGATTCCGAAATCACATCGTTTAACAATAGTAACGAATCTCGTTTATATTGTTTGTAAAAAGCAGCTAACTCATTATGTGCAAAGCCGGATTGTTTTTTTACGTTCGACAAATAATTGTTATAATGAAGCAATTGTGCCTCAAAAGACGCAATCTTTTTGTCGTAAAATTCGATATTATTTTGATTCTGAAGTTCTTTAATTAGCGATTGTAATTCGATATACGAAGTTTGTAATTCGCCAAGCAGTAAATCAAATTTTAAAGGCAACTTAACTACTCCTGCAACATCAACTGTGTCGAGCCATTGTTTTAACTTCATAACATCGTTGAAATTTGCCGCATTACTGACACATGCAATGTACTGTTCTGATTTAATACTATCTTTATCGGCAACAAACAAGTTTTCGATTTTTCCATCAACTCTGCCTTTTATTTGAACGGGCGGATTTACAGCCGTAATCGTAATCTCTGAATTAATTACATCGGGATATTCAATAAATGCAGTAGTACATAATATTAAAATTATTATCAATGAAATTGTTGTTGCACCCCATCGTATAATTTTATCGGGAATAATGCTTAGCACATCTTCTACTTCTTCGGAGTGAATGTCGGTAGTTTCAATATTGTTTTTCATAATAAAGTTATTAAATTATTGATTAACAAAGCAATTAGCATATTAGCACATTAAATAATTAGCACATTAATTCCCTAGCTCAAGCTGATTCTTAACTAATTGGTAGTAGTTTCCTCGTTTTTCGATAAGTTCGATGTGTGTACCCTGCTCAACAATTTGTCCGTTGTTAAGTACAATAATTTTATCGGCATTTTTTACGGTACTTAATCTGTGAGCAACTACTACAACTGTTTTACCTTTATAAAAGTCTTCTAAATTGGTTAATATATTTTTTTCGTTGTTTGCATCAAGAGCGTTAGTCGCTTCATCGAAAAATAAAATTTCGGGATTCTTATAAACAGCTCGTGCTATCAAAATTCGTTGCTTTTGACCTTGACTCAACCCAATTCCATCGTTGCCTATTTTTGTATTAAATCCTAGAGCTAAACCTTCGATAAAATCTTTTATATTGGCAACTTTTACAGCATCAATCAAGCGTTCTTTATCAATGTTTTCTTCACCAGGAGCAATATTTGCAGCAATGGTATCGGTAAAAATAAAACCGTCTTGTAAAACCGCTCCACAGTAGTTTCTCCATTGTGTATGCGAAATATGGCGAAGCGAAGTATTTCCAAGAGTTATGTTTCCAATTACAGGATCATAAAATTTCAGCAATAGTTTAATAAGAGTTGTTTTTCCGCTACCACTAGTACCAACAATGGCTGTAACTTTGTTTCTTTCGATTTTTAAATTGATGTTTTCGAGTACAAATTTCGACTCTGAACTTCCGTATTGAAACGATAAATTGTCTATTTCAATATTACCATCGTTTGGAATATCGGCTGAATATTCATTCTTTTTTTCTTCGGGTTTCATGGTTTGAATTTCATTCATTCGCTCAAAACTAATAGCTGCATCTTGTGCCGACTGAAAAAAGCCCAACATTTGTTCAATTGGAATATTCAATTGACCTATAATGTATTGCACTGCTATCATCATACCTAAGGTCATTTCGCCATTAATTACCGATAGAGCGGCTATAAACGTAATGCTTATATTTTTAACTTCGTTAATAAAAGTTGAGCCTGCTTGTTGATATTGATACAGCGAGAGCGAAGCAAAATTATTTTTAAAAAGTTTGGCTTGAATATTTTCCCATTCCCAACGTTTTTGTTTTTCGCAATTGTTCAGTTTTATTTCATGAATACCTGAAATGAGTTGAATTAAATTACTCTGATTATCCGACATTAACGCAAATCGTTTGTTGTCGAGTTTTTTTCTTTGCTTCATAAAGATAGTAAGCCACAGAGCATACAGCGTGCTTCCGAAAACGAAAATGGAAAATATTTTTGTGCTGTAAATAAATAGTACGATTCCGAAAATCAGAAAATTTACAAACGAAAACAAAATACTCAGGGTAGTGGACGAAAAAAATGTTTCGATTCGTTTAAAATCATTGATTCGTTGTAATATGTCGCCTGTTTTTTTCGACTCGAAAAATGCTGATGGCAGGTTCATTAAATTCATTAAAAAATTCGACAACATCGAAATATTTACTCGTGCACTTACATGGAGTAATATCCGATTTCGGATAAAGTCGAGAAGCGAACGACTCGTAAAGAAAACTAAATGTGCGATAAGGATTAAGGTAATAAAGTTGATGTTAACTTGTGCAATTCCGTAATCGACAATAGATTGTGTTAGAAACGGAAAAATGAGTTGAATTAAACTCGCCGTTAGCAAGGCAATCATAAGTTGTGATACATGTTTTCGGTACGCCCGAAAAACGCTTAAAACGGAAGTAAAAATTCCTGTTTTTTGTTTTTCGGATTCGCTTGCGGTGAATTGTTCGGTTGGTTCAAGCACCAAGCAGATACCCTTAGGGTTTCCGTTTACCGATGTTGAGCCCCACTTTGAAACGAACTCTTCGGCGGTAAATTTAATTTTTCCAATAGCAGGGTCAGCAACATAAACATAGGTTTTGCTTTTGCCAAATAATTTACCAATGTTTTGTTTGATTTTATATACTACAATAAAATGTTTTTGCTTCCAATGCACGATGCATGGGTGCTTCAACTCATTAGCTAATTGGTCGAAATTGACACGAACTCCGGCAGTTCGCATTCCGTACGATTCGGCTGCTTCGCTAATGCCTAGCATCGAAACGCCTTGTCGATTGATAAAACACAATTCTCGCAATCGTTGCAGAGATGCGTATTTGCCGTAATGTCTGAAAACCATTCGTAAACACGACGGACCACAATCCATTGTGTCTAATTGCTTATAAAAAGGAAATGTATCCATAATTAACGTCTTTATATTATGTTAATACCAAAAACGTTAAAAGGTTACCCCCTTGAAAAGATAAAAAAAACAAGAAAAATATAATTATCAGAATTACAGTCGTTTACTCGTATGGAAAAATATTACTGTTTTTAAATTATTTTCTAGTTTTTGATTTAAAAGAACATTATTAATTTTCAATAAATTCTCTCGTTCTAATCCATTCCAATATGAACATAAAATATTTGTTGGAAAGGGCTCCACATCTGTTCGGAAGAAATATAAATAGAATTCACGGTTTGAAAAACGTGCGGTAGGAGTCCACGAATTGCTTCTCAATCACGAACTCAATAAAAAATAAAAAATCGTGAGTAAAAGAGCGAACTGGAGCGGATTTAGAATTACAAATGATTAATTGAAACACGAATGATTAGCGAGAGTTGGTTTTTGTGGTGGGTTTTTGGTTCTTTTTTGCGGTAGAAAAAAGAACAAGAAAAAAATAAATTCTTTTACTTTTTCCTTAGATGGAAAAGTAACAAAAAATCAAGGCAAAACGATGCTTCCACGCACAAGCCCAACGCCGGCTCGCCGTTTTGCCGTGCCACCGCACTTTTTGTGCAGAAGTAAATTTATGATTGTTCGTTGTTGCTTAAAACTTAAAAAGTCTTCCGAACAGCTTTGGAAAGGACTCCAACAAAGGCGGAAATTTTATATTTTTTTTCAAGCAAAAGTTCTTATAGTCCGTTTCAATTCCTTTTACGAATTGTTTACGGTTAGAGACAATAAAAAAGACCTACATTTCTGTAAGTCTTTCATTTTTTGCGTAGCGAGAGGCGGGAATGATCCGCCGACCTCATGATTATGAATCATGCGCTCTAACCAACTGAGCTACCTCGCCAAACGAGGGTGCAAATATAGTATTAAAATTTTATAAGCAAAAACAAAGAATGATTTTTTTGAAATCTATAATTTAAACAGTATGTATCATATTATTAGCATGTTATAAATAAACTTGATTTATTAATTAATAATTGTTACATTGCAAAAAACAAAAGAATAGAAAGATGTCAGAAAAAATTAAATATCAACTCGAATACGATTTAAAATGTTCTACCAAAGTTTTGTTTGCTAGACTTAGTACTCCATCGGGTTTGTCTGAATGGTTCGCCGATGATGTTAATCTTCGCGGAGATATTTATACTTTCATTTGGGACGATTCAGAAGAAAAAGCAGCTCTTTTAAATGTAAAAGAAAATAAGCATGTCCGTTTTAGATGGGATGGCGAAGACGAAGAAACTTATTTTGAATTTAGAATTGAAATTCACGAATTAACAGGAGATTTAGCTCTTATTGTAACCGATTTTGCCGAAAAAGACGAACAAGAAAGTGCGATTGAGTTATGGAATTCACAAATCGATAATTTAAAAAGAGCAATTGGTTTATAATCCTGCATATTCTCTACTTTATTTAAGTAAAAAAACTAATTTTGTACTCGTTTCAAAAACATAAGTAATAAATGAAGCGACTACATGTTTTTATATTAAAATCATACATAGGTCCTTTTATATTGACTTTTTTCTTAGTAATATTTTTATTACTAATGCAATTCTTATGGAAATACATCGACGACCTTGTTGGAAAAGGAATCGAATGGTATGTAATTTCTGAATTGATGTTTTATGCTTCGGCAACCTTTGTTCCAATGGGACTTCCTTTGGCGATATTACTCTCGTCAATTATGACATTTGGTAATTTGGGCGAACGATATGAACTTGTTGCATTAAAATCGTCAGGAATTTCTTTGTTAAGAATAATGCTCCCTCTAATTGTTTTTTCAGTATTAATAAGTATATCAACTTTTTTATTCTCAAATTATGTAATGCCCGTAGCAAACCTCAAAATGAGAACTCTATTGCACGATGTGAGGTCTCTGCGTCCAGAGGTAAATTTGAAAGAAGGGAGCTACAATTACGATATTACAGGTTATACTATAAAAATTGACCAAAAAAATCAGAAAACTAAAATGCTGTATGGTCTTGTTATATATGATCACACCGAAGAAAATGGAAACACAAATGTTACAATGGCCGATTCGGGATATATGAAATTATCGAGTGATGAGCAATATTTAATGTTTAATTTGTACAATGGTTTGCGATATCAAGATGTTAATGAACCTGGAAAAAAACGTGAAGAATTTGCCTATCCATTTAGAAGAGATAAATTTGAAAAACAAACTGTATTTATTCAACTCGATGGCTTTAAACTTCAACGTTCTGACGAAGATTTATACAAAGACCATTATGAAATGCTGAATATTAGCCAGTTAGAATTTGCGATTGATTCTCTGCATTCACATTTTATTGAGCGAACAGATAAGTTTGCTGAAAAGTTTATGCAGATGAACTTTTTTAAAATTAACAAACACAACTTCGATAGTTTACTTCAAACAAACTCGATTAAAAAAGTGGATATTGATAATTTGTTTGAAAATTTAGATCAAAAGAAAAAAATGAAATCAATTAGTGTTGCAATGGATAATGCACGAAATGCACGAAGTTATGTCTCGGCTCATCAAAAAGATTTTGACTATAGAGAAGAAATGATTCGTCGTCACGAAATAGAATGGCATAGAAAATATTCACTCGCCATCGCATGTTTAGTTCTTTTCTTTATCGGAGCACCACTCGGAGCAATCATTCGTAAAGGAGGATTGGGAATGCCTGTGGTAGTATCCATTATTTTATTTATTGTTTATTATTTAATCTCGATGTATGGAGAAAAATCGGTTCGAGAAGGGGTTATCGTTTCATCAATGGGAATGTGGCTATCCACTTATATTCTTTTCCCTTTGGGCTTTTTTTTAACATATAAAGCAGCAACCGACTCCAAGCTTTTCAATATGGAGTCATACTCAATATTTTTAAAGAAAATTTCATCTCTTCTCAAGAAAAAATGAAAATACTCCAATTATGCAATAAAGTTCCATATCCAGCCAAAGATGGAGGAGCGATCGCTATTTTAAGCCTTTCAAAGGGTTTTGCACGCTTAGGACATCAGGTAACGATGTTGGCAATGAACACTCAAAAGCATTACTACGATTTAAACCTGCTTCCTACCGAAATAAAATCCATTGTCAACATTATTGGTGTCGATATTGATACAAAAATTACATATCAGGATGCCTTAATTAATTTGTTATTTTCAAAACTACCATACGTAGCTCAGCGTTTTATATCAAAAGAATATGAAGAAAATTTAATTCGTATTTTAAATGCCGAAAAATTTGATATAGTTCAACTTGAAGGCTTGTATATGGGGCTTTACATTCCCATTATTAGAAAACACTCGAGAGCAAAAATCGTTCTTCGAGCTCATAATATTGAACACGAAATTTGGAAACGAACAGCAGCTCAAGAAGAAAATAAGTTTAAAAGGAAATATTTAACAATTCTGGCTAATCGAATAAAAAGGATGAAACTAAAAATGCTTAATTCTTACGATATGCTTGTTCCGATAACTGCAAGAGATGCTGAAATTTTTAAAATATTGGGCAATCAAAAACCAATGCATGTTTCTCCAACTGGGATTGACTTGACTCAACTAATTTCGAATAGAGATAATATTGAATATCCTTCGCTTTTTCATATCGGAGCTTTAGATTGGGCTCCAAATCAAGAAGGACTAATTTGGTTTTTTGATAATGTTTGGCCTCCAATCAAAGAAAAATTTCCTGAAATAAAATTTTATTTGGCTGGACGAAATGCTCCCGATTGGTTTGTAAAAAGAATCCCTAGCAACATAATTTATCTAGGTGAAATAAAAAATGCTTATGAATTCATGAATTCTAAAGCAATTATGCTTGTTCCATTGCTTTCGGGGAGTGGAATGCGAATAAAAATAATTGAAGGTATGGCACTCGGAAAAACCATTGTCTCTACATCTGTCGGAACCGAAGGAATTGCAAGCACAAAGAATCACAATATATTAATTGCTGATAAAACAGAAGATTTTATCAAATCAATAGAAAAAGCAATTTCTAAACATGAATTTTTTGAGAAAATTGGAAAAAATGCGGTTACCTTTGTAAACGAAAATTTTAACAACAATACGATTACAAAATCGCTATTGGATTTTTACTTTAATTTTATTGACAAATAAGAATTTGGAAGTCTTTTTTTGGATTATAGTTGGGATAGTTTTTTATTCGTATATCGGTTATGGAATATTGCTGATTTTCTTAGTACTTATTAAAGAAGTTGTTTATTATTTTATTCCTAAAAAAAAGGCTTTATTAAATTCAAATTACCAGCCCGAAGTAACTCTTTTTGTAGCAGCATACAACGAAATTGAAAATATTGAGAATAAGGTTAGGAATTCTTTTTCGCTAGATTATCCTAAAAATAAAGTCAAGCATATTTGGATAACAGACGGATCCAATGACGGAAGCCCTGAACTATTAAAAACGTACGACAATATTGAGGTCTATCACGAAGACAAAAGAGCAGGAAAAATTAATGCAATGAAACGAGGGATGCAATTTGTTAAAACTCCGATTGTTATTTTTTCTGATGGAAATACGATTTTAAGCCACGAGACCATTAAAGAAATCGTAAAAGCCTTTGAAGACATAGATGTTGGTTGTGTTTCAGGAGAAAAAAAAATTTATCAAAAAAATAAAGATGTAGCTTCAAGTGCAGGGGAAGGTTTTTATTGGAAATATGAATCATTTTTAAAAAAACTTGATTCAAAACTTTATTCAACTGTCGGTGCTGCAGGAGAATTATTTGCAATTAGAACCTCTCTTTTTGAAGAAGTTGAGCAGGATACTCTTCTCGACGATTTTGTAATTTCTCTTAGGATTGCAAAAAAAGGTTATAAAATTAAATATTGCCCAAAAGCATATGCTTCAGAAACAGCTTCTATAAATATTAAGGAAGAACTAAAAAGAAAAGTTAGAATAGCATCAGGGGCGTTTCAAACATTTTTTCGTGATTTTGATATTCTCAATCCATTCAAAACAAAAATCTTGTCGTTTCAATATTTTTCGCACAAAGTTATGCGGTGGATTTTTGTACCACTTTCTCTTCTTTTTTTATTTCCAACAAATCTTTATTTGGTAAATAAAAATGGGTTTGATTATTATAATGTTTACACTTATTTTATGGAATTCCAACTATTAATCTACCTTATTGCGATTGTAGGATGGATATTAGAAAATCAGAAAATCAGAATTAAATTATTGTTTATCCCATATTATATAATTTTTATGAATTTCGCTATGTTTTTGGGTTTTTTTAAGTATTTGCGAAAAACACAATCTGTAAATTGGGAAAGAGCAAAAAGAGCATAAATTAAATGAAATAAAAATGTTAGGGCAGAGAAAACTTAATACAATCGAAGAGGCTATTGAAGAAATCAAAAATGGAAAAATAATTATTGTTGTCGATGATGAAGATCGAGAAAATGAAGGTGATTTTATTTGTGCTGCTGAAACAATTACGCCAGAAATTGTAAATTTTATGGCAACCCATGGACGAGGTCTGATTTGCACACCTCTGACCGAAGAACGATGTAACGAACTTGACCTTCAGTTGATGGTTGGAAAAAATACTGCATTGCACGAAACTCCATTTACTGTTTCCGTTGACTTAATGGGGCACGGTTGTACAACCGGTATTTCGGCTAGCGACAGAGCTAAAACAATTAAAGCTCTGGTTGACTCCAATACAAAACCAGAAGAACTTGGTCGTCCAGGACATATTTTTCCGCTTAAGGCAAAGAGTAAAGGGGTTCTTAGAAGAGCAGGTCATACTGAAGCCGCAGTTGATTTAGCACGATTAGCCGGACTTAAGCCCGGTGGCGTTTTAGTTGAAATAATGAACGAAGACGGCTCTATGGCTCGTCTTCCTGAATTATTTAAAATTGCTGATAAATTTGAATTGAAAATTATTTCTATCGAAGATTTAATTAAATATTTGATACAATTCGAAAGTTTGATAAAAAAAGGTTCGAGAGTTAAATTACCCAGTGAATACGGCGACTTTGAACTAATTCCATTTATTCAATTATCGAATGGGCTTGAGCATGTTGCAATAATTAAAGGAAAGTGGGATAAAGATGAGCCAATCCTTGTTCGAGTTCACTCATCATGTGTTACAGGTGATATATTTGGGTCGCTACGTTGCGATTGTGGTCCACAACTACATAATGCTATGAAAATGATTGAAAAGCAAGGAAAAGGAGTTATTGTGTATATGAATCAAGAAGGAAGAGGGATTGGTCTTTTTAACAAAATAGCCGCATACAAATTACAAGAAGATGGATTCGATACTGTTGAGGCTAATCTTGAACTTGGCTATCAAGCAGATGAACGAGATTACGGCGTTGGTGCACAAATATTAAGAGAACTTGGTGTTTCGAAACTTAAATTATTGACAAATAATCCTGTTAAGAGAATTGGTTTAGAGGGATATGGGCTAGAAATTATTGAAATTATTCCCAACGAAATAGCTCCCAATAAGCACAATCATAAGTACCTTAAAACTAAAAAAGATAAGATGGGGCATTTCCTCGAATTGATTAAGCCTTTTGATTCGGAGGAAAAATAACAAATTTAACAGCGTTCGTAAGTTAAAAATGAGTATGAAAAAGGGTTCGATACAGATTGAAGAACATC
Source organism: Bacteroidetes bacterium GWF2_33_38 (assembly GCA_001769505.1). Lineage (GTDB taxonomy): Bacteria > Bacteroidota > Bacteroidia > Bacteroidales > GWF2-33-38 > GWF2-33-38. The sequence continues at coordinate 27,805 of MEOF01000015.1, forward strand.
TTCTTTTTCAATAAGTCGCCACTGTTTATAATCTATTTCGGGAAAGAATGTGTCAGCCTCAAATTCGTGGTGAATCTTGGTAAGGTATAGCCTGTCAGAAATAGGAAGAAATTGCTTATAAATCGAGCCTCCGCCAATCACAAAACACTCTTCATCTTTGCTACAGTGCGATAAAGCTTCCTCGATAGAATATGCCATCAAACAATTACAAAAATTATCATCTTTTGTGTGAGAAATTACGATGCTTGTACGGTTTGGAAGTGGTCTTATGGGCAAAGATTCATACGTGTTTTTGCCCATAATAATTTTATGACCAGAAGTAATTTGCTTAAATCGTTTTAAGTCTTCTGATAAATGACAGAGTAATTTGTTATTTAATCCAATTGCATTATTTTCGGCGATGGCTACTATAATAGAAATCATTTTTTCAGTATTAATGTATATGTATTTAATGTAAAGATTTTATCAAACGGAAATCTTTACACAAAACTAATAATACCAATTGTGTTTCAAAATGATTGATAAAGAAATTTTGAAACAACAATGGTTAATGCCGATATTAAAGCAAAACAAGCATACAGAAAAAAGTGTAGGTATGCGACATTTTGATGTTTAATCGGTATAAAATGTACTAATGTTAGAGTATTAATATGAAATATTACCAAATTAAAATAGTTGGTTTTTATGATTATTGCATAATATCAACAAAGAGTTCGTAACTTGCAACTATCAATCAACTAGTTTAATTCAAAATTAATATTAACATTTTTTGTTTTCTGTACTTTTTCGTGTTCTAGTTCTTTTATTCGTTGAGCGAGAATAGAATTTTGTGTTTCTAAATCCGAAATATTTCCTTTTAGTTTATTAATATTGTCGTTATTGTCTTCTAGGACAAGCTTAATGGCATAAAAAATATTATTAAGTCTAGGGTTTTTATTATTATCAATGCTTATGGGTTTACTTTGTTTGTCCCATGCAATTTGACTTATAAACTTAATTATTTGCTCAATATCGAACTTATGTTGATTCCCCAATTTATTTAGTTTGCTTTGCAAAAGGTTAATCAAAATATCTTTTTCCTTTTTTTGTTTGGGAATTGATATTTTTGTTTCCGATTCAAACAATTCCTTTATAATGTAAGCTTTATGAAAAGCATTTTCAAAATTTGTTGTTCGCATCCATTTATTTAAGCCTTTTTTGTTTTTAATTCTTAAATATTGATTAATAAATAGGCTTTTTGAAACAAAAATTGATATGTTATTTATTTCAATTGGTTCGAGTAAATGAGAGATGATATTGTTAATGATTTTCGATTTACTTTGAAACTTAACATTTGTAAAATCAAATATTTGATAAATAGTTGATTTGTTTAATCCAAGTTCTTTTAATATATCGCTCTTATATTTGAAAATAGTATCTATATCGCTATTTTTAACAATTCCACTAAAATCTATTTTTAAAATATTTTCTTCAATAACGTCAAAGTTTACATAAAACAAGTTGCTGTCAGAAAAATATATATTATTCTGAAAACGAAGAACTTTATACTCTAAAGATGCAATATTTATGATTTCTTTGTTTTTGTTCCATAAATCATTGAAGTTACTTTTTACATAATTTCTAACAATGTCTCCACTTGAAATTAGTGCGTTTATAATCAACGCACGTTGCTCTTTCGTCGATTTTAATAAATTTAGACCAAATTCAATTCCTTCTTCATTTGTTTTAAGAATGGTATTTATTGTTTTATTATTTTTTATAAAACTAAAACCTGAATGAAGCATTACTTCTTGCTGCAATGAGCAGTTTGTAAATAATATAGCTAACAAATTAGGATTTTCTTTTGATAAATTTTCGTTTATAATAAAACGACCATCTCTTGATGTTTTGGGAGAGTGAATATAATCCCAAATTTCAAAATATTCTTTTTCGTTGAATCCGAATTGGGTTATTAGCCGATTTCGAATCTCAAAACCTTTTATCAAATCATTGTTTGTAGAAAACCCTTTAAAATTTATATACAAAAACCTTTCTTTAAATACAGCATAAAATATTTTATAAGTTTCCGATTTGTACTCTTCAGTGTGTATGATTTCAAATTTTTGTAAAAGTTTTTCTGATAACATTGCATTCAAATTTGACGAACGATTTAAAAAAGTCCACGAAATTAATAAATAATGTGATTAATACAAAATTTATTTGAATTTGCGTAATACTCTAAACATGTTTTGTAATTGAATGTCTATAAATTATTGAATTATAAATTTGCCGACTTCTGTCATTTCGTCGTTGGTTAAGTAAAATGTATATATTCCGCTTGGCAAATTCTCTTTTGAAATTTTTATTTCAAGAGCGTTAATGTTGGTTTGTTTACACACAACTTCTCCAATTAAATTTAAAATTATCAATGTTCCGTTTACAATTAATTTGTTCGCTTTGATTATTGAAGTTGTTTCCATTGGATTTGGGTAAACAAGCAAAATGTTATTTTGTGGGTGCTTTTTGTCAATAAATGTTGCAGTTTTTGGCGAAGTTGCCAACGAAAAATTATAATTTGAAACGCCTCCATGTGCTTCAAACCACATCATATATTCATTGGTATTTTGATTAAATATAACGCAAGGAGCCCAAGGTCCGCCTCTGTCAATTAGTGAATCGTATGGCTCGGTATAAGTGTGAAATAGAGGATTATTTTGATGTTTATTCCACACAATTCCGTCAACAGAAGTGGCGTAACAAATACTTACAGTATCAAAACTTTGAGTAACACTGTTATAACTGTCTGTACTTGTTGCTGCGTACCACATTTCGAATAAGCTATCGGGTTTAATAACCGTGGGAGTTCCCAGCCAAATATCGTCGTAACCGCCCCAATTGCTTGTTGTAACAACCGGATTCGCTGGATTTCTTACCCACGTTACGCCATCTGACGAAGTTGCGAGTCCAATTTGAATTTTCCATGTTGCTGTATCAACTCCATTGTACCACATTTTATATTCATTTGCCACTGAATCGAAAAAAACAGTAGGTGATTCAACCCAAGAGCCATCCCAATCGCCGAAATTTGCTTTTGTAAAAATAGGATTATCGGGGTGTTTTTCCCAATGAATTCCATCAATTGAGGTTGCCAAACCAATAGCAGAGCTTATTGCAGCAAATTGCTGAACTGTATCGCCATAATAATACATTTTGTATCCAGAGTTGTCTTTAACAATTTCGGGAGTATCGAGCCAACCGCAATCCCATTCTCCTGCTGTTCCCACTTCAATTACCGAATTTGTATGTTTTGTCCAATTAATACCGTCGAGCGAATACGCATAACAAATTCTTGCTTTCGCATCGTTTATGCTTACACCTGCATACCACATTTTTATGGTGTCGTTTTCAAATAAGGTGGTTGGTTGACCAATAGCTATCATATCAAAATTATCGGGACCTTTTGTTATTACTGGATTATTCGAATATTTAGTCCAATTCGTTTGTCCGTAAATATTTGATCCAACTATAAAAATTGAAAGAAAGATGATGTAAAAAATATTTGTTTTCATGAGTTTCGTTATTAAAATTTTTATTTGCGGAATTCAATCAATTGTGTAAATACTTAAATATCAACTAAAAATAAGAATATTGAACGAAAAATCAAAAAATAATTTAAACTATTTTGAAAAGATAAGTATGTTTTGACAATAGTTCGGTTAATTTTTGTAATCCTTTGATTTTAAGAACTTTGTCAAAGTTTACATTAATTTAAAATATTGCTGATTATCAGCATGTTATGCTTTGGTTAAAATCAACTTTGACAAAGCCCCTATAAAAACGATTTAAAATGATAATATCATATAACTTTGTAAATCGCAAGCAAAAGCCGTTCGAACTTTG
>MEOF01000016.1 GCA_001769505.1 Bacteroidetes bacterium GWF2_33_38
ATAATCAGAATATTAACAAATTTAAAATACGATATGTTGCTGATTGTTAATAACTTAAACTTTTATTAACACTTGGGGTTATTAGACAGTCTGACGTTGACGGTATGAGGTCGTGGCGGATTTAATAGCTCAAAACTTTCAAACCGACACCGAATTTACAAAAAAGTTCTGAACTTTCAAATCGCTGTAAGCCCGCCATGCCTTATACCGTGTGTTGTGCATAGTTATTTTTTGTTATCATACTTTATTTTCAAACCTTTTATTCTCTTTTCAAGTGTCCAAGAATGGCTCTCATTTAAAAACTCTTCAAGATTTGTCAAGTTAGTCCAATAATTATTGTGAAATCCCTTTTGAGGTGATTGAATTAGGTCACGAATAATGAAACAGAGAAATTGATGGACTTCAAACCAAATCGAAATCTTTACGACATTAAGGTCACTTATTCTTGAAGTAGTATCTGGGTTCTCTTTTGTGTTAGTACTATTTAAAGCATGAATCCATTGTCCATGAGCAATTTTATTTCTTAATTCTTGAGGCTTTTCAATGTATTCACCAATTATTTTCTTTAATGTGGTTCTTCTAGTTTCTAAATCTTTATTTGTGTTCCAGTCACCAACTTTCTGCAATGCAATATCAAGCATTAGATGCCAACTTTCAACAAGGCTTCTTTGATTTTGGATTTTCAATATTTCAGAATGCAAAAATCCAAAAGGAGTATGAAGAATCTGCGTAAATTGAGCTTCAGACAAAGCACTATATAAAAGAGAAAATAGTTTTGTTTTAATATTTACTTGAAAAGAATCGTTTTTTATAAGATAATGGTTTATATCCATAGTCATATTTTTCTGTACTCTTTTTAAGTGCCGAACATTACGACTTTGAATTACGTGAATATTTTTTATCTCTGCGTCTGTCATGGTAATAATAGTGGGGGGACGGGAGTCGAACCCGTCTATCTGTCATCATTTCTGAATTCAGTGCATTAGTCCTATCTATGCTACCCCATGTATTTTCAAATTCTATTTTAGTAATCGAGTTATATTTAACAACTCGTGCCACAATTTATTTTCAACTTCCTTTACTTCGCTATAAGCTGGTATTTTCTCCACTGGAACCTTTTCTCTTTTAGCACTTTCTTCTAAATCCTTTAAGTCTAATAACACGAAATCATAAGCCGCTTTTAAATCTGAAATTGATAAATCTTTAATTTTCATACTCTATCATTTTAATGGTTCGCAGTTTTTTATAATTATGCACAACGGTCGGGTATATGAAAAGTTGGGCATTTCGGAGCTATTACCTGTCAACCTGCACAAAGTTAAATGCGAGCTACACACTTGAAATTTAGCACTATCTGCCCAATTTTTTATATACCGTGTTAGCAACTGGGCGTTCTGTCTGTCTGTCATAGAATTACAAACTTGTCATTAAACGAAATCCATTTTCAAAGTTACAATTTATTTTCCGTCTGGCTTGTGTGTCAGCAAAGATTTAGTTTTTTTAGTGACGGCAAAAAGGGTAGTAAAACAGGCTGGCTCTTTGGCGGGTTTTGGCTTTAGCGTGGGCTTTGAGCGACCCGACAATGTGCCAGCCTGTGTGAGTTGGCAATATTTCTTAAAAACTATATTATAACTTTAAGACCAAAGAAAAATGAACGTGGTAAAGCTGGTCCATATATGTATCCTGCATCACGAAATTCGCCTTTGTCGAAATCGTTTTGATAACTGTTGAAAATGTTTTGAACACCTCCATTTAGTTGTAATTTAGCACTACTATTGAGTTTGAAATCATACGATAGTTTTAAATTTAAATCATAAAAAACAGGTGTTTTTTTCTCTGTATCTTCTGCTACATATCCTTCAAAATGCTGAACCAACATACTTCCTGTGTATGTTCCTGATAAAGAAATGTTCAGATTTTTAATAGCCTGATAATTAGCTGTCAAATATCCATAATTGTCTGGAGAACGGAACATTTTTTTATGTGGAGTTAGATTTTCGTTATCACTCCATTGTTGCACTTCTTTGTACTCACTTTTTTGAAAAGTAACTCCAAATTGAAATTGTAGATTTTTGGAAGGAACGACTTTGCCTTCTACATTTATACCTTGTACAACTGCTCCCGAACCATTTCTGCGTTCAAGTATTATATTTCCGCCGCTATCAGTTCCAATTTCCTCTAACACAAACACATTATCCAAATTGGTATAAAATCCTTCTATCAGCAAATTGGTTTGAAACTGACCAAAAGTTTTATAAAAATCAGCAGAAGCACTATAACTGTGCGACTTTTCAGTTTTTAAGTTAGGGTCTAGCTGAATGAGAACAACATTACCACCTACTGCCGTAATGTGCAAATCTTCGTCAAAAGCCTGTGGCGATCTAAATCCACTTGAATAGCTTGCCCTTAAACTCATAAATTCATTTGGGTTGTAGCGAAAATTCATACGTGGACTTATAATTGGGTCTTTAATTAAATTATGTTTATCAAAGCGACCGCCTAAAAGAATGCTAAATTTTTTATTTTTCCATTCATTTTGCAAGAATGCACTTTTGGTATTAACCGCTTGATTAATAATTCTATCATAGCCTAACATTTTGTCAAGCATTTCATTATTGCTGTATTCTGTACCCATAGTTAGTTGGGCAGGCATAAAAAGTAGCGTATCTATTGAATAAGTATATTGCATTCCTGCTACAAAAGTTTTGTCGTCAGTAGAACCGTAAGCATTTGGGTCTTTTTGTGCTCCATAATAACTTTTGCGGTCAATTTTTTGTGCTGATGAATAAATATTAAACCTATGTTTATTGTTTTTTGAAAAAATATCATATTTCAAACCACCTGTATTAATATTGTGTTCAATCTGCTCGGTAATGTCAGTTTCGTGCGGTGGCAAGTCAAGATGATTACCACCCCTACGGAATTCACCCATATTGTGGTATTCAATCGTTAATTTGCTGTAATTGCTTGTTTTGTAAAACCCCCTAAATCCAATATTTTTACCGTTTATTTTACCAATTTCAGTAAACCCATCGCCATCATAATCAAAAGGGCTTCGCTGCCGTGTTGAACCGAAAATCATAACACCTGTTTTATAATCGTCAGAAACAACCGATGCGTTTAATGATGTATTGATGTCGGTTTTTTTGCCATAAATCAGGCTTGTGGTATTTGATAGGGTTACGGAATTGCTTGTCGGCTCTTTCGTAATTATATTTATTGTACCTGCAATTGCATTTGAGCCGAATAACGCAGAACCGCCACCACGAACAACTTCCACTCTTTCAATCATATTTGCAGGAATTTGTTCTATACCATAAACACCTGCCAGAGAGCTAAAAATTGGACGGCTATCAATTAATATTTGGGAATACGGACCATCTAAACCATTTATTCTGACTTGCTGAAAACCGCAATTTTGACAGTTGGTTTCCACTCTTAACCCAGGTTGGAAATTTAATCCTTGTGCAAGACACACAGAATTGGTGTTTTCGAATATTTTCGGACTTAGAATGTTTACAATTGTTGGTGCTTCTTTTCTGTTGGTTTCGTTACGATTGGCTGAAACCACAACACCATCTAACATAATCTGGTCTTCCTCCATTTCAAAATTAATTTCAAAACTTTTATTTGATACAAGAGTAACTTCCTGTTCACTTGTTTTATATCCAACTCCTGATACAATTAACTTATACTTTCCAATAGGAAGATTTTTTAAATAATAATGCCCCGTTGCATCGGTTGCTGTTCCTATTGTTGTTCCTTTTATTAATACATTTATAAATGGAATGTGTTCTTTACTAATTTTATTGATAACATGTCCATTAACATTTGCGTCCGTCTTTTTCTGAGAAAAAGCGGAGGCTGAAATTATTACTAAGAATATTGATATTATGATATTTTTCATGATTACTTGTTTTTTAAATTGTTTAAAAAAGAATTTATGTTAAACTGCTTATTGGTTATTGACCAAAGAGATTGATTATCGGGAAAAGTTTTAAGCAGATTATTATCCAAATCCTTATCTGTTAAAAGGGCTAACCTCACATTTGTTAGAGTTAAAAGGAATATTTCAGAACTATCATCAACACTAAAATAATAGGCTGTCATTTCCTTATGTTCGAAACGAACTGACCTTGACGTTCGTTTTTTTATAGTTCCTAAATATTTGTAGCTGTAAATGTTAAAAACTCCTTTTTCAATAAGCTGATACGGTTTTTGATGCCAAATACGATAAACATTACCTGCACAATCTTTGACTGCATAAATACTATCTTGAAGAGTTTTAATCTTTCCTTTCTCTGTTTTTATGTATATATAGGGGCGTAGGAAAAAGTCGCTTATTTGAACGGCTTTCTTGCCAAATTCGCAATTCCCGTGAATTGATATTTGTTGATTTTTAAAATCATCAACCGTTTTGTATATGCCACATTGTGTTGTTTGGGCATAGCTTGTTACGCTACTAAATAATAATAGCATGCACAACTGAAAATATTTTGATTTCATTTTTGTTCCTTGTTTGAATTACACATTAATTTCAATACGTTTCAAATAGATTGAAACATAAAACATCGTAAAACTTCGGTTGAAAAAGTTTTAGAGATGCAAAAGGCCTTGTTTTTAGAAATTAATGAACGGGAGGAGCTCGTAATCCATTAGAACATAAAAAGGGATGGTAATAAAAAGCATTTTCTCTTTTGAGGATGAGGATTACATAGAATATTTTTGCCGAGATGCTAAATAAGACTATGAATAAAGCAGTTGTTAAGAAATGCGAGAGTTGAGAAATGAGAACAAACTCTGCCTTGGAGTGGTGATGATTAGCCGAGTTCTCTTTTGAAAAAGGATAATATGGATGAGAATGGGTGATGGTTGCACCATCTTCTTTGTGAGTGTGAGGAAATAACGTAATACTCCCAAAATACCCTAAAAAGAGTATTAACAGTAAGTGTTTCATTATTTTTTTACGCCAGAGTTTCAATTCTTAATTTTTTGCAAAGTTAATATCTTTATAATCATTCCAAATAATATTTGTGCGAAGGCAAGATTTGGCTCTTTGACTTTTGCGAAGCGTTGGCTCGTGTGTCGGGCAAAAGGCAATGTGCCAAATGTGGGTCGGTTTTCCGCTTTTCTTTCTTGCGGGTCGGCAAAAAAACTAAATCTTTTGTCTTTCCAGTCAGTCACTTTTTTTATTTCGTATTTCGTTGTCAAATTCAATTCTCTCTGTCAAGTTTGTAGTATGCTGTCTTTTTTTCGCCTTGTTGCTAACGTCAGTTCGTCTAAAAACCAGCTATTTGTTTTAATTTTTGACTAAAAATAAGGCGATTTAACGAGAGATAAAAATAT
>MEOF01000017.1 GCA_001769505.1 Bacteroidetes bacterium GWF2_33_38
TTTAAATATGGATTAATATTTATTTCACATGCTTTATTTAACAGAATAACAGTAGATTATAAAAAATGCCTCAATCTTTTGTCATGTACTTAGAAAATTTTTAATAAATAAAAATCGAGCTCTAAACGATAATGAATAACATCTCGGGGAAAAATAAATTTTGTTGTAATGTTCAATAATTTCAATTGTTCGGCTGCTGATTCAAAAAATCATGTCGAAAAATTATTCGACAAAATGCTTACAGTTCCAATACGTTAAATTGTTTTTTCGATACAGTCTCAATGTATTGTTAATGCTTTATTTAAGTACATCTATCTACAAAAAAACAACGATTATAAAAGTCAATCATTTCAAAATATGTTTTTTGTTAATCTTTGTTTACATTTGTTATTAAACTATTTAACCACTTAAAACTCTGAATTATGAAAAAAATCTTACTTAATTCACTAATTATTGTTGTTATTTCCTGTACCCTTACCAATTTTGCCATATCACAAGATACAACAAAGGTAGATTTATATGATATGGATTTATCTGCACTTATGGAAATGACCGTTACCACTGCATCAAAAAAAGCACAATCAGTAGATGAAGCTCCGGCAGCAGTAACAGTTATTACAAAAGAAGATTTAATGTTTTATGGAGCAGATAATCTTGGCGAAGCCCTTCGACTTGTACCTGGTATGGAAATTATTCAAGGAAGTGATGCTAATTACGAAATTTCGGTTAGAGGTTTTAGCAGAACAGGTTACAGCACATCAAATAAAGTATTATGGTTAGTTGATGGTAGATCTGTTTATTACGACGGACTTGGTGGATTTAGAATGGAATCTTGCCCAATAGCAATTGAAGATATTGAGCGAATTGAAGTAATTCGGGGTTCAGGTTCGGCACTTTATGGAGCAAATGCATACTCAGGAATTGTGAATATTATTACCAAAAAAGCCTCTGAGGACGGTATTCATGGTTCTGTTACAGCTCGTTATGGAAATTTGAACCAATTAAACACTTCTGCAAATGTAATTGGTAAAAAGAATAAACTATCATACAAAGCAACATTTGGTTACAATAATATTGATCAAAAAAACAATCGTTTTGAAAATCTAGATTCCCTTACTATTGATTCTTTAAAAGATTATGGATTCTTAGAAGGCACAAAATCACTTTCTACCATGATTTATGCTAATATAGCTTTACAATACGATTTAAAAGAAAATCAATCTCTTAGAGTGTCAGGTGGGTTTAGCGATAGCAAGACTGACCACTATTATTTAATCCCAGGAGAAGTAAAAGCCATGGACTTTTTTGCTCAAATTGATTATAATGACGAGAAAAATTCTTTTAGAGCTTTTTATAATTCTAATCCAGAATTCGATTATCGAACAAATAAATTTATGTATGAAAGAGCTGCAACAATCGACGACAATCCTTATTTATATGCTATAAGTAAACTTTTTATTGACACATTTCCTGGAGAGTCGTCAATTCTTACACGAACAATGGACTTTGAATATCAACGAAATATAACTTTTGGTAAAAAATTATCGGCAATTGCAGGAGCCTCATATAGAGGAAATTTCATTGAGGCAGGAACTTTTGCGACTGACGGAACAATGCCATTAAAAAAACAAGACATTATTGCAGCTTTCACTCAAATAGATTACAAACCTACTGATGGTTTAAATATAAGTTTAGGCGGTAGAGTGGACAATCACACAACAGTTGGAACCAATTTTAATCCAAAAATTGGAATTGTTTACAAAGCTTCAGAAAAACATATTTTTCGTACTGGATGGGGAACAGCGACCCGAAACCCAAACTCGTTCGACAATTACCTTAATATTTACTATCAAGCAAAAAGATTTCAGGATTTAGGAATTTCTCTTGATCCAATTTATAATTTAGGATACTCTACATCAAACATTATATTCCACGTAAAAGGAAGTACAGATTTAAAACCAGAGCAAATTTCCGCCTTTGAGATTGGATATATTTTTAATGCAAATGACAAATTACAATTAAAAATTGATGCGTTTTATAACAACACAAAAAATGCACTCGAATTTGGTTCTGCAACAGTTACAGACGCTTTTATAGGTAGTGTTTCGGATCTTGAAAATATTTCTGGTATCTTTCAAAATGTAACCGGAGACCCTACATTTAATTTTGTTACAACTGGTCAATCAATTGGTGCAACTTGGTATGAAAGTATGAATAAAACTGAAATGGAAGCAGCCATTGCATACGTTGACGCTACAGTAGCAGCAATGATAGCAGGAGGTTATCCTGCTGATCACCCAGATGTTATAAAACTAATGACATTAAGTGGAGGAATGACACAAATAAGTGCGATATACAATTATGATTTACCTCGTAAAATGGATTTACCTGTAATTAATTCTGATAAAATATATCAAAGTTTTGGCTCAGAACTAGGATTTACATATATTCCAATCAAAGGTTTAACAGTAACTGGTAGCTATTCATTCATTAAATTTTCTGATAACTACAACCAATATGATTTTGTTCATTCAATTGGAGGTGTTGCAACAGGAATTACAGATTCAACCAGAGTTATTGATGTTATTAAATCATCAACACACAAGGCAAATCTTGGCATTAAATATAAATACAAAAAATTCTATGCAGGCGTTGCATTCAGTTTTATGTCTAAAATTACACAAGTTGCCGATAATAACAGAAATGGGATGTACGACACAGAAGATATTGACAATTATGAAAATGAAGGTATTTTCACCATAGATCCTCGAATGAACTTGAATATAAATCTTGGCTTTCAAACCAAAAACTTAGATATTTTTGTATCAGGGTATAACTTAATTCAAGCTGATTATCTTCAATTTTATTATACAAATACAATTTCAGGAGCTGATTTATTAAATACAAGGATTGTTGGAGGAATCAAACTTAAATTTTAAAAATCTAAGTTTTACAATATGGAATTAAAAACTGAATTTAGTTTTTAATTCCTATTTTTCGACAAGCAAAACAGAAGCGAGCGAAAATGCGTTGTATATTTGTTTTTTTTTGCAATTTTAATTAAATTCGTAAGTAAAATTCATAAGGCTATGAAAAAAATAAACTTATTATTTGGAATGTTATCCCTTGTTATTTCAAATATTTTTGCACAAACAGACAGTATAAAAACAGATATTTTCGATATGAGTTTAGAAGAACTTATGAACATAGAAATAACTGTAGCCTCAAAAAAAGCCTTAACACTTAGAGAATCGCCAGGTATTATTACTATAATTACCGAAGAAGAAATTCAAAATTCAGGAGCTAGAGATTTAGTTGATGTGTTGAGATTAGTTCCTGGAATATTTTTCGCTATGGACGTTCAAGGAACAGTTGGAATTGGAATGCGAGGAAGCTGGGGACACGATGGCAAGATATTACTCCTTATTGATGGTCAAGAAATGAACGAACAAGCATATTCTTCTCAACAATTCGGAAATCATTACAATATTGATCAAATAAAACGAATTGAAGTAATTAGAGGACCTGGCTCTTCTATTTATGGTGGCTATGCTGAATTAGGAGTAATTAACATTATAACCAAAACTGCTGATGAAATTAATGGATTTTCGGTAAAAGGGACATACGGTCAAATGGAAAAAACCTACGCTCGGAGAAATGTTAATTTGAATTTTGGTAAAAAAATTAAAGATTTTGAAATCAGTTTATTAGGATTTATTGGAGAAGGAAACCGAAGCGACCAAACTTATACTGATATTTATGGAAATACTTTTGATATGTCAAAAGGAGGCGGGCTTACAAATCCAACAAATTTAAATGTTGGATTAAATTATAAAAACTTGAAAACACGCTTTATTTACGATAATTACAAAGCAAATACTGTTTCATTGTTCGATGCAATATACCCAGATTCATACGATTTGAATTTCAAAAATATGTTTGCCGAAATAAAATATGATTTAAAAGTAAACGAAAATTTAACCATTACACCTAAATTTAATTATAAAAATCAATTACCTTGGTATTCTTTAAACTCATCTGCATTTCCTTATCAAATTCAATGTGAGAAAATTTTGGGCAACATAACATCATCCTACGATATAAACGACAAAATTAACATTATTGCAGGAGGTGAGTTTTCAAATGACATTGCAAATTATTTAGATGGGAGTACATTTTATAATGACCAATCAAAATTTGAATACAACAACTTATCGTTTTTCGCACAAGCGTTATTAAAAACAAAATTTGTAAATGTTACCCTTGGCGGAAGAATGGATAAACACAGTTTAGTTGAAACAGCCTATTCTCCACGAATTGGCTTAACAAAAACTATTAATAACTTCCATTTCAAATTATTATACTCTCAGGCTTTTAGAGCTCCAGGAGTTGAAAATATGAATGTTGCATATTTGCTTTCAGATACTGGATTTATTGATGTGGCACCAAATATTTTGCCCGAAAAAACAAATGTAATTGAATTTGAAATTGGATATAAACTTGCAGAAAAAATGTTTGTAACAGCAAATTTATTTAACATTATAACACAAGACCCTATTATATATTTTTACGATAGCGAAACAGAATCAGAAGGTTATTATAATGCCGAACAAGCAGGAACAAGAGGAGTTGATTTAGAATATAAAATCAGAGATAAATGGGGATACATAACCACAAATTATTCATTTTATACTGCAAAATCACTAAATAAAGTTGAAACATTTTCGGTACCAGGAAACGAAAACGCTTTGTTAGCAGCCCCCCAACACAAAATAACACTAAATAGCTCTTTTAAAATCAACAAAAATTTTAGCATAAATCCATCTGTAATTTTCATGAGTAAGCGTTATGGTTATGCCAATCTTGATTTAACCGAAACGGAAATAATTTCCGAACACCCCCAAGTGTTATTGGCAAATATTTTCATAAGTTATAATAATTTATTCACCAAAGGTCTAAATATTGGGATTGGAGTATATGATATTTTAAATACAAAATTTTCATACATTCAAGCATATAACAATTGGCATTCGCCCTATCCAGGAACAAGTAGAGAGATTGTATTAAAAATTGCGTATAATTTTAATTTTAAATAAAATAAAGATGAAAAATATCTTCATTTTCTTAGCAATTTGCATATTTCATTTTAACACAGCAAATGCACAAACTGAAAAAATGGAATCGGTTTTCATATACCAATTTGTTTCAAAATATATAGAATGGCCTGCGACAGATAAATCAGGTGATTTTATAATTGGAATTTTAGGCAGTAGTCCTATTGAAAGTGAACTAAACACGATGGCTGCATCAAAAACTGTTGGTAGTCAAAAAATTGTTGTTAAAAAATATGCTTCGGTCGGAGAAATGGGAAAATGCCATGTAATTTATGTTCCTTCTTCAAAAAAAGGTTCGCTTGGTGAAGTAAAAGGGAAAATTGGAGGAAATAGTACTCTAATTGTTTCGAGTTGCGATGGAGGAGCAAAAGCAGGATCAGCCATAAATTTTGTTACCGTTGACGGAAAATTAAAATTCGAATTAAACAAAGCAAATGCGAAAAGTCAAAAACTAAATGTCGCTGATGCACTTTCTCAACTTGCGATTCTTGTTAACTAAAAATATACATCAAGATTATGAAATTAACTATCGGAAAAAAAATAGCTCTCGGTTTTGGGATTTTAACAGTAGCTATTATTGCTAGCAGTTTAATGACAGCTTTTACTCTAAATAACAGCAAATCTATTAATGAAGATATTACCGAAATTTACAACCCTTCTTCCGAATCAATCGGCGAATTGTATAATGTAATCAGTAGCTCGAAAATGCTGATAAAAAATTGGGTTTTTATAGATAAAAAAGAAGATACGCCCGATAAACTTGAATTAACTAAAATTCATACTAAATCATTTCCTGAGTTAAATGAAAGAATTAACAAACTTTCTGAAAATTGGAGCGAACAAGACAAAAATACTTATTCAGAAATTGTTGTTCAAATAAATACATTATTTGAAGAGCATAAACAAATAATGTCGTCGTTAAATAACTTTTTGGCCTATGAAGATTTGATGATTTTATTTGAAATCACTCCGAGAGTAGAAGTTGGTGGCGATGTAATTGTCTTATCTGATAATATTTTAGTAAAGCTTGATGAACTAAATCATGCTTTTAGTAAAAAAGCCGATGAAGGAACCACTAAGATGCAAAGTTCATTTGGTCGATTAGAATTTTTCATTTATTTATTGGGTATAATTTTAATTGCACTTTCTATAATTGTTAGCACCATTACAATTAGAACAATAACTCAACCCATTATTAAGAGTGTTGATTTTGCCAAATCAATTGCACAAGGTAATTTAACTGCAACAATCGACATAAATCAAAATGATGAAATTGGAGAATTAGCCGAAAATCTAAGAAATATGACTTCAAACTTGAGAAATATTATTGGCGAAATAGTTGACGGAGCTGATAGTATTTCAAGTTCGTCGGAAGAAATGAATGCAAATGCTCAAACCGTTTCACAAGGAGCAAGTGAACAAGCAGCATCGGTTGAACAAGTTTCGAGTTCAATGGAACAAATGGTTGCAAACATTCAACAAAATACCGAAAACGCACAACAAACTGAAAAAATATCACAACATGCAGCAAGCGAAATTCAAGATGGTAGTAATGCTGTAAATCAAACAGTTACGGCAATGAAGAAAATTGCTGGAAAAATTTCAATTATTACAGACATCGCATTTCAAACAAATATTTTGGCTTTGAATGCAGCCGTAGAAGCAGCACGTGCAGGCGAGCATGGTAGAGGTTTTGCGGTTGTTGCTGCCGAAGTTCGTAAATTGGCGGAAAGAAGTCATATTGCAGCAAATGAAATTACGGAAATTACTAGAAATAGTGTTCAAATAGCTGAAACAGCCGGAAAATTATTAGAAGATATTGTACCGAATATTCAAAAAACATCAAAATTAGTACAAGAAATAGCTGCTGCAAGTATGGAAATGAATTCTGGAGCTAGCCAAGTAAATAATGCTATTAATGAATTTAATAAGGTAACCCAACAAAATGCAGCATCTTCTGAAGAAATGGCTACTTCTTCCGAAAAACTGTCTGAAAAAGCACTACAATTGGCTGAAACAGTTGCTTACTTCAAAATAGATTCATCTGCAAATGATAGAAATACAGGGCGTCTTTCGCTTTTCGAATCCAAAAATCTAAATCAAATGTTTTAATTGTTTTCTTTTACAACGACCAAATTCGTAAGTTCAATAAATTCGTCAACACTTAGTTGTTCGGCTCGCATTGGCATGTATTTAATGTCTTGTTTGTTCTCAAAATTCAGACTGCCTAGAGCATTCGACAACATTTTTCGTCGTTGATTAAAAGCCATTTTTACAAGACTAATAAATAAAGCTTCGTCACAGCCTAAACTTTCCCTTTTATTTCGAGTAAATCGAATTACAGCCGATTTCACTTTCGGAGGCGGGTTAAACACTTGTTCATTAACCGTAAACAAATATTCAATATCGTAGAATGCTTGAAGCAAGACACTTAAAATTCCATATTTTTTTGACCCCGGTTTAGTTGCAATTCGTTCGGCAACTTCTTTTTGAATCATACATACAACCTCAGGAATGTTCTCTCGAAATTTTAAAACTTTAAAAAATATTTGGCTCGAAATATTGTAAGGAAAATTTCCAATAATCGCCGTCTTTTTGGTTAGTAATTTTGCTAAATCTACATCTAAAAAATCGCCTTCAACTATCTTCTCTTTTATTGTCGGAAATTCTCGTTTAAGATAAGCAACCGATTCTGTATCAACCTCAATATATGTTACGTCTAAATTCTCTCGTTTTATCAAAAAAGAGGTCAAAACTCCCGTGCCGGGACCTATTTCAATAACTTTTTCAACCTCAGTTGCCAGAAGACTGTTTACAATTTTCTCAGCAATATTTTTATCAATTAAAAAGTGTTGCCCTAGTTTCTTTTTTGGTCTTACGTACATCATATGATTGTTTTTGTAAATCTGTTAATTATTTCAGCGTGGTCAAACGCCAATTCGGGCAATTTATTTAGCAAAAACCAATTTACTTCTTTTGCATCGTCGTTTGCAACTGCAACATGCGAGGAGTGTGTAAAGCCATAAAAAACGATTGAAATGGTTTGTCCTCTTGGATCTCGGTTTAGTTCGCTAAATGCATGCATTTGCAGAAGGTCAATATCCGTAATATTTGTTTCTTCTTCAAGTTCGCGTATTGCAGCTTGTTCAAGCGTTTCATTCGAATCAACAAAACCACCGGGCAAAGCCCACGAATCTTTGAATGGTTCAAATTTTCGTTTGATTAAAAGAATTTCGGGCTTTAGTGTATTTCTAATAATAATACAATCTACCGTAACAGCAGGGCGTGGATATTCGTACGAATATGCCATTAATTGTTTCGTTTTTCGAAAGTTTCATCGTCTTTATTTTTAAGTCTTTTGACTATAAAATAAATAATTAGTCCCAAAATTATAAATGGGACTAGTCGGAATAGAGCAAAAATCATAATCTAGTTATCTAAGTTTAACAGCCGTTCCGTATGCCAAAATTTCGGCAGCACCTTGCATAACTCCCGAAGTTGTAAAACGAATTCCGACAATTGCGTCGGCATTCAGTCGTTTTGCATCTTGAATTACTCTTTGTAAGGCTTGTTCTCTTGAATCAGCTAATAGTTGAGTATATTCTTCGATTTCACCACCAATAATATTTTTTAAACCTGCAAAAATATCTCGTCCAATATTTCTCGCTCGAACTGTGCTTCCACGGACAATTCCAATATGTTCAATTATTTCACGTCCTTTTATTTCATTTGTTGTCACAACTATCATAATTTTAATGTGCTAATTTTTAAAAAAAGTAATGAAGTGATAAAGTTATGAAGTAACAAAGACTGGTATAAATATCAGTTTGTTACTTCATAAAAATAAATTTAAAAGCTATTAGCCTTTATAAATAGGTAGTTTTACGACCTTTGCTTTAATTAATTTTCCTCGAATTACTACAAAGATTTCGGTTCCTGCTTTTACAAAATCTTTTTGCACATATCCCATTCCTATTCCTACTTTCATCATTGGAGACATGGTTCCTGAAGTAACTTTTCCAATTATTTTTCCACTTGCATCAGCAATTTCGTAATCATGACGTGGAATTCCTCTGTCAATCATTTCAAAGCCAACAAGTCGTTGGCTGGTTCCTTCGTTTTTGTGTTTTAAAAGCAAATCCTTATCGATAAAATTTTTGCTATCGGTAAATTTTGTAATCCAACCCAAACCTGCTTCAATTGGCGAAGTTGTGTCGTTAATATCGTTTCCATATAAGCAAAATCCCATTTCTAATCTTAAGGTATCGCGTGCAGCTAGACCAATTGGCTTAATTCCAAACTCTTTACCTGCTTCCATTACTGCATTAAATATTTTTTCTCCATCTTCATTTGCAAAATAAATTTCGCATCCACCTGAACCAGTGTAGCCGGTTGTAGCAAAAATAACATCTTTAACGCCTGCAAATTCTAATTTTTTGAAAGTATAATATTCCATATCTTCAACTGGAGTGCTAGTCAATTTTTGCATTGCTTTTAATGCTAATGGACCTTGAATTGCTAATTGTGCAATTTCATCAGAAGCATTATACAATATTGCTCCATCGGTATTTTGTTTTACTAACCAATTCCAATCTTTTTCAACATTTGAAGCATTTACAACTAACAAATATGTTTCATTGTTAACTTTATAAACTAATAAATCGTCAACAATTCCTCCTTTTCCGTTCGGGAAACAAGAATATTGAACTTTTCCATCAAATAATTGAGAGGCATCATTTGAAGTTACTTTTTGAATAAAATCTAATGCTTTTGGACCTTTAACCCAAATTTCGCCCATATGAGAAACGTCAAAAACACCTAGTTTTTCACGAACAGTTATGTGCTCGTCATTAATACCGGTAAATTCTATCGGCATATAAAATCCAGCAAATGGTAGCATTTTAGCTCCAAATTTCTCATGAATTTTAGTAAATGCGGTATGTTTCATAATTTAAAGTTTATAAGTTGATTTGTTTATATTGTTTTTGTTTTAATTGTTAATGGGTTGAGAAGTTGATTTGTTTATAGGTTTATTTTGCGATTTGTGCAAAGCATTAAGCATTCGTCCAATAGTTTCAATTTGCTCTCTCAAATCATTTAGTTGTTTATCATCTATATGTTTTAAATCATTTGATAATATTAGTTGATTTCGCACTTCGATTAAACTTCCAAATGCTATTTCATAAAAACGAGCTTGGTCTTTTTTGCTCCAACGAGTACTTCCTTCAGCAATATTACTGCTTATAGAAACACTCGCTCGCCTAAGTTGAGTTGACAATCCATATTTTTCATCACTTGGAAAACTAGCCGTAAGTTTATAAATACTTTGAACAAGTATTCTTGATTTTTGCCAAACTTCCAAATTTTCAAAACTGTATTTCATCAACCTCTCAAATTATAAACCTAAAAACCTATAAACTTTCTCTAATTACTAAGCACTTTAAATTCCACTCTACGATTTTCTTGACGCCCTTCTTCGGTTTCGTTTGTTGCTATTGGCTCTAAATAAGCATAACCTTTGTATTGCAATCGGCTGGTACTAACACCTTTCATAATTAAATAATCAACTACGGCTTTTGCTCTTGATTCCGATAATTTTGTGTTTAGTTGCAACGTTCCTAAGTTATCGGTATGACCAGAAATTTCAATTTTTATGTTCGGATATTCAGTCAACACCGCTATAAGTCTATCAAGTTCAGCATTTGATTCAGCACGAAGCGTAGCCTTTGCATAATCGAAGAAAATATTTTTCAGAACAATTTTAGATCCCACAGCCATTTTGTTTAACAAAATATCTTTAGTTATTTCCTGATAATTAGTCGCTTCAGGAATATCAAAATTTTCAGAATGGAACAAATATCCATCAGCTTTGACGGCGATTCCGTAATTTTTACCTGATGGCAACGAAACAAGATATTTACCTGTCGCACTATTCGACATGAATGTAGAAATAATTTCATTTTTTTCGTTATCCACAATTTCGATTGAGGCTTCAACTGGGTTTAACGAAATAGCATCTTTAACAGTTCCTTTTAAAATCGTCAATCTCATCGTTTTAATTTCAACACTTTCCTCGATGATTACCTCACTAATCGGATTTGCAATGCTTGCTATAAGATTATCTTCGTTGTTTTGAACAATAGGTTTTTCGGGACCTCTGAATGTTATCATATAAATATCATATGTTCCCACACCACCTTCTTTTGCCGAAGCATAATAACCATGTTTTCCACTTGCCGAAAGTACAAAGAATAGATCATCGTCGGGGGTATTTATCGGATAACCCAAATTTATAGGTTTTGTCCAAAAACCGTCATCGTCTTTAGTTGTATAAAAAATATCAAATCCGCCCATAGTATTATGCCCACGTGAACTGAAATATAAAGTTCGTCCATCAGGATGCATAAACACGCTGCGATCATCGTACTCTGTATTTATTACGCTTCCCATGTTTTCGGCATCTTGCCATTTTCCTTTTTCGCTTTGTGTACTTGTATAAATATCAAAACCTCCGAAAGTTTTATCGGTTCTTTCGCTGGCGATGTACATTGTCTTTCCATTATATGAAAAACTTGCATCTCCTTCTCGTTCTTCGGTATTAATTGAATTAGGCAAAGATTTCGGTGAAGACCACTCTGCTCCTTTTAATTCGCACTTATAAATATCGCCTTCCATGAAAATGAATAATTGCTGTCCATCAGGAGCAAGTCCAACAGTTGCATCGTTTTTATCGCTATTTAAGGGTTTTCCCATATTAACAGCTGGAGACCATTTCCCATTTTCACTTTGATACGATACATAGATATCTTCGTAAAATTGCTGATCGCCTAAATCGCGACTTCCTCCTGTTGTATTCTCACGTCGTGAAGTAAAAATCATCATCGACTCATCTGCTGAAATAAGTGGACTATACTCTGGATATCTTGAATTTATTTCTTCTCCAACATTATCGATGAATACACGAACCGGTTCTTTAACTAATTGTTTTCCTACATTACACTCTTCAATTTTTTTGGTTATATTTTTTCTTTCAAGTTCCAAGTCTTTCGGAGAAAGCATATTTCTATGTTTTTCGTAATATTTTATGGCTTCATCGAATTCGTAATTAAGGTGATATCCCCGACCTAACATATAAAAAATATCAGGTGCAACAGTATTTTTAAGTTCAAGGGCTTTTTTGAAGTATTGAAGACATTTTCGGGTTTCCATGTTTGAGTACAAATAGCAGGAGCCAATTTTATAATTCAAATCGGCATTATTAGGATTAAATTTTTGTGCCAATAAGAAGTATTCCAATGCTAATACATATGTGCCCGAAGCTCCGTAAGCATATTGCTTATCTCCTTCTTTTAAATTTTTATAGGCTTCTTTAAAACCTTCTTTATCGCTTGAAAAATTATCTTTATCGAATTCAACATTTTGAGCGAAAATTATGTTTGATAAAAACAAAAAAGCGAATACTGTATATAATGTTTTCATGTATTTCAATCTTTTAAAATTCGTTACAATCTTGTAAATAAATTGAAGCATTTTTAACTCCTAATTCATCAGCTTTTTTCCAATCACGGCATGCTCCTTCTAAATCTCGAAGTTCTTCTTTTGCTACACCTCTATTCAAATATGCATCGCCATAATTACCGTCAATATCAATTGCTTTTGAAAATTCAGTTTTCGCAGCCTCATATTCTTTTTGTTTGATTTTTACAGTGCCAATATTATTAATTGCATACACATAATCGTTTTTAAGTTTCAAGGCTTCAGAAAAATCTTTCAAAGCTCCGTCATAATCTTTTTTGTCGTACTTAGCACTTCCTCTATTATTATATGCAATGTGATAATCGGGTTTGTGCTTTATTGCCATTCCATAATCGATTATAGCTCCGTCAAAATCGCCTTTTTTGCGTTTAGCGGTTCCTAAATTATTATATGCCAACGCAAATTTTGAGTCAACTTTTACTGCTTTTTCATAATCTTCTATTGCACCATCAATATCGTTATTTTTTCGTTTAGCACTGCCTCTATCATTATATGCATAAGCAAAAGTCGGATCAATGCTTATCGCCTGCGAGAAATCAGCTATTGCTTCTTCATATTTATTGCGTTGAAAATTTATTACACCTCTATAATAATAGGCTTTTACATCTTTAAAACCTTTGTCAATAGCCAGTGTATAATCGTCGAAAGCTTCGTCGAATTTATTTAATGCATAATTTGCTTGAGCTCTTGCAAAATAAGGATTTGGGACGCTATCGGCATACTGAATTGCCATATTAAAATCTAAAATAGCTGCTTCAAACTCTTTTAATTCCATTTTCACACTTCCTCGATTAAAATATGCTTGTGAAAATTCAGGACGAAAACCAATTGCCTGATTAAAAAAATCGACAGCACTTTTATAGTCTTTATTTTTAAAACTTGCTATTCCGTTATTGTAAGCAAGTTCTGCTTCCTGATTTTCAGCTACTACCAATGTTGTATCAGGATTTTGAATTGCAGTCGGATTATCTTGCGAAAAAGCTCCCAGCGAGAAAACCATCGCTATTGAAAATAATATAAACTGTTTCATTTTTCGATTTTATTTTTAAAATTTCAACCGTAAAGTTATAAATTTATTTATGTTTTTTTTAGTAGTTGGTTCTTTCGTTTGTCAATATTTTAAAAAACAATGTTTAAAAATTTCAATTTCAAATGTGGAATAAAACAGCAAAAAAGGTTTAGTACTCATTTTTTCTCATCGATTAAAATTAATAATTTACTTTTGTAGTCATAAAAAAATAAATTGCGTTGAATGTTTTATCTGATACTTAGCATACTCTCTTCGACACTAATTTTAATTATTTTCAAATTACTTGAAAAATTAAAAATTAGAATTTTTAATGTAATAGTTATCAATTACATTGTTGCTTCTTTTACAGGTTTATATCTAAGCAAAACAAGCATTTCTATAAGCGAAATACTTGAATCAAATTGGTTAAT
This sequence comes from Bacteroidetes bacterium GWF2_33_38, assembly GCA_001769505.1. GTDB lineage: Bacteria > Bacteroidota > Bacteroidia > Bacteroidales > GWF2-33-38 > GWF2-33-38. The sequence continues at coordinate 14,091 of MEOF01000017.1, forward strand.
CAACAGTATTATTTTAGGAGTAATGCTTATAATATTGTTTTATACCATTGGTCTTTCATCTCAAAAAGCGGGAATAACCATTACTTCTATTGCCAGTAAAATCTCTGTAATAATTCCTATTCTCTTTTCAATTATTTACTATAATGAAACCATGACATGGATTAAAATAATAGCAATAATCCTTGGAGTTTCATCAATCATATTATCAATTATTAAAAACAAAGGATTTGAACTAAAAAACATAATCCTTCCACTAACTCTATTTTTTGGAATCGGAATTCTTGATTCAATTATAAAATACACTCAAACCACATATTTAACTTCCGATATGTATTCTATTTTCTCGGGTTTATCTTTTTCTTTTGCTGGAATTATAGGAATTATATTGTGTCTTTTCAATTCAGCAATTTTGAAAAATTTTTTAAGACCTAGAGTTTGGTTTGTAGGAATATTACTTGGATTGGCAAATTTTGGTTCAATGTATTTTTTGCTTATTGCATTAAACGAGAGTGGAATGGATAGTTCTATTGTTTTTAGTATTAACAATTTAAGTATTGTAATATTTTCGGTAATTGCTGCAATTAGCTTTTTTAAAGAAAAAGTTTCGATTTTAAATTGGATAGGCATATTTTTATCACTAATTTCACTATTCATTTTGACAAATTTATAATGTCGATACAAGATACTTATAAAACTATTTCGCAACCATCGCAAGGAATATACAAAGACAAGGGGAGTAAATTTATAGCCTTTGCTTATGCAGTATATTCAGAAAATGAAATTAAAGATATTCAAGCAAAATTGCGTAAAGATTATCACGATGCACGACATCATTGTTATGCGTATCGTTTGGGATACAAAAAAGAAATTTTCAGGACGAATGACGATGGAGAACCTTCAAATTCGGCAGGAAAACCAATACTTGGTCAAATTCAATCTCACGATTTAACTAATGTTTTAATTGTTGTCGTTCGCTATTTCGGAGGTGTTTTATTGGGTGTAGGAGGACTAATAAATGCTTATCGTACAGCAGCAGCTGAAGCTATAAAAAATACAAATATCATTGAAAAAACCGTGAATGATATTTGGCAAATAAATTATGAATATCAAGCCATGCCTGATGTAATGAAAATCATTAAAGACGATAATATCCCACAACTTGAAACAATATTTGAAATAAATTGCACGATAAAAATATCGGTTCGTAAATCGTTGATTATGGGTGTAATCGACAAATTGGAAAAAATCGAAACAGTAAAGTGCAACTACTTAGAAACCATTTGATATTATGGAACTACTAAAAGAATTGTGTGGAATTCATGCCCCTTCAGGTGAAGAGTATAAACTTAAAGAATTTATTCTTGAGTATGTTCAAAACCATAAATTAAATTGGAAAGTTCAGCCCACAGTTGTTGATGATAACGATATTCAAGATTGTATTTTATTAGTATTTGGAAAACCGCACACAGCTATTTTTGTTCACATGGATTCAGTCGGATTCACAGTTCGCTACAACAACGAATTGATTAAGATTGGTAGTCCAGATGCAAAAAACAACGATACACTTGTTGGTAAAGATAGTCATGGCAAAATTGAATGTAAATTGAATATTGAGCATAATTCAGGCTCAATGAAATGTAATTTTTCAAGAACAATTGATGTAGGAACTAGTCTAACATTTAAAAACAAATTCAAATCAACCGGAAAATATATTGAATCGTGTTCGCTCGACAATCGTTTAGGAATTAGAAATGCATTAGCAATTGCAGAGACAATGGAAAGCGGAATCATTGCTTTTACATGCTGGGAAGAACATGGGGGTGGCTCTGTTTCGATATTATCAAAAATAATTTACGAAAATTTCAATATACAGAAAGCGATTATTTTAGATACAACTTGGGTAAGCGAAGGCGTGAAACACGATGGTGGAGCAGTTATTTCAATTCGAGACCAATACATCCCTCGTCGAAAATTTATAAATGAAGTTATATACTTGGCTAAAAACAGTAACATTCCTTATCAGTTGGAAGTAGAAGACTCTGGAGGAAGTGATGGCTCGGAAATTCAGAAATCTCCCTACCCAATTGATTGGTGTTTTATTGGAATTCCTACTACAAACCCGCATTCGGCTAATGAAATTGCATCAAAAAAAGATATTGAATCAAACGAAAAATTATGTAAATATTTAATGGAAAATCTGTAAGAAAAACAGAGAAGAAAAGAAGACAAATTTAAGCTAAATTTTTATTCTTTCGGTGAAGATTTTTTAATTATAAAACATATCATTCTTGCTATATATCTTGATATATCTTAAGTATTTTTACATTCCAATAACTCACTAAAAACTATCATATTAGATGAAAAACAAAAGTTTAGTTTCCATCAACGATTTTACCAAAGAAGAATGCTTAAGAATTCTTGATTTGGCTGAAAAATTTGAAGCAAATCCTGTTCAAGATATTTTGAAAGGAAAAGTAGTTGCCACGTTATTTTTTGAGCCATCGACAAGAACTCGCCTTAGCTTCGAAAGTGCGGTATGCAAATTAGGTGGGAAAATTATTGGATTTACCGATGCATCGTCATCAAGCGTATCGAAAGGCGAAAGTCTAAACGACACCATCAGAACTGTAGCAAATTACAGCGACGTAATTGTAATGCGACACCCAATTGAAGGAAGTGCAAGATACGCAAGCGAAGTATCAAAAGTACCTGTGATTAATGCTGGAGACGGAGCTAATCAGCATCCTACTCAAACTCTATTAGATTTATATTCTATTAAAAAAACTCAAGGCAAACTTGAAAATTTAAACATCTGTCTTGTTGGAGATTTAAAATACGGACGTACTGTTCATTCATTAGCTATGGCTTTATCTGATTTTAATCCATCATTCAACTTCGTGTCTCCAAAATTTTTACAAATGCCTAAAGAATACAAAATGTATCTCGACAACAAAGGTGTTAAATACGACGAACACGAAGAAATGAAAGATAATATCAAAAATGCCGATATTGTTTACGTAACCAGAATTCAACGTGAAAGATTTTCTGACCCAATCGAGTACGAAAGAGTTAAAAATGCGTACATCTTACGTAAAAAGCACTTAGAAGGCACAAAGCCAAATATGAAAGTAATGCACCCACTCCCACGCGTTAATGAAATTCATCCCGATGTTGACGATACTACTCAAGCATACTATTTCACACAAGCATTAAATGGCGTTTACACTCGCCAAGCAATTTTGGCTGCAATTTTAGGTTTAGTATAAATTATAAAATCCTTGAACAATGAAAGATATTAAAGAATTAAAAGTAAGTGCCATAAAAAATGGAACTGTAATCGACCATATTCCCGCAAAAAGTGTTTTCAAGGTAATATCAATTTTAAACCTTGATAAAATCGATAATCATATCACTTTTGGAACAAATTTCGAAAGTAAAAAACTTGGGCTAAAAGGAATTATTAAAATATCGGAAAAATATTTTGAAAAAGACGAAATAAATAAAATAGCTTTAATTGCTCCAGATGCAAAACTCAACATTATTAAAGATTACGTTGTTATTGAGAAAAAAGTAGTCGAAGTTCCCGAAAAAATTATTGGAATTGTTAAATGCGTTAATCCTAAATGCATCACAAATCACGAATCGATTACAACTAAATTTACAATTACATCGAAGCAAGATGTTTCGCTGAAATGTCATTACTGCGAAAAAATTACCAATCAAGAAAATATTGAAATTTTGTAATTTCAAAAAAAAAGGTCGCTCAAAATTGAGCGACCTTTTCAAATCAAAAAAATACAATTAAACTAACCCTTGATCTAACATAGCATTTGCTACTTTCAAGAAACCAGCAATGTTAGCTCCTTTTACATAGTCAACATAACCGTTTCCTTCTTTTCCGTATTTAACGCAAGCACCATGAATGCTTCTCATAATTCCATGTAATTTTGCATCAACTTCTTCAGCTGTCCAACTTAATTTCATTGAGTTTTGTGACATTTCTAAACCTGAAGTTGCAACACCTCCTGCATTAGCTGCTTTACCAGGACCAAACAAAAGTTTGTGTTCGTGGAAAATTTCAACTGCTTCTGGTGTACAAGGCATATTTGCACCTTCGCTTACACAAATACATCCGTTTTTAACTAAATTCAATGCATCTTCTTTACGTAACTCGTTTTGAGTTGCACAAGGTAATGCAATGTCGCATTTTACTTCCCAAGGTTTTTTTCCTGCATGGAATTCTGAACCTGCAAACTCGTGAGAATATGGTTTAACGATATCGTTATTAGAAGCTCTAAGTTCTAACATATATTTAATTTTGTCACCAGAAATTCCAGCTTTATCGTAAATATATCCATCAGGACCAGAGATAGTAACAACTTTACCACCTAATTCAGTAGCTTTCAATGCAGCACCCCAAGCAACATTACCAAAACCAGAAATAGCAACTATTTTTCCTTTAAACGATTCGCCTTTAGTTGCTAACATTTCTTGAGCAAAATATACGTTGCCAAAACCTGTTGCTTCTGGACGAACTAAACTACCACCCCAATTTAAACCTTTTCCTGTTAATACTCCTGAATGTTCTTTTGCTAATTTTTTATACATTCCGTATAAGAAACCTATTTCGCGTCCACCAACTCCTATGTCACCAGCAGGAACGTCAGTTTCGGGACCTATAATAGCTTTTAATTCCAACATGAAAGATTGGCAAAAACGCATAACTTCTGCATTTGATTTTCCTTTAGGATCAAAGTCAGAACCACCTTTACCACCACCCATAGGTAATGTTGTCAAACTGTTTTTGAAAATTTGTTCAAAACCTAAGAATTTTAATATACTTAAGTTAACGCTTGGGTGAAAACGTAAACCACCTTTGTAAGGTCCAATTGCGTTGTTGAATTGAATACGGTATCCAAGATTTACATGTACTTTGCCATGATCATCAGTCCAAGGTACTTTGAATGATAAAATTCTGTCTGGCTCAACTATTCTTTCGATAATACCAGCAGCATCGAATTGAGGATTTTGATTGTAAACATCTTCGATTGATTCTAAAACTTCTCTAACAGCTTGTAAATATTCCACCTCACCTGGGTGTTTCTTTTCTAAGTCAAGCATTAATTTGTCAACATTCATAATAAAGATTTTAAGTTAGTATTTAAATTATAATTGCGTTTCAAAAAAACATTTATATATCTTAATTAATAAACAAAAAGAGCCCTCATTCAACATAAATCAGACGAAGACTCTACTTAAAATATTACATAAGTGTATATAAACTTAATTAACGATTCAAAAGTAATACTATGCAAAGTAGTATATAAAGAATAATAATTGACGTTTTACGTGTTTTCAATTGATATTTATCAATATTTGAGTAAAAAAAACATAAATGATATATAATTTAATATTTTTGCAAACGAATTACAATATTCACAAAACAATACATGAATTTGCAAGAAAAAGACATAAAATCAGTACTTTATCAATTAAACGAACGCACAAAAGAACTAAATTGTGTTTACGAAATTGACACTATTTTACGTCATTTCGATTCTGAAGTTGACGAAACAATTAATCGCTTAATTGAAGTAATTCCAAATGGTTTTCAGTTTACCGATATTTGCAAAATCAAGTTTATTTACAAAGATAAAGAATGGGAGTCGGAAGGCTTTAAACGAACTGAATTAAAAATTACAACTCCAATTATAATTGACAGTCAAATACTTGGCGAAATTCAAATATTTTATATAAAGCCTGTAAAGCTTGAACGTAAAAGAATTTTTTTGCCCGAAGAATTAAAACTATTGAGTACGATTAGCGAAAAATTCAGCGACTTTATCAATTATAAAAATCTTCGTGCGTCGCTTACAGAACTTAAAGCACTTAAGCAAAACGAAGATATAACTAAAGAAGATAACCTTACTGAGTGGTTAAAATCAGTTCACCTTAACAAAAGCGAAATAGCTAAACTTTGTCAAACACGAATTGAATTTAAAAAGGGCGAAACAATTTGTAAACAAGGCACCTTATCAAGCTATGTTGTTTTGTTGATTGAAGGAACGGTAAAATCATACATCGAAGGAGTACAAGACAAAAATTATATTTTCAAAGTAGATAGACCTTTCGAGTTTTATGGATTATCGTCTCTGTTTGGAAAAGATTATTATCATTTTTCGGTGAATGCCTTAACCAACTCAAGCGTATATTTGATTAATAAAGAGGTTTTTATTGATATTTTCAATACTAATCAAAGATTTCAGAGAACTGTTTTATCATGGTTTTGTGATTTTCACGAACAAATCTTTCATAGAATGTCTTCGTTGGCCAATAAGCAAGCCCTAGGCAGAATTTCCGATACGCTTTTGTATTTACACGAACTTTTTAATCAAAACGAAATTCCTTCGCACATTACAAGGCGAGATTTAGCTGAAATGGCAGGTGTTTCGACCGAAAACGCCGTAAGAATTTTGTCGGAATTGAAAAACGAAAATACCATTGAAATTGTTAAAAGTGGAGTTGTCATTAACAATGCTAAACGGTTAAAAACATTTAGCATTGCAGGATAAATGAACTATATTATTTTAATGGTTCGGCATACAAATCAAATTCAGCCGATGCAGTAATTTCTAAATCGTAAAACTCGCCTACTTTTAAGCTTGCTTTGTTTTTGAAAATCACCACTTCATTATCAACTTCTGGCGAATCAAATTCTGTTCTTCCTACATAATATTCACTTTCTTCTCGGTCGATAATTGTTTTATAGACTTTACCCAATTTTGCCTTATTTTTATCGTAAGATATATTTTGTTGAATTTCCATCAATTCTTCTACTCTCTTTTGCTTTACTTCATCTGAAATCAAATCTTTATATTTCTTTGCTGCATAGGTATTTTCTTCGTGCGAATAAGCAAATACACCCATTCTATCGAATTTAAAATCTTGCACAAATTTTTTGAGCTCATCGAATTCTTTTTGTCCTTCGCCAGGATGACCAACTAAGAAAGTGGTTCGTAAAGCAATTTCAGGAATCTCCTTGCGAATGTATTCAAGAAGTTTTATGGTTTCATTTGCCCCCATTCCTCTTCGCATATTTTTTAAAATACCGTCGTTTATGTGTTGTAATGGAATATCTAAATACCTGCAAACATTCGGATATTCTTTCATAATTTGAATTATTTCTGTTGGAAATTTTGCAGGATAAGCATAATTCAATCGGATCCAATCAAAGTCGTTTGATTCAGCAAGAGTTTTAACAAGTTCTGGCAACAGCACTTTCGATTTCAAATCATAACCATAATAGGTTAAATCTTGAGCAATAAGTATTATTTCGCGAACTTTTTTCGATTTTAAATATTTTGCTTCGGCTACAATGTCTTCAATCGGTCTTGAAGTGTAAGCTCCCTTTATCAATGGTATTGCACAAAACGAACAAGTTCTGTCGCAACCTTCAGCTATTTTCAAATAAGCATAATGACTAGGAGTTGTAATAATTCTATTGAAGCGAGTCTTTTCATTATATTCAAGTTGTAATTCCTTTATTATTTCCTCAACATTTACATTTCCGAAATACTTATCAACTTCTGGCATTTCCTCACGCAATTCATCTTTATATCGTTCAGATAAACAACCAATTACATAAACTTTTTTGATTTTGCCTTGCTCTTTTAATTCAATATAATCTAAAATTGTATTAATCGACTCTTCTTTTGCATCGAGAATAAATCCGCAAGTATTTATAATTACTGCATCAAAATCTTTTCTATCAGAATCGTGAAAAACTTCAATTTTATTGGTCTTTATTTGATTCATCAAATATTCCGATTCAACTAAATTTTTTGAACAACCAAGTGTAATAATGTTTATTTTGAGTTTTTTTTGCATATTTTTTTGTGATAAAAAGGAAAAATAAATGAATTCAAATTACTTTTCGTTTTCAATAATTTCTTTAATTTGAGTTCTGTTTTCAGATAAATAATTATAAGCAACATCCCAAATTATTTCGTAATCGACTCCAAAATATTCGTGCGAAATTTTATTTCGGAGCAAATACATTTCAATCCAAGGAACATTTGGATATTTTTCTTTAATATTTTGAGGTAAATTTTTAGAAGCTTCGCCAATAATTTCAAAATTACGAATTACAGCATCAACTGTTTTGTAATCTTTTTTAAATTGTTGAAAATCAAGACCTGAAATATATTCTTGAATTCTATCAATCGACGATAGAATATCTTCCAAATACATAAAATATGTACGATTTTCTTTTTTCAATTACACAAACTTAACTTGACTTAAAATACGATCTTTTATTTGCTCTTTGAGAGCATTTTTAGTAACCAAATCAATTTTTCGTCCAAAGGTTTTTTCTAGAAATAGTTCTAGTGTGAAAAATCTCCATCCAATTGGTTTTTCGAATTCAACCAAAATATCAATATCGCTAATATCCGAAAATGTGTTATCAGAAAATGAACCAAACAATCCTATTTCCTTTACAGAATAATCTTTTCGTAAGATTGGTTTTAAATCTTTAAGCTTGGCTAATATTTCATTTCTTGTTATCATATAACAAATATAGTCAATTTTTGATTTTGCTTAAATAAAAGATCTTTGACTAACTAAACAAAGAATCTACAAATTCGTATTTATTAAAAACTTGTAAGTCTTCAATTCCTTCGCCAATTCCAATGTATTTTACTGGGATTTTAAATTGATCGGAAATTCCAATTACAACGCCACCTTTTGCAGTACCATCAAGCTTTGTTAAAGCCAATGCAGTAACTTCAGTTGCTATAGTAAATTGTTTGGCTTGCTCAAAAGCATTTTGTCCGGTCGAACCATCTAAAATAAGTAAAACTTCATGTGGAGCGTTTGGAATTACCTTTTGCATCACGTTTTTAATTTTAGACAACTCGTGCATTAAATTAATTTTATTGTGCAATCTTCCTGCAGTATCAATAATTACAATATCTGCATTGTTTACCTTGGCTGAGGTTAGGGTATCAAAAGCAACTGAAGCTGGATCTGAACCCATTTTTTGCTTAACAATTGGTACTCCAACTCGTTCAGCCCAAATTACCAATTGTTCGACTGCCGCAGCTCTAAAAGTATCAGCAGCACCAATATAAACAGATTTCCCAATTTTTTTAAACTGATAAGCTAACTTACCAATGGTTGTTGTCTTTCCAACACCATTTACGCCTACCACCATAATCACATATGGTCCATCGACTTTTGGAATAGAATATTCGACTGAATTACCACTATTACTTTCTTCTAGTAGCGAAGCAATTTCTTCTTTTAGAATTTTATTAAGTTCCTCAGTATTAATATATTTTTCGTTAGCTGTACGTTTCTCGATTCGTTCAATAATTTTTATGGTAGTATTAACTCCAACATCCGATGAAATTAATACTTCTTCAAGATTATCAAGTACTTCATCGTCAACTCTTGATTTACCAACAATAGCACGAGCAATTTTCTTGAAAACACTCTCCTTTGTTTTCTCCAAACCCTTATTAAGGTTTTCCTTTTTATCTTTTGAAAATAATCCCCAAAGTGCCATTATTATAAGTTAAGAGTGAAAAGTGAAGAGTTAAAAACTAAAAGTGAAAAGTGAAACCATTTTTTCCTTTATACCTTTATTTCTCGATACCTCTATATCCTTTTAATTAAATGTTTTAAAAACAGAAAAAGCTTTCTCCATTAAATGGAAAAAGCTAAATCCAAAATATTATTAAAAATGTTTTTTACTTCTTTGCAAAAAAGTCCTTAATATCATCATTAAAAACTGTCTCTTCTTTAAATTGATATGCTCCTGTTTTTGGAGACTTAACCATTTTAATAACTTTCGTTATACTTTTTCCTGTTGCCTCTTTTTTAAGAGTTGCCACTACTTTCTTTGCCATAATTCAAATTATTTTATTTCTCTGTGAACAGTTACTTTTTTCAATACAGGATTGTATTTTTTTAATTCAAGACGCTCAGTTGTATTTTTTCTATTTTTAGTAGTGATGTATCTTGAAGTTCCAGGCATCCCTGATGCTTTGTGTTCAGTGCATTCTAATATTGCTTGAACTCTATTTCCTTTTTTTGCCATTGTCTAATATCTTAAATATTAATAACTTGTTAAATATCCTTTTTGCTTAGCCGTTTCTAGTGCACTTTTTAAGCCAACTTTACTAATGGTACGAATTGCCGAAGCCGATACTTTCAACGTAACCCAACGACTTTCTTCTTCCATATAAAACTTTTTAACGAATAAGTTAGGATAGAATTTTCTCTTAGTCCTTCTATTTGAGTGAGATACATTATTTCCCACCATCACTTTTTTTCCTGTAATCTGACAAATTCTTGACATTTTTTATCTTTTTTAGACCGTTTTTTTAAACAGAACTGCAAAATACGTGATTTTTATTCAATTTATCAAATATTTTAGCAAAAAAATATTTAACGATTAATCGTTAATAAATTTCTTCAACATACTCAAGGCTGTATTTGAGGCTCTTGTTATGTTTCTTCCGCGATGTTCGCCCAATTGAAATTTTTCTGAATACACATTATTTTTTGAAGCAATAGCAATCCAAACAGTTCCAACAGGTTTTTCGGCTGTTCCGCCATTTGGTCCTGCAATTCCGGATGTTGCAATTGAATAATCGACATTGAATTTTGAACGAACATTTGTTGCCATTTGTTCAACAACTTGTTGGCTCACCGCTCCATATTTTTCAATATCTTGAGCATTTACATTCAATTCTTGAATTTTAATTTCATTTGCATACGACACAACTGAGCCTTTAAAATATTCAGAACTTCCAGAAACAGAAGTAATTAAACTCGCAATGTTTCCTCCAGTGCAACTTTCGGCGGTTGCGATGGTAAGTTTTTCCGATTTTAGAATTTCGCCAATTACTTCTTCAATTTTTCGTTCGTCGATGCTTACAATATTTTGAGGAATTATTTTTTGTAGTTTAATTATTTCTTGATTTATGATTTCAATCAAAGATTGTTTCTCGAAATTTTGCTTGTCATTGCGAACACGTTCGACAGGCTCAGTGTAAACTCCGTGAAGCAATCTTTCTGTTTCTTCGTCAGCAATGAGATTGCTTCGTTTCTCTCGCAATGACGCTGTATTTGGCAGATTTCCATAAGCTGAAAATCGCAACCGAATTGAACTTGGCGAAGGCAAATAGGCAAGTTTTATTGATTTATGTAAATTATCTTCCCAAGTTTCGAGTTTTTGAGCCAAAAGAGCTTCGGGAATTCCTTGAACATGAATTGTTTTGTGAACAATTTCGGGCAAACGAAAAATTGTTTTTAGTTTTGGTAAAATTTGGTCAGAAATGATAGCTTTCATCTCGAAAGGAACTCCGGGCATAAAAACAAATATTTTTTCGTTTTTCTCGAACCACATACAAGGTGCTGTTCCATTGTGATTTAACAAAACCGTGCAATTATCGGGAACAAAAGCTTGATTGCGATTATTTTCGATAATTTCCGATATTCCACGACGCAATAAAAGTGCTTTTATTAAAGATAAACTTTCTTGGTGCAATGTGAGTTTTGAACCAAAAAATTCGCAAATAGTTTGTTTGGTAATATCGTCTTTTGTTGGACCTAAACCGCCTGTAATTAAAACAATATCAGCTCGTTTTTGTGCTTCTTCTAAAGTTGTTAAAATATGTTGGCGATTATCGGAAATGGATGTTATTTGATAAACTGATATTCCTATTGTGTTCAATTGTTCGACAATCCACGCGGAGTTTGTGTCAATTACTTGACCAATCAACAATTCATCGCCTATGGTTATGATTTCGGATTTCATGGAATAAATTATAAAATCATTATACAACTACTTATGTTTGATTTTCAAGACCAAAACAATAGCAGCAAAAATAATAGTGATTCCGTTGGCTAACAAAACAGGGAGATCGTTTACCATAATTCCATAAATTGTCCACATTAAAACGCCAAAAGTTAAAAGTGCGTACATCAATAGCGAAATGTCTTTCGTCTGACGAGTTTTTATAGTCTTTATCGCTTGTGGAATAAACGAAACGGTTGTTGAAGCAGCTGCTATAAAACCAATTATGCTTTCTGTTGTCATTATATATTGAAATTATTACGACGCAAAATTACAATTAATAATTAAGCTTCGAATACGAAAACTCTATTTGTAAACATGAATATTTTATTTTTTTAAGGCCCTTACCTCTTCTTTCAATTCATGAATAGAATCGGATATTTCTTGCAAACTCAATACATTTTTTTCGGGCAATGAAAAACTAACATATCCTATCACTTTCCAAATTTCGAGAACCTCGCTAATTTTTATGCTGTACGGAGCATATCTCAAATTATCGGGTTTAAGCGTAATGGTTTCTTTTTCAGCAATTTCGTTATAAATACGTTTGCAAGTTATGCCATCAATTATAGTTGCAACGATACAAATTGTGGTATCTTTAATTGCCAACCAATTGTCGATGTATTCGCAAATTACATAACTTTTATCCTGAAGCGGAAGCATACTGTCGCCATTAAGTTGAAATACTCGGTAAGTTCGCTCGCGTGAAATTTCGTTCAATGGAAGTGAAAATTTTGGCAAACTTTCGATGTATTCAGGGTCAGAATATCCGGTTAAGTAGCCAGCAGTAGCTTTTTGTGAAACTACATTTACCAATTCTCGTCCATCGGCATGAGTTGCCACCGAAAGCACTCGCATTTTATCTCCTTTGGCATATAGGTTCGACTTTTTACTGCCTTTACTCAAGTCGTTGTTAATCAAATCATCAATTGCAATATCAAACAAATGCGACATCAATTGCATCGATGAAATTTTGGGAACTGCCCTTCCCTCCTCATATGCTCCGATTACCGATCGGGTTACTCCAATTTTTAATGCAAAATCGGTTTGTGTTAATTTTTTACTCTTTCGTAAATACTTGATATTCTGACTTAAATAATCCATAAATATTTTTTTGCTAAATTAATTAGTTTTTCTTATATTTTTAGTATTTTTATCGAGAATTAATTTAATAATTTAAACATCATTGCGAATCAAATAAAACAATCGAAATCTCGTAATGATGAGTTAAAGGTAAACATTTTACTTAAATGGAAATAATCGAAAAAGTAAAAATCCTTGCCGATGCTGCAAAATACGATGTCTCGTGTGCATCGAGCGGAAGTAAACGTGAAAACACCAGTACAGGAATAGGCAATGCAATGGCATGTGGAATTTGTCACAGTTTTACCGATGATGGTCGCTGTGTTTCGCTATTAAAAATATTGATGACAAATTATTGCATTTACGATTGTGCATATTGCATAAACCGACGAAGCAACGATTTATCAAGAGCAACATTTACGGTTAAAGAAATTGTCGATTTGACAATTAACTTTTACAGACGAAATTATATCGAAGGTTTGTTTCTGAGTTCGGGAGTAATTAAATCGCCTGACTATACTATGGAGCGATTGCTGAATGTTGCCAAAGAATTACGAACCATCCATAAATATAATGGCTACATCCATTTAAAAGCAATTCCTGGAGCAAGCGAACATCTAATTTACGAAGCTGGACTTTATGCCGATAGAATGAGTGTAAACATTGAAATTCCAACCGAAAAGCAATTAATGATTGTCGCACCCGAAAAAAATTTCAAAAATGTTTTAACTCCAATGACACAAATTCGTGATAACATAGTTTCGAATAAACTCGAACGACAAAAATTCAAAAAAGCCCCCTTATTCACTCCTGCAGGTCAAAGCACTCAAATGATTATTGGAGCAACCCCCGAACACGATTTTGAAATTATGAAATTAGCCAATAGTTTTTACAAAGAACATAATCTGAAAAGAGTTTATTATTCGGGATTTTTGCCTGTAAACGAATACGATAAACGTTTACCTGCTCTAACTAAACCTCCTTTGGTAAGAGAAAATCGCTTGTACCAAACCGATTGGTTGATGCGTTTTTATAATTTTGAATTCGACGAAATTGTAAATGAACAAAACCCTGATTTAGATTTATTTATTGATCCAAAATTAAGTTACGCCTTGAGAAATTACCAACTATATCCCGTTGACATAAATGCGGCTGATTACAATATGATTCTGAGAGTTCCGGGGATAGGAGTTCGTTCTGCAAAACTTATTATTCAAGCTCGTAGGTGCGGGAGGTTACAATTACATCATTTAAAAAAAATGGGAATTGTACTTAAGCGTGCAAATTACTTTATTACTTGCACTGAACTGCCTTTCAGAAACAGTAACTTATATCCTGAACAAATAAAATTCAAATTGCTTACACCTGAAAAACGCAAAGAAGTTTATGACACTCAGATTTCGATTTGGTAATGTGGTAATGGGTTAATGTGCTAATGGGTTAATGTGGTAATGTGCTAATGTGGTAATGTGCTAATGTGGTAATGTGCTAATGTGGTAATGTGCTAATGTGGTAATGTGCTAATGTGCTAATGTGGTAATGTGGTAATGTGCTAATGTGCTAATGTGGTAATGTGCTAATGTGCTAATGTGGTAATGTGCTAATGTGCTAATGTGCTAATGTGGTAATGTGCTAATGTGGTGATGTGATGATGTGTTAATGTGATAATTTGGTAATTTGGTAATTTGGTAATTTGCTAATTTAATAATGTGCTAATTGGGGAAATGGGAAAAATAAAAAAAAACAATTTCAATCTTACAACAATAAGAACAAAAAACTGTTCGCTTTTATGAATATTTTTATCTACGATAAAACATTTGAAGGACTTTTAACCTTGGTTTTCGATGCTTATGAATCAAAATTATCGCCCGATATAATTGTCGGAGATTCAGAACCATTTCAAGAATCATTTTTTGATATTAAGCATGTGGTTACAAGCTCGACCTCTAAGTCTAATCGTGTTTTGAATTTACTAGAGAAAAAATTATCAAAAAAAGCTCAATTAATGATTTTCAGAACATTTTTGTCGAATCAAAGCAATATTGAAAAACTGATTTTCGACTACTTAAAACTTTGTATTGATTCACGTTTTTGTATCGAACACAATTATCGTGAATCGTGTGTAATCGACCTGAAAAAAGTAGACCAACGAGTTTCGCTCGAAGCCATGAAAATGATCTCGTTTGTGAGATTTCAAAAAACAAGCGACGAAATGTTTTATGCAACTATTGACCCAGACAACAATGTGCTTCCATTGATGGTTAAGCATTTTAAAAACAGATACGCCAATCAAAAATGGATAATTTACGATAGCAAACGTAAATACGGAATTTATTACGATTTGTATTCAACACAAGAAATTTTTATAGAAAATTTCGATGCTAATAAATTAAACGGAAAACTCAACAATAATCTGCTAAGCGAAGATGACGTTGAATACCAAAACTTATGGAAAAAATACTACAAATCAATAAACATAGAAGAACGTAAAAACTCAAAACAGCAACTCCGATTAATGCCTAGAAGATATTGGAAATACTTGATTGAAAGACAATAATAATTCACATAATTAAAACAATAGTTCGTTCGCAACTTAATTATTTATTAGATTAAACCCGAAGAAATTCGTACACGAAAATAATTAATGATACTAGGGTTTATACCGAATAATTTTTTTCTAAAAAATTATTCGGTATAAACCCTAATACAAATAGTAAGACAAAACATTTCCGTATCAAGAGTTGAATTACTGTGTATTTGTAAAAACATTTGAAGGAAATTATACCAATTACGATTCAATGTGACCGACACAATTTAAAAATAAGATACCCGCAAAAGCGGGTATGTGGTAAATTTTTGAGGCACATTCCCTTGAAAAAGGGAATCTAAAAAATCACATATGTGTCATATGGAAATAGAATTGGTATTAATTAAATTTATACAAAAAATAAGTTTTGAGTAACATCTTCACTTAGTATGTAAACCATGACTGTTTAAGAATACGAACAAAAAAACATCGAAATATCAATTTGATTGTGAAAAAAATATTAATTTCGTTCCATATTTTAACGGTGTATTAATACATCAATATATAAAATATCGAACTTATGAACTCAGAATATTTTTCGTACAAATTGTTAAAATTTCTGCATTCTTTTGACCATCTGCCCTAACCTCTCCCTTTTGAAATCTTAGATATTTCTACTTAAAATTTAACATCAATAATTTGAATTTAGTTTACAATGAACGATTTACAACTTTTTTTTCTTTCATTATTTTTCTTACCAATTGGGTGGATACTAATTGCATTCTTACCAAGTAACAAAAAATCGTATGCAAATATATTTTTTGTAGCATTAACAGTTGCTTTAACTTCAATTCCGTCAATAAATGTTTTGATGGGGAAAGAATTTCAATACGTTTTTCCAACGATTAAGTTTTTTGGCGAAATTCCCTTGCGAATAGACACACTTTCGGCTTGGTTTATTTTAATAATTAATTTCACAAGCTTAACTGGAGCGATTTATGGCTCTGGATATATGAAACCATATTCTGAACAAAAATCAAATTTAAGTTTTCATTGGATACAATATTTATTGTTTCATTCGTCGATGATTTGGGTCTGTGTTGTGCAAAATAGTTTAGTTTTTTTGATTGTCTGGGAATTAATGTCGCTTTCGTCGTTGATGTTAGTAATGTTTGATTATCAAAATAATAAAACAATAAAAGCTGGGTTGAATTATCTGGTTCAGATGCATATTGGAGTTGCATTTTTATCGATTGCGTTTATTTGGATTTATTTTGCTGAAGGTTCATTGGATTTTATTTACATTAAAGAATTTTTCATTAAAAATTCAAATATTTGGCTTTTTCTATTGTTTTTTGTTGGATTTGGAATTAAAGCAGGTTTTATTCCCTTGCATTCGTGGTTGCCACATGCACATCCCGCAGCACCATCACATATTTCAGGTGTAATGTCGGGCGTAATCGTAAAAGTTGGAATTTATGGTATTTTCAGAATGATTACTTTTTTGCAACAAGATTACTTAATAATTGGTCAAATTGTACTGGGATTATCGCTATCGACAGGATTATACGGAATAATTAATTCTGCTGTTCATCGCGATTTCAAAAAAATGTTGGCATATTGTACTATCGAAAATATTGGAATTATTGGTTCTGGAGTAGGTTTAGGTTTGATTGGAATTGGAACTCAAAATCCAATTTTGGTAATTCTAGGATTTTCAGGGGCTTTATTGCACACACTAAATCACTCATTATTTAAATCATTATTATTCTTTTCGGCGGGCTCAGTTTATCAGCAAACTCATACAAAAGATATGGAAAAATTGGGTGGTTTGATTAAAAATATGCCACAAACTGCATTTTTATTTATCATTGGAGCATTGTCTATTGGGGGTTTGCCTCCTTTCAATGGCTTTGTTTCTGAATTTATTCTTTATCAAGGATTTTTGAATGGAATGGGAAGTTCTAATTTTTATCAAACATTTTTTATGATTATGTCGATTGCCGCTTTTGCTATAATTGGAGGCATTTCGATGTTTGCATTTACCAAAAGCGTTGGAGTTATATTTCTTGGAAGTCCTCGATATGAGTTACACGCTAAGCCTAAAGAAGTTTCACTAATGATGCGTTTACCACAATATTTTATTGTTGCGATTATGCTATCAATCGGCATTTTTCCTGCTTTTTATATCAATTTGGTTTTGAATGTTATTTCAGGCACTTTTACCGAGTATAGTATTTTACCTTCAAATTTTTATTCCGATTATTTTAGCGTTACAACATCAATCGGAAGATATTCATTACTATTAATTGCCTTGATTGCCATTGTTTATTTTATCAGAAGCAACATTGAAAAAAGAAAATCATCGCTAGTTTCTTCAACTTGGGGTTGTGGTTATGTTGCTCCAAATGTTTCGATGCAATATACTGGAAAATCGTATTCAAAAACATTGGGAAAATTGCTAAGCACGGTAGTTTTTGAACGAAAAAAATACAAAGAAATTAAAGATACTGAGATATTTCCAAATGAGCGGACGCATTCAGCTTTTTATACAGATTTTTTTGAATTTCGATTTATCGATAACTTTATAAATAGATTTCTGTATTTTATGGATTTGTTTCAATTTATCCAAAACGGAAGATTGCAACAATACATCTTGTATGGATTACTGTTTATTATTGTAGTCTTTTTAGGAACTTATTTAGGTATTATTTAATGTTATATTTTTATCTATACATATTAATCGTTCTAATTTCAATCCCTACAATTGGATTGCTTTCGGCAAAAAATAAAGGAATTGCAGTTATCATATCTGTGGTTTTACTAAGTACTGTAAGCAGTATTCTATCGATAAATGCTTTATCGGGAAATTCAACAACCATATTTTTGTATGGTTCAATAGTTACAAAAACTATCAATTTAGTAATTGACCCTATAGCAGCGTGGTTTATTCTTACCATAAATTTCACATTTATTACAGGAGCTATTTATGGAAGCAATTATATGAAAGTTTACGAACAACAAACATCGAAACTTTCACTGCATTGGATTAGTTATATTTTTACTCATTCGGCTTTAATTGCGGTTTGTGTGCTACAAAATACATTTGTTTTTCTTATTGCTTGGGAAATTATGGCAGTTGGAGCATTTTTCCTCGTAATATTCGAAAGTAACAAAAGTCACACGATTAGTGCAGGTATAAATTATCTAATACAATCACATATTGCAATTATTTTACTTACCATTGGATTTGTTTGGGTTTATGCAGAAACAGGTTCGTTTAACTTCGATGCCATTAGTGAATTTGCCAAAACTCAATCGAATTTATACAGTTTCATTTTAATGATAATTTTATTTACAGGATTTGGAATTAAAGCTGGTTTTGTTCCCTTACACACTTGGCTGCCCCATGCACATCCTGCAGCTCCAACTCACATTTCAGCCGTCATGTCTGGGGTAATCATTAAAATTGGAATTTACGGAATTATTCGTATGATTTTTTTACTTCAAGTAAATTATTTATTGGTTGGATATTTTATTCTTTTCATATCTGTAATTACAGGAATATATGGTGTAATGTTGGCAATTTTACAACATAATTTAAAAAAACTTTTAGCTTATCACAGTGTCGAAAACATTGGAATTATTGGAATTGGAATTGGAATTGGTTGTATTGGAATGGGTTACGGAAATACACTTATGTCGGTTCTTGGATTTTCAGGAGCTTTGTTGCACACATTAAATCATTCGTTATTTAAATCGCTTTTGTTTTTTGGTGCTGGAAATGTATATCAATCAACACATTCGTTGAATATTGACCGTTTTGGTGGTTTAATTAAAAAAATGCCACATACAGCATTTCTATTTTTAATTGCTTCGCTTGCAATTTGCGGACTTCCTCCCTTTAATGGTTTTGTTTCAGAATTTATTATTTATTCCGGTTTGCTTGATGGACTTCAACAAACAAGTTTTCCATATTTATTGCCATTTATAATTTCAATACTTGGATTGGCGTTGATTGGTGGACTTGCAATGCTCTGCTTTACAAAAGCATTCGGGATGATTTTCTTGGGTTCGCCTCGTCATGAATTTGAACACGAAGTTGAAGAAAGCCACATTCTTAAAAGAATCCCGATGTATTTAATTCTTGCATTAATTGTATTGATTGGTATTTTTCCACAATGGTTTATAAATTCTCTTTCGTTAGCTGTTGCACAATTAACAAGTATTAAAACAACAGTTCCTAAATCAATCAATGTAAATTTAATTGAGACAATAGAAATTATTGGTCGAAATTCAATTGCACTTATTTTATTATCAATTTTTATTTACTCAATTCGAAATAGAATAATATCTAAAAAGCAAATTACACACAATACAACATGGGGTTGTGGTTATATTGCTCCTACAGAAAAAATGCAATACACCGCAAGCTCATATATTCGAGCTTATCGAAAACTTGCCGAACCGTTGCTTTCAATCACAAAACACAAGAAAAATGTACAAGGTATTTTTCCCGATAAAGCCAAACACGAAACGCATTCAAATGATGGAATTGAAGAAATAATACACTGGCCTATTCAAAGACTTCGTTATTTCTTAGATACTTTTTCGTTGTTGCAAAAAGGGAAATTACAACTATACATTTTATATGGAATGATATTTATTTTAACCTTAATTATCATTCCTTTAACAATCTATATATATGAATTATTTATCCATTTTTTAAATTAATTTAAAATTATGTTGAGTTTTATATTGGTTATATTGGTAAGTTTTGTTTTCACAGGAGTTGTAATTAGAACCAAAAGTATTGCTTCAGGGAGAAAAGGTCCTGGGATTATGCAGCCAATGAAAGATATTTATCGTTTATTTCGGAAGGGTGCTGTATATAGCGAAACTACCAGTATAATTTTTCAAATTGCACCAACCATTTATTTTTCATCGGTTGTAATGGCGATAATGGTTTTGCCATTCGGTCATACAAGAGGACTTATTTCTTTTAATGGTGATTTTATTTTTTTTGCATATGTGTTGGCCTTGGGTAAATTTTTCAGCATTATTGCTGCCCTTGATACAGGAAGTAGTTTTGAAGGAATGGGAGCCAGCCGCGAAGCATTGTTTTCGATGTTAGTTGAGCCAGCATTCTTTATTTTAATTGGTTCACTTGGAATACTTACAGGCTATACATCTTTTCACGAAATATTTATGACCTTCCATTTCTCAACCTATATCACGTATGCAATTGGAGTTCTTGTAACCTTTGTTTTAGCAATGATTTGTATGATTGAAAATAGTCGTATGCCTGTTGACGATCCAAAAACTCACCTCGAATTAACAATGATTCACGAAGTAATGATTCTTGATAATAGTGGTTTTGATTTAGGGTTAATTTTACAAACAACGAATTTAAAATTTGCAATGTATGGAGCATTGATTGCAAACCTTTTCATGGGAAATTTAGTTTGGTACTTTACAATTCCTTTGTTCTTCATGTTTCAATTTTTGTTTGCTATAACGGTAGGTATACTCGAATCGTTTTCAGCAAGATTTAGAATGAGTCATAATGCACAATTTATACTTGTACTTTCATCTATCTCGTTACTGGTTTTCTTTGTTATATTAATGATAATGAATAAATTTTAATTAAAATATACTGATTATGATAAATATACTTCTCATCGTTTTCACTATAACGCTTTTATATTTCGTAATTGCTAATCGATTAATAACTTATGTTAACATCTTAGCTTTTCAAGGCGTTTTATTGTTTGGAGTTGCATTTTTTGAACTCCATGAAATCAATCTAGTAAATCTTATTTTCATTTTATTAGAAACTTTAGTGATAAAAACATTTGCAATCCCAATGTTTCTAAGATATGTAATCAAGAAAAATAATATTACTCGAGAAGCGGAACCTTACCTCCCAAATTTTGCGTCCCTAATTATTGTAACATTGATTATTGTAACCACATTTGTTGTGTCAAATGTAATAAACGACCCTCATTTAAATAAAATATATTTTGTTGTTGCATTGTCAACATTATTCAGTGGATTATATTTTATAACAACGAGAAAAAAAATTGTTACACACGTAATTTGCTATGTGATAATCGAAAATGGCGTTTTCATACTTTCACTTGCTGTTGGAGCCGAAATGCCGTTACTTGTAAATTTGGGAATTTTGCTCGATGTTTTTGTCAGTGTGTTTTTATTGGGAATTTTCATTAACAAAATTGGAGATGTAATGCAAGAAATGGATATTTCGGAACTAAACAAATTAAAAGATTAAAAAATTAAGGCTATGATTTTAATATATTTAATAGGAACATTTTTAATTAGTATTTCGTTATTTTTCAATAGAATAACAGCCGTTAGAAAAGCATTAGTAATGTTGTTTTTAATTCTACAATGGGCATTTACATATTATGAGTTTACTCATAAAGGAATTACTGAATTTAATTATTTTAAACCCGATGCAATAGCAATTCTTTTACTGTTTACTATTAGCATTATCAGCGTTCCTGCATTGTTGCATAGTTACGATTATATTTACAAAGAAAAAGATAATCGAAAAGCACGAACCATATACTACATCGCCATGATTTTCTTAATCATGGCACTAAGTGCAGCTTATGTTTCATCGCATATTGCAGTAACTTGGATTTTTGTCGAAATTACTACACTAAGTGCCTCTGCATTAATTTTTCATCGTCGAAATGCAGGTTCAATCGAAGCAACATGGAAATATATTTTTGTTTGCTCAATAAGTATTATGTTTGTATTTATTGGGATTCTCTTCTTAAGTATTGCATTAGGAACTTCAAACGACGATAGTTTACATTATGACAGTCTTCTTACACTCGCACCATCGCTTAATCCATTTTGGTTACGACTTGCATTCATTTTTATATTTGTAGGATACACCGCCAAACTAGGTTTAGTGCCAATGTACACAGCGGGAATTGATGCAAAAGATAAAGCCCCTACCCCTGCTGCAGCTTTATTCTCGAGCGTATTAATGAATGTTGGCTTTATCGGATTCTTTAGATTTTATGAAATTATCGCACATACTTCACTCCATTCATGGGCAAATCATGTTGTTATGATTGCCGCATTTTTATCAATATTTGTAGCTACGGTTT
The DNA here is from genome assembly GCA_001769505.1 of Bacteroidetes bacterium GWF2_33_38. Classification (GTDB taxonomy): domain Bacteria; phylum Bacteroidota; class Bacteroidia; order Bacteroidales; family GWF2-33-38; genus GWF2-33-38. The sequence continues at coordinate 36,712 of MEOF01000017.1, forward strand.
ATGTATTGAAAGTAAAAAACATGAAACGGATGTTAGCGTATTCAAGCATCGAACACATGGGTTTAATCATGCTCGGAATTGCGGTTGGAGGAATTGGGTATTATGCAGCAATTTTACATCTAATCTTGCATTCTTTTGCTAAGTCAGCTCTATTCTTTCAAATAGGGCATATTTATAAAGTTTACCATACAAAAAACATTTACTATTTAGGAAATTATTTCAAATACAATTTATCGGGAGCTTTGTTTTTATTATTGGCATTTATTTGTGTAACTGCAATGCCTCCGTCAGGATTGTTTGTAAGTGAATTCTACATCTTTAAAGCAATGTTTGCGGCAAACTATGTTTATGTTTTAATTCCTGTTTTGATATTGCTTACTTTTATTATTTGGACGTTTGCTAAAAATTTCTTTAAAATAGTGTTTATTTCTCCTGTTGATTTTGATGAAACTCAAATTCAAAAAATTAATCACTTCGAAACAGTTTCGCAGTATGCCTTACTTGCATTAGTAATATATTTAGGACTAAATCCTCCTGTATTTTTTGATAATTTAATTAACGAAGCCATAAAAAATTTAATATTCTAATATGGAATTTTTAACAATACAAAATAATCAAAGAGTTGATATTTCGTCAATACCCGTGCTACAGTATGAAGATTTTTCATCATTCATTATTGATTTAATAAATGATAATGATAACCATTGCGTAAATTATTATGGATATCAAGACAATAATCAGATTAAACTAATTTGTTGTATAGCCAACGATACGCAGCATGTCATTTATGTAACATCTTCAATAGTTGATAAAAATTCTGAATTGAATTCAATTTCTAAAAAACATCTCTCATTTGAAAAATTTGAAAGAGAAATTCACGAAAATTTCGGAATTAATTTTATTGGTCATCCTTGGTTAAAGCCAGTTAGGTACGCATTTAATAGAGCCGATAAAACAAAAACAATTGCCAATTATCCATTTTATACTATTGAAAGTGAAGAACTACACCAAGTAGGTGTTGGTCCGATTCATGCCGGAGTGATTGAACCCGGACATTTTCGGTTTATTTGCAATGGCGAACAAATTCTACATCTCGAAATACAACTAGGATATCAACACAGGGGAATTGAAGAATTATTTCTACAAAAGAAAGAACTAATTCAACGAGCAACTCTCGCTGAAAATATTGCAGGCGACACCGTTGTAGGTCATTCAGTCGCATTTGCAAATGCATGGGAAAGTTTATGCGATTATACTCCTTCCGAAGCTTTACAATTTGATAGAGCCTTGGCTTTAGAACACGAACGAATTGCAATTCACACAGGCGATTTGAGTGCAATATGTGCCGATATTGCCTATCAACTTGGAAATTCAGTTTTGGGAAGGTTGCGAACTCCAGTAATTAATTATTTTCAACAATGGTGTGGGAATAGGTTAGCCAAAAGCTTAATTCGACCTTTTAAAACCAACTTTCCGTACAACGAATACTTATCAGAAAAATGGTTTGAAGTTTTTGATGCTTTCTTGCCTGATTTTAATGAAATATGCGAACAAATATTTGATTTGCCGTCAGCATTATCACGACTTGAAAAAACAGGAGTTGTTAAAACAGAAGTTGCTGCTGAAATTGGAATGGTTGGAGTAGCAGCTAGAGCAAGTAATTTTAATCGAGATATTCGATTTTCGCATCCATTTGGTTATTATAAAAACGAATCGTTCAATTCAATTATGGGAAAAAATGGCGATGTTTATTCTCGTTCAAAAATTAGAATGGATGAGGCAAATCAATCAATATCTTTCATTAAAGAAATGTTGAAAAAAATTCCAAATCACGAAATTCAAGAAGGAGAAATCATAAATGAACCAAAACCTAATTCATTTGTTGTTTCATTAGTTGAAGGTTGGCGTGGAGAAATTTGTCATTGTGCCATTACTGACGAAAAAGGAGAATTAAAACACTACAAAATTAAAGATCCATCATTCCACAATTGGCTTGCATTAGCACTTTCGGTTAGAAACGAAGGAATTTCTGATTTTCCGGTTTGTAATAAAAGTTTCAACCTTTCATATTGTGGACACGATTTATAAAAACGAAGAATATGTTCAATAATTTTAAAATATTATACCATCAAGGAAAACAATTTATTCCTGATGTTACCACGGTAGAAGTTCCGGGAATTTTTAGAGGAAGACCTATCATAAGTACAGAATCGGTTGATGTAAAAAAACTTCAAAGCGTTTGTCCAACAAAAGCAATTGGCGAAAATCCCGTTAGTATCGACATGGGAAAATGCACATTTTGTGGTGCATGTAGCATTGCATTTCCGACTAAAATTAAATTTACAAAAGATTACAAAACGGCATCAAACGAAAGAGAAAATCTTATTGTTTACGAAGGAGTTGAGACTCCCATAAAATTTGACCCCAATAAAACTCGAAAAGAAATTCACTCATTATTCAAAAACTCTTTAAAATTAAGACAAATTTCAGCCGCTGGAGACAATAGTTGCGAGTGGGAATTAAACGCAGCAGGTAACGTAAATTTCGATATGGGGCGTTTTGGAGTTGAATTTGTAGCTTCGCCTCGACATGCCGATGGAATTGTAATTACTGGTCCAATAAGTGAAAACATGGCAGAACCACTTAAGATTTGTTACGATGCAACTCCTAGTCCGAAAGTAATTATCTTAGCAGGAACTGATGCAATCAGCGGTGGAATTTTTAACGAAAGTCCGGCTTTAAATAGAAATTTTTTAAACAATTATAAAATTGATTTGTATTTACCTGGAAATCCTACGCATCCTTTAACTATTATTAATGGTATTCTGGGTTTAATCGGAAAAAAATAATTAAAACAATAAATGAAATTTGAGTATTTACAAAATCGAGATTTTACCGAAGAATTTATCATAAATGCTTCGAGAAGCAGCGGAGCCGGAGGACAAAACGTTAACAAAGTAAATACAAAAGTTGAACTCAGATTTAATATTTCCGATTCAAAATTGTTGACCGATGCGGAAAAAGAAACAATTGCCAATAAATTAAAAAACCGAATCAACAACGATGGTTTTTTCATATTGTCGTGCCAAGAAGAACGCTCGCAATTGAAAAATAAAGAAATCGTGATTAACCGTTTCTATGAATTATTGAATAAAGCATTAATTCCTCGCAAAAAACGCAAACCGACAAAAATATCGAAAGCCGTAAAAGAAAAACGATTCCAAAACAAGAAAAATCAATCGGAGAAAAAAAATTTACGAAAAAAGATGATTGATTAGCTCGTTAATCAACGAAATTAATTTAGAAAAAGATGAATTAAACATTAAATCGTATATGGAGTAAATCTCCATCGTCGACAATGTAGTTTTTACCTTCGACCGAAAGTTTTCCTTTTTCTTTGCAAGCAAGTTCGGTTTTTAGCTCCATAAAATCGGCATATTTAATAACCTCAGCACGAATAAAACCACGTTCCAAATCGCTATGAATTACGCCGGCAGCATTAGGAGCCGTCATGCCTTTTTTAATTGTCCATGCACGAATTTCTTTAGGTCCAATGGTAAAAAATGTTTGTAAATTCAACATATGAAATGCTGTTTGAACCAGTTTATTCACACCAGGTTCGGTTAAGCCCAATTCGCTCAAAAATTCCAATTGTTCTTCTTCAGTTTCGAGTTCAGAAATATCGGCTTCAATTTTACCAGCAATTACTAATAATTCAGGATTCTCGTCTTTTAAAAATTCACGAACTTGATCAACATATTTATTACCCTTTATAGCAGAATTTTCGTCTACATTACAAACATAAAGAACGGGCTTGTCTGACAGTAAAAATAAATCGGCAATATGTTTTTTATCTTCTTCGCTAACAGGAGCAGTACGAGCCGACTTAAACGATTCGAGATGTTCTTTATATATTTTTAGAACTTCGATTCCTTTTTTTGCATCTTTATCGCCAACTTTAATCAGCTTTTCGTATCGTTGCATCTTTTTTTCAATCGACTCTAAATCTTTAACTTGAAGTTCTAGGTCAACGGTTTCGATATCTCGAACCGGATTTACCGAGCCATCGACATGAGGTAAGTTTTCGTCGTCGAAACAACGCAACACATGAATCAAAGCATTAGTATTTCTGATGTCGGCTAAGAATTTATTTCCAACTCCTTCTCCTTTATTCGCTCCTTTGGCAAGACCCGGAATATCAACAATTTCGACAGTTGCATGAACAACCCGTTCGGTTGGCTGAAGTTTTTCGAGTTCGTAAAGTCTTCGGTCAGGAACATTTATAATTCCTAAGTTCGATTTATTTGTACTAAATGCGAAACTTGTAGCCTCAGCTTTGGTTGGAGAAATGCAATTGAAAATAGTTGTTTTACCAACATTTGTAATTCCTATAATGCCACATTGTAGAGCCATATCTTTTTGTATATTTTATAGTCGCAAAACTACGTGTTTTATTTATATTTAACAATAACAGATATTAATGTGCTAATGTTTTACTGTAGTAATGCTTTAATGTGCTAATGTTTTAATATGCTAATGTGCTAATTTGTGGTAAAGCGTTGAATAATTACACTCATTCTTTGTTGTTCGCACAGAAACCCCAATTGCTATATAGTTTTTGTTAGGTATAGTTATTCATTTAGTTTTAAAATCAATCCGTCATGATTAATTGAATAGTATTCATTGTAATAGTCAGTATTAATATACTTTAATATTTCAACCCCTAATGAGTCAACTATCTCATAATTCTTTGATGTCAACTCCATTGAAATTTTATTTTTTTTATCAATTGATAAATATTGTTCAGGAACTGGCGAATAGTCATGTTGAAAAACTAATTCGAATTTGGCATGCGATATAAATTTTCCTACTTTATCGTAGGTATTAACCAAAATTATCGGTTCTCCGTCTCCAGCAGTGGAAGTAAATGAAATGGTTACAACACAATCATATTTCTTATTTTCGATGAAACTTATTAAACGGCAATCATAATCACACAACCTTCCAACACCCCACTCTTTGTCAATTTTGGTTGTGTCAACAAGATTTAATGGCAGTAAATAAACGGAATCAATTAAAGTCAGATTATTCGCATTTGCAAATATCTCCTCAGTCAACATTTTGGTTTCTAAATGATAATAATTACCGAGCCTATATTTACTCTTAAACATAAAATAATCATTCCTCTGATTTTGAAAATTTGAAAATCCTATCAAAAAAAACAGACCTAATAATATGTATAAAAAGTTTCTCATGCGAGCTCTCATAATTACACCTAACTTTATCACTCTGTTACTTCATCACTTCATCACTACATTACTTCATCACTCTTCACCTATCAAGGCAATACAAACAAAGGTTTATGAATTTCTGCAACTAAGTTCCGTTCTTTTGCCAAATCCAACAAATATTCGATCGCTTTTCGTCCTTCATCTTGGAGTTCAAGAGTATATTTATTAACATACAAATCAATATGTTTTTTCATCACTTCATCATTCATTTCTTGAGCATGTTGTTTTACAAACGAGTGTACAATTTTTGGGTTTTTGTGTGCAAACGAAATGCTTTCAAAAATAAGTCGATTAATATCGTTTTTAATCTTCTCAGGCAAAGTACGTTTAATGATTATTCCTCCGAGCGGAATCATTTTTTTTGTTCGTTTTTCCCATTCTTCGCCCAAATCAACTATCTTTTTCAAACCTTTTTTTTCGTACGTAAAACGATTTTCATGAATAATTAATCCAGCATCAACTTCCTTACTCAAAACAACTTCTTCGATATCAGAAAACAAATATTCTGTTTTGTTAGTTATTTCGGGGTATAAAACACTTAGCAATAAGTTTGCTGTGGTGTTTTTTCCCGGAATGGCGACATGTACGTTTTTAATTTCGTCGGGATAAATTTTGTATTTGCTGATGAGTAAAGGTCCATTTTTGTAACCAATTGCATTTCCACTATTCAGTATTTGATATTTTTCGCTTAAATGTGCAAAAGCATGAAAACTGATTTTTGTAACATCAATTTCGCCAATAAATGCTTGTTTATTAAGCTCTTCAATATCAGAAATTATAAACTCAAACTTGTAACCTTTTAAATTAATACGACGATTGTAAATTGCCTCGAAAGCAAATGTATCGTTCGGGCAAGAAGAAATACCAATTCTGATAGTTTCCATTTTAAAATAACAATTTGCTTAAAAACGAATTTAGTTTTTCAACTGCTAAATCGAAATTCCATTCCTGATTTGAACGAACATCAATCATATTCGAAACTGATCGAATTTGTATGTATGGTTGATTAAAATGTTCACAAACAAAGGCAAACCCAGCACCTTCCATGCTTTCGATATCTGGATTATATTTTTTTTTTCTAAATTTTATAGTAGCCCCATTTCCACTTACAGTATTAACCGTTATTGCCGAAGCCGAATTTGCCTGAATCGGAAAAGGCAAAATTGATTTATTCAGAATATAACCATTTGTAAACGGAAATTCGTTTTTGCTTACAAGTTCGCAGTCAAAAAGACTTTTAAATTCGTCTCCATCTTCAATGCCCAAATCCGCGAAGCAATCGCTTGTAACATTCGCAATTTCTCCTAATTGGAATTCCTGACTGAAACTTCCTGCAATTCCTGCATTAATAACTAAATCGTATTTTTTTTTCGAAATTTGTTTAGTTGTGTGTAACGAAATATTATGAATACCTATTCCAGAAATTAAAATAGTAATTTCATTGCATTGATAAATATGATTAGTAATTTGTTTAAAATCATATTTATCAATCAATTGCAATATTTCTTTAATCGTAGAACTGACAATTAAAATTGACATTTTATATTTCAATTTTGTGTTTGAATAATAAAATTCGCTCTAAAGTAAAAAAAAAGCTGTTACTTTGCGACATAATTATTTAACATCAAAGATAATGGATTATTCAGATTTGGCAGACGATTTAGATGAAAATAATGGTTATATAAAACGCGAAAGCTATAATCAAGAAGCAACTAAAAAGCTTGCTAAAAATTATAAAAACGTACTTGAGCTTTTAGGCGAGGATTCGAATAGAGAAGGCTTGCTTAAAACTCCTGAGCGAGTTGCCAAAGCCATGCAATTTTTAACACATGGTTATCATTTGAATCCTGTCGAAATTCTGAAATCAGCAATGTTCAGCGAAGAATATTCGCAAATGGTATTGGTAAAAGATATTGAAATATACTCGATGTGCGAACATCATATGTTACCTTTCATAGGCAAAGCTCATGTTGCTTACATTCCTAATAAACATATTGTTGGACTTAGTAAAATAGCGAGAGTTGTTGAAGCTTTTGCTCGTCGGTTACAAGTTCAAGAACGTTTAACAAATCAAATACGAGACTGTATTCAAGATACTCTGAATCCAAAAGGAGTCGGCGTTGTAATTGAAGCACAACACATGTGTATGTCGATGCGTGGTGTTCAGAAACAAAACTCGGTAACTACAACCTCGGCTTTTACCGGTTTGTTTTTAAAAGAAAATACTCGTCAGGAATTTATGCACTTGATTGGAGTTAAGTTGCATTAAAAAAACTCCAATCAAGCACTAAATTTACTATTTTCTCATTATCAGTATTCGTTTTGCAATGTATTGTTTCCCTGCATTTACACGGAACATATAAACACCCTCAACTGCATTACTTAAATCTATTGTTATTTTTCCCTCGTTATCGGATTGCTTTTCAGAGATGAAAACAAGTTCTCCAATCATGTTGTATACTTCGACCATAATTTCAGAATTGTTTTTCAAATCGAATGAAACATTTACAATTCCTTTAGATGGATTTGGGAAAAATTTAACATAATTACTCAAATCACTAGGATTGACATATGAAATAGGGAATGTAACAAAATATGTTTCAGAAATCATACAACCATTTTCGTCTGTCATGGTTACGGAATATTCGCCTGATTCAAGATTGTAAATATCCTCAGTAGTTTCAAAGTTACTCCATTGATATGTCATCATAAAACCGGAGTTTGTAGTAACATCTATAGAGCCGTCTGCACAGTTAACGCAACTAGAATTTTGAATAATTGTATCGGTAACTTCAAAATCAGCCTGATATCCAATTTCATAGTTCTCGATATCAGTACAACCATTAACATCGGTTGCTGTTACTGAGTAATTACCAAATACTACATATGAAATATCTTGAGTAGTATATCCATTCGACCATTGATATGTAAACGGAGCATCGCCTCCTTGTACGGAAATATTTATTGATCCATATCCCCAACCACAATAATCGTTTTGAATATCATCTAGCAACACAAACATATTCCCTTGAGTATTTTGAATTGTTATTGATTCTGATTGACTACAACCCGAATTATCTGTAACTGTATATGTATAAACTCCCTCGCTCAAGCCTGATATATTTTGTTCAGTTTCACCATTGCTCCATTCAATTAAATATGGAGCAACTCCTCCAGAAATTACCAAATTAATACTGCCTTGAGAATTGCTACATATTTCGTTAGTTGAAGTGAAAATTACTTCTAAGCCATTTGTTAAATTCTGAATAGTATAACTTCCAAAAACATTACAATCAACATTATCCGTAACAGTAACATCATACACACCTGAATATATAGATGTCAAATCTTGTGAAACAGCTCCATTGCTCCATAAATATGTATATGGAGAACTTCCTCCTGAAATAGAAATATCAATTGCTCCGGCATTATTTCCACAATATGTTTCGGTAATGTTGACATTACTTATATCTAAAGTCCCAGCAATATTTTCAACTGTGTTTGTTTCAATTATTTGGCAGCCAAAATTATCTGTAATACTTACAGTATATTCACCTGCTGTAATATTTATAATGTCTTCGGTATTAGCTCCGTTGCTCCACAAATAAGTATATGGCAAACTTCCTCCCGAAACAGAAATATCTATCGAACCATTATAATTTCCACAATTATCATCAATAGTGTTTACTGACAAAATATTGAAGTTCCCAGTTGAGTTATTTACTGTGATTGACGTGCTGTATGTACAACCATTTGATTCGGTAATGGTTAATTCATAATCTCCTGCATCTAAATTTGATAAATGATTTGTGCTAGATGGAGTAAACTCACAAGAAGTTGTTCCCGAGTATATAGGACCAACAGAAGGCGAAGGACCATCGCTAAATACAACATCTCCGCTTGAATTTAATAATTCGTAGCTATTTTCTTCATCCCAAGAGCCTGATGAATAATTCAATTCGATGACATCTCCATTACACACGTCAAATGTTTCGGTTGAACCATTACCAACGGCATAAAATGTTCCCATCGATTCGCTATTAATTACAACTTCTAAATATCCTCCATTCCAATCGTCGCCAAATGAATCAAACATTTGAAGAGTGTAACTACAGCAAGGAGAAGTGATTGTTTGAGACCATTCGTAAATATAAGGAGTTGTTCCACCTGTGGCAATTACGGTAATTGCTCCTTCAGAATTATCGCATATTTCGTCGGTTACATCTAGCGAAATAATTGAAATCGTTCCAGAGTCATTTAAGGTAATTGTTTCATGTGTTGAACAACTGGTTGCATCGGTAACTGTAACAGTATATAATCCTCCTATAACGTTTGTAAGGTCTTCAGTTGTTGTTCCATTACTCCAAATAATAACATATGGAGCAGAACCTCCTGTTACTGTTAGATTTATTGCTCCGTCATTATTTCCACAGAAAGCTTCAGTAGTTGTGCTTGACAATGATAATCCATTGGTTTGATTAGTTACGGTGAAATTATCTTGTATTACACAACCACTTGCATCGGTAACTGTAATTTGATAGTCTCCCGACAAAATATTATTTAAGTCCTCAGTAGTAGCTCCATTGTTCCATGATATTACAAAAGGTGTTTCATCTCCAAGTATTGTTACATCTATTGCTCCGGTCAAACTTCCGCAATATGTATCGGTAATAGAACTGATACCAAAAGCTAGTGTCCCTAAGTTGTTTACAATAGTAACTGTTTCTTCGAGCATACAATAGTTGTCATCGTAAATAGTTACAGTATAGATTCCAGATGATAATCCACTTAAATTTTGAGTATTAGCTCCATTACTCCAATAATATTGATAAGGTTCCAATCCTCCTGATACACTTAAGTCAATTGAACCCGAATTATTGTTGCAATATTCATCAACTTTATCTACAGATGAAACTACAAATCCATTAGTGCTGTTCAATACAATTGCCGAATCGCTTGCATAACATCCATTTGCATCAGTAACAGTTACGCTATATTCTCCTGCACTTATATATTCAATATAACTTGAATTCGGAAGGCTTATCTCACAAGTAGATGTACCTGAGTAGATTAATCCTTCACTAGGACTTGGACCTGAGTACAATATCCAATTCCCTTGAACATCAAGAAGGTACACATAATTATCCTCGTCATTACTACCACTTGTGTAATATAATTTTAAATCATCGTTTGTGCATACAGGAATGGTTACATATATATAAGAACCAGAAGTTAGCGTGTAAGTTCCTATCGAAACATCGTTAACCTGAACATCAACATAACTACCAATCCATCCATCACCATTTACATCGTATAAATACATGCCATAACTGCAACATGAAGAGTTCGCCATTTGCCATTCATACGAGTATGGATAACTTCCACCTGAAGCAGAAACACTTATTGAACCATTTGAATTACCGCAATATTCGTCGGTTACATTCATTGAATTTATAACAACTCCTGTATTGGTACTTAAATTAATTGTTTCGTTTGTCATACAAGAAGTTGCATCAGTAACTGTAACGACGTATGTTCCTCCAGAAATATTTGTAAGGTCTTCTGTTGTTGAGTTGTTGCTCCATAAAACAGAATATGGAAGCACTCCTCCTGAAATAGTCATGTCAATTGAAGCATCGCTATTACCACAAGTCGGTTGAGTTTCAACAAAAGCTAGGCTAAGTCCATTGGTTTGATTAACTACGATAAAAGTATCTTGAATTTGACACCCGGTATTGTCGGTAATTGTAACAATATACGAACCTGAAACAATATTCGATAAATCTTCAGTGGTTTCCCCATTACTCCAAGAATATGTAAATGGAATAGATAATCCCGTTGCTGTTATATCAATGCCTCCTGTATTATCTCCACAATATGTATCGTTTATCGAAAAAGCTCCAAAAGCAAGTGTACCTGGATCATTGTTAACAAGAATCGTTTCTTCAAGTTTACAATAGTATGAATCGTAAATAGTTACGGTGTATGTTCCCTGTGAAATACCTGACAAGTTCTGAGATGTTTCGCCATTGCTCCAATAGTACATATATGGTTGTTCTCCTCCTGTGACTCCAATACTAATTGTACCTGTTCCACTATTACAATAATCGTCGGTTTTTATAATTGACGTTATTTCAAATCCATTTGTATTATTAATTACTGTAGCAGTATCGCTATCTACACAACCATTTGCATCAGTTATGGTAACAGCGTAAACACCTTCGCTTAAACCATAAATACTACTAGAAGAAGGAAAACTTGTGCTACAAGAAGTTGTACCGGAATATAAAAATCCATTGTTCGGATATGGACCTACGTCGTACACAATATTTCCCGAAATATCAACAAGATAAATATAATTATCAGCCCCATCAGAAACTTCATTGTAATTTAATTGAATAACATCGTCGGTACATATCGGAATATTAAATGTAGTACTAAAATCAGTAAATAATGTATATGTTCCGAGTATAGTTCCATTTATTAGAACCTCCACCGAACTTCCATTCCAGCCATCGCTAGATAAATCGTACAAATACAAATAATAATCGCAACATGTTGAGTTTTCGGCCAATGCCCACTGATAATTGTAAGGATAGTCCCCTCCTGACGCAATAGCACTAATTGAACCATCTGAGTTTCCACAATTTTCGTCAGTAACATTCATTGATGAAATATTTACGCTGCTTGTTCCACTCAAAACTATAGTTTCTGTCGCAATACAAGAGGTTGAATCGCTTACAGAAACAGAATAAGTTCCTGCAAATAAATTTAATATATCTTCCGTAACTGCTCCATTATCCCAATATATTGAGTACGGTGAAAATCCTCCTGATATACTCATATCTATTTCTCCATCGTTATTTCCACACATTGGTTGGATTTCTGTAAAATCAAGACTTAATCCATTTGTTTGATTGATGATTTCAAACGACTCGATAATTGAACATCCGCTTGCATCGGTAATTGTAACAATGTATGAGCCAGAATTAACATTGGATAAATCTTCAGTTGTTGCTCCATTATTCCATAAAAAGCTAATAGGAACTTCGTCGCCGTATACGGTAATATCAATTGCTCCATTTGAACTACCACAATAAGTATCATCAACCATCGCAGTGTCATAACCAAGAGTCCCTGTATTATTTAAAATTTCATATGTTCCTGATATTTGGCAACCATTAGCATCAGTAACAAATACGGTGTAAGTTCCAGATGCAAGTCCCGATATATCTTGACTTGTGCTTCCATTGCTCCAAATATATTGATAAGAGGGGCTTCCTCCTACAACTGTTATATTTACAGCCCCAATATTACTATTACAAAAATCATTAGTAACAACATTCGATGAAATAGTAAAGCCACCGGAATTATTGTCAATAGTTGCCGAAGCAGATGTATTACAACCATAAAAGTCAGTAATTTCTACAGAATAATCACCGGCACCAAGATTTGTTAAAACATTTGAATTCGGTGGATTAAAAGTGCATGAAGAAACTCCCGAATATGAGTTTCCATTCATAGGATAAGGTCCGTCTGAAAATACGGTTTCTCCGTTTGAATTTACCAATGAATACGAAACATTACTATCATCATATCCTGAATAGAAATTCAGTCCGATAATATCTCCTGTACATACAGGAATATTTTCTATTAAATTGCCTCCATAGGTTGTAAAATAGTTAATTATTTCACCATTTACTGATACCCCGACGTAGGCATAATTCCAACCATATCCATAGTTATCGTATAATTCAAGAGTATAATCGCAACACGAAACACTAGTATTTGTCGACCATTCATACTGATATGGTTGTGTACCTCCGCTTACAATTATTTCAATCCCCCCTTGTGTATTTCCACAATTTTCGTCGGCAATATTTACAGCCGAAACCTCAACGGCTCCCGAAGAAGCCACATTATAGGTTTGATTAAGGTAACAGCCTGTTGCATCTTCAACAAAGACCGTATAATTTCCGGATGATAAATTTATTAAATCTTCATTGGTAGTCCCGTTGTTCCATGTATATGTGTAAGGAGTTGTTCCTCCTGTTATGGTTATATCTACAGCTCCATTTGATGCTCCACACAATGCCATTGTTGTAGCTCCTGAAGCCGTAAGATTTCCTGCATCGTTTTGAATTACAGTTGAATAATTGAGTTCGCATCCAAGATTATCTGTAGCCGTACACGAATAAATACCCGAAGGTAATGATGAAATATTTTGAGTTAAACTTCCATTGTTCCATATGTATGATATTGGTAAAGCTCCTCCTGATAATGATACATTTATAGAACCATTATTACTGCCGCATGAAGCATCGCTTTCGCTTATAGAAACAAGTGCAAAATTTCCCGAATTATCATTTATTGTTAAGACATTTGTTTGAATGCTACAACCGGTATTATCGGTTGTTGTCAAAGTATAATCACCAGATGATAGTGATGAAATATTTTGAGTTGAAGAACCATTGCTCCACGAAAATAAATACGGAGCAGAACCTCCCGAAATTGCCAAATTTATACTTCCATTATTGTTTCCACAAACTTCATCTACAATCTGAATATTCGAATATGCTAATGTTCCTGAGGATTCTCCCACAAAATAATTTCCGGTAACAGTACAATTTCCGGCATCGCTCACGGTAACTTGATAATAATCCGATGTAAGCCCTGATATATCTTGTGTTACAGCAGCATTCGACCACAAATATGTCAAAGGATTAACGCCTCCGTTTACACTTATATCGATTGCACCATTACTATTTCCACAGTTTTCATTTGAAATAATTGGGTTAGAAATTGACATTAACCCAGCACTATTGTTAATCAAAATATTTCCTATACTCACGCTACACCCTGAATTATCGCTAATGGTACAAGAATAAACAGCTGCCGATAAATTACTTATATCTTCAGTAATTGAACCATTGCTCCAAGAATATGTATATGGTAGCACTCCTCCTGTTAATGAAATATTAATCGCGCCATTTGCGGCACCGCATACTTCATTGCTCATAGATTGAATTTCAACATTAAGATTTCCTGCTTGATTACTTACTTGTGTTGAACCACTAACTAAACAACCTTGAGAATCTTCAACGCTCACGGCATAAATTCCTGAATTCAACAGGTTTAAATCTTCAGTATTGTTTCCTGAAGACCAAGAATATGTGATAGGATTCAACCCTCCACTTATAATTAGATTTATACTTCCCGTTCCATTTCCACAAATCTCATCTGTTACAACAAAATTTTCTATATTTAAAGAACCTTGTTCATTTTGAACATTTGCATTTACCGTAAAATAACAGCCTACTGAATCGGAAACATAGCAAGAATAAGCCCCTTCTGAAAGGTTAAATAAATTTTGTGAAACTGAGCCCGTATTCCAACAAAATGTATAAGGAGTTGTACCTCCGCTAATGTCTATCTGAACAGAACCCAATCCATTTGAACAAATTTCATTAATACTTGAAACAGATTCTAGAACTAATGTTCCTGGAACATTTATAACATTAACATTTCCGGTTGTAATTGAACATCCCAAATTATCGGTAATTGTTCCGGAATATGTTCCTGCCGATAGATTATAAATATTTTGAGTAGTAGCTCCATTTGACCAATAATAAATGTAAGGTGTAGCACCTCCGCTAACGAGAATTTTAATTTCTCCTTCGTCGTTTTCACACACTTCATTTTTCGCATTGATATAAGTAAAAGCCATTGTTCCAGAATTATTGCCAACAATGTATTCCGGAGTTATAAGATCACAATCGCTACCATCAGTTATCGTACAAGTGTACCCCCCCGGTAAAACCCCTATCAAATCTTGTGAATTCGCTCCATTTGACCAATGGTATGAAATAGGATAATTACCACCTGAAATATTTATGTCAATCGAACCATTTGCTTGTCCACAATCTGAATTCATTGCATTTCCATAAACCAACTCAAGTGTTCCTGTGTTGTTGTTAACTTCATACGTTTCGTGTATTGCACACAAGTTCGCATCGGTTAACGTTAGGCTATATATTCCTGAATTTAGATTAATTAAATCTTGACTTGTAGCTCCATTCGACCAATTATAATAATATGGTTGAACTCCTCCTGACGGCGTAATATCAATTCCCCCGCTTGCATTTCCACATAATTCATCATTTATAGAAACGCTACTTATTGCTAGTGAACCTACCAAATTACTTACAATGAATGACTGATTTACGATACAATTTTCAGCATCTGTAATAGTAACATCATAGCTTCCTTCTCCAATTCCAGTAAGGTCTTCAGTATTTGCACCATTATTCCAAGCTACTAAGTAAGGTAAATTTGTTGTATAAATATCGAGTTGAACACTTCCATTTGCGTTTCCACAAATTTCATCAGTTGAGGTAACATTTTGAATTGCTAAATCACAATCAGGAATACAATCTCCAACCAAATTTATAACATTGTATGATGATGCTTTAGTACACATATTTGCATCACTTACCGTAACATTATAAACTCCTTGTTGTAAACCATCAATATCTTGAGTAGTAAAAGAGTTTGACCAAATATAAGTATATGGAGAAACACCCCCAATAACCGATAAATCAACGACTCCATCAATATTTCCACATGATTCATTCGTTATTGTACTAGAAACAAATAATGGATTTGCAGCTAAAATTTCAAAGTTTGAAGCACTTACGCAACCTGAAAAATCAGAAATTTGAACACTATAATTACCAGGATTGAGCGAATTAACATCTTCTGTTGTTTGTCCCGACGACCATAAATAAGAATACGGAGGAGTTCCACCTGTCAATGTTAAACTAATGCTTCCATTATTAGCATCAACGCATGTTTCATTTGATACGCTTGATGATATTGATGCAGCACTACTATTTGGGAGACTGAATGTCTTGATAAATGTACACCCCAAAGCATCAGTAACTGTAACATTATGAGAACCTGCTGGTACGTTGGAAATATTTTGAGTAGTGGCTCCATTGCTCCAATTATAAGTAAAAGGAGAATTTCCTCCGATAATCGTAAGACTTATTGCACCATTGTTAGAACCACATGAAGGAAGAGTTGTTGCTCCTGTGATTTCAGGCTCCGATGGCTGAGTCAATGTGATTATAGAATCTGGACGATCTGCCGCAATGCTGATACTCCAATTAAAAATATATCCGTTATTATTCGGAATTTCATCGGTAACAATAATTGTCCAAGCACCGTTTAAAGGCGTTCCTATTAAATCTGAAAGTGGTTCATAAGATTCGTAAGAACCTGCAGGAGCATACTTGTCGCTTAAAGTTTCGCCAGTTTGTGAAACATAAGTATAAGTATGTTGATTAGCTTCTCCTACAATTGTTCCGTAAGTTGGATTGCTTGTAAAACAATATTGATACCCTACGCCGGGTGTTAAAATTTCGCTATGTGAATCGTTAGGTCCGCTTGCAACTGGCTCTCCAAGATTGGACGTTGACCCACCGGGCTGTTGCTTTAATGTTAATAGCGTTCCATTAGGAGTTTCTAATTGAATTAACAAATCACCCATGAATGAGTGCTCCATGGTTAAACAAATTGATTGAAGTTGATTTACATCAACCAAGGTTTGTCCAACTGGTAATCCTGAAATATTTATAGAAGTACTATATGAAACTCCGTTTCCATCAGGAAGGAAAGTAGTATCGGCATCAAAAATAGCTCCAGCAACAATATCTTCAGCCCAGCAACCATAAGCGTCTAAAACTTGAATTTGGTATGTTCCGGCAGAAAGCCCTGTGATTGGAAAAGAGTTAAAAGTCGTCATTATGCCTGTTGCTGAATCGGTTAAATTAATTGAGTATGGCGATTCTCCTCCAGTTATATTAAAATCCAATTGTCCATCATTACTCCCATTACATGATAAATCGGTTGGAATTGTTTGAAATTCAAGTGCCTGATAATCCTGAATATACATAACTATTGTGTCATATCCTTGACAAAGAATAGGTTCGTAAATTAGCTCAACACTTTCTAGTCCTTCTGATATTCCATCGGTAAGAGCATCTACAATAATCGTTGCTGATGTTTGACCAATAGGAATGACCAAAACAGAATCGATGTACGAATAATCTATTCCGTTAACAGCGGTTCCCCCAATTGCATATCGAATGTATGTATTTGTATTCTGAGCACTATCAAGATTAATTGTAAAACTTGCATTTACGCAACCTTCTAAGGCTATATCATTTTCACTATATGTATTTGTTGAAGCAGATATTGAACCCTGCACCAAAGAATTTTCTTGTAAAAACACTCCCGAGTCATACGCTCCATCTCCTGCATCAGCAATTATTAATTTCAAGGTATATGTTTGACAAGGAATAAGACCTTCTTTTTTTGCAGTTAAAACCGTAGTATATCCGTCAAACTCAATATTTGTATAGCCCGATTCATTATCGTTATAATACTGCCAATAACTGTCCAAATTTATATTGTTGATTGCTACCGGAACTGTAGTATTGGGAACAACTGCAATATTTTCTTCACCAACAATACCCGGTCCTGATATAAAAAATGCAAAAACATCGTTAAACGATCCAACATATTCGTTGTATTCTTCTGAAGCAAAGATGTAATTGAACTCAATTTTGTCTGATTGAACGGTAAAATCAAATTTTAATTCAACAGCATCATTGGTTGGCATACCCGAAATAGCGTCGAGCAAATCGCTCCCCGGTTGTGATAAATCTGTACCTGTTCCTGACGAAGAATTTGGCCCCGGAGAATCAAAAATAGAACCCGATGAAAGGACAACCCCTGTTGACAAAGGAAATCCAGAACCTGCGAAATTAAACGTACCGAATTGGACATTTGCTCCGGTAATGGTAGCATTGCTAACCGATATATTAGCTCCAGCTAAATTATTTCCAAGTTGTTGTGCACTAAGTCCGTTTTGAACGGTTAATTGAGCCATTGTAATTATTGCGAACATCACAAAAATTACGATTAAAGATAGTTTTTTCATAGATGAATGGAGTTTATATAACGACATATCAATTATTTACAAAGTAATTAACAATATAAAGTTAGTAAAAAAAATATTATTACCAATTCAAAACTAATATAAGTTCTATAGTTCGTTCAACTCATATATAACTCCCCTGTTTCAATATGAGCATAAAATACCCCATCCCTTATTTTAGGGCAAATTATGCGGCA
>MEOF01000018.1 GCA_001769505.1 Bacteroidetes bacterium GWF2_33_38
AAGTTAAAAGACCAGTTCCACCAGAAACAGTAACATCGATAGTTCCGTCGGTTAAACCGTTACAAGAAATATTTGTAGCAATAGCAGTAGCAGACAAGGCTGTGGGATTTGTCAATGTTGCCGAATGAGTTGCCAAACAATTATTTGCATCATAAACAGTTACATAATAATTTCCAGCCACTAAACCAGAGATATCTTCTATGGTTTGAGCGTTGCTCCATAGTATTGTATAAGGGCTTGTTCCTCCTGCAATTATTAAGTCAATTTCTCCATCAGAATCTCCATTACAAGAAGGGTGTGTAATTACAGAACTTAATGATAATGCTGCTAATGGCTCGGATATGGTTACTGAATCGCTTGCAGAAGTTGCAGGAATATCCGAATCGGTTATTGTAACAGCATAATCTCCAGCAACTAAGCCTATAGCTGTTTGTGTTGTTTGTCCATCGCTCCACAAATATGTGTATGGAGGTATTCCGCCAATAGCTGTAGCTGTAGCTGTTCCATTATCATCTCCATTACAAACAACGTCTGAATTAGACATGCTTATTATCCAATTGTATTGAGCTAAAAACATATCAGGAAGAGCATCTGTATTTGCGTCAGTTATGGTTATTGCGTTTCCTGTTAAGGTTTTAGAAACAAAATAGCCTGATATATAGCTGTTTCCTTTTGTGTCAACAGCGATTGCTTGACTTTCATCTGCAACAACAGCAACTCCAACAAGACTATTTGCATTTATAGGATTTCCCGAATTATCAAAAACGGCAATGAAGGGTTCTGTTGAAGCTGAAGAGATAAGTTGGTCGTCGCCTATCGTTAGTGTGTCTGTGAATGAGCCCGATACATAAATATTATCATCAAGCAAAGATAAAGAATATATTTGGTCAGTTCCTGGTTGAGCCGAATGTGTTACCCAATATAACGCTCCTAAAGGGCTTCGTTTAGTAATATAGAAATCAATTCCATCAGTTGTAACTAAGTTTCCATCAAAAGAAATATCTGTTCCGTTAATATAACCAGCAGAATATACATTTCCGTCAGCATCTACCTGAATTTCTTTACTTTCGTCCCCATTAACTCCGCCAACGTCTTTTGCCCACAACAAATCGCCATCAGTATCAACTTTAAAAAGCAAAACGTCTTTTTCGGTTGTTAAAGTGCTTGATAGAGTAGTTGAGCCATCATCAAATGTGAAATTTCCCGCAAGTGAACCGCTAACGTAATATCCAATACCATCATGTTTTGCAAGAGAAGTTAAATTTGAGTTTGCACTTGTGCTTGTATAGTGATGTTCCCAAACATAAGCTCCGGCATTATCATATTTAGCTATGAAAAAATCTCTTGTGCCAACAAGAGCTACGGTTGGACCTCCGGTAAAAGTTATTCCATTCGTATAAAATCCGACTATAATTAACTCGTTATTATCAACAATTATATCCGTTGCCCGTTGATTATTAACCCCTGTTGCAACATTAGAAACCCATTGTAACGCTCCAGACGAATTATATTTTGCGATAAATACATCTTGTCCGGCTACATTTGAGTTCACGATTGTAACGGGACCTACATCGTTAAATGTAGTTGTAGCAGCAAATCCTCCGGTAATATAAACGTCTCCGTTAGAATCGATGTCCATACCCATACCATTTTCAGCTCCGGTTGCACTTCCTGCTCTAACTGCCCATTGCAATGTTCCTAACGAATTAAACTTTGCTAAAAACATATCCGTTACCCCCCCGTAAGGAGCCAATGGAGTTCCTTGAATGGTCAGAGTTCCAGAATAATCTCCAAATACATAAAGATTATCTGAATTATCAACTTTACTTGCTCGAACATTAAAAGTTCCTCCAGTACATTCTCCTTGTCCTAACCAATTCCAATCTTGAGAATAAGCATTTACAACAAATAATATTGAAAATAAAAAGCTTACGTATAAATTTTTCATAATATAAAGTGTTTACTATCTACATAAATAATGTAGTAAAACTAAATAATTAATTTCATTTTTCGATATTTTTTTAGTAAACAGTTCAAATTAGCGGTTTAACAACATTTTTTAATTGATTAGTAAATATTTTACTATTTTCAACTCTTGAAAAATTACGTACTAATCTCGGATTGTGATAAATCTTTCAAATAACTGTAACTTAAATCAAAAAATGTCTTAATTTAGTTTTTTTGAAAATTTAGTTTTCGGTCAATTATAATTATTCGATGAAGCCCCTTGTACATATTGGATATCCTAAAACTGCAACTACTTGGTTTAGAACAAGATTTTATCCAATGGTAAGAGATGCTTTTTTTGTTGACCGAAAAACGATTAATCCAATAATTGTTAAAACAGATTTGGCTAATTTCAACAAATCAATAATTATTGAAAAGCTACAAATCCCAAAATCCAATCAATTAATACTTTGTTCTGAAACATTGATGGGGCATATAAGTGATGGAAGTACAAACTGGAAATATTCAAAAGAAAATGCCATAAAGTTGAAGGAATTATTTCCAGATTCAAACATTGTAATTTTTATCAGAAACCAACAAGAATTAATAACGTCAGCATATATCCAATACATTAAAAATGGGGGGAATTATTCGATAAATAAATATTTGTATTCGAACGAAAATTTATTTCGTTTTGACCATTTAGAATTTGATAAAAAATTAGCTCATTATATTCAAATTTTTGGGAGAGAAAATATTCATATATATGTTTATGAAGACTTTATAAAAGACCGAAAAGCATTTCTTGAAAAATACATAGCTAAATTTCAATTAGAAATTAATTTTAAAAATCTTAATCTGGTACAGGTAAATTCAAGAATTAAGAGTAATTTTATTCCCTTGAAAAGATTTGCGAATTGTTTTATTAAAAAAAATTCGATAAAATTTAAGCATCGTTTATTTTATATTCCATTGGTAAATCGAATGGTTGATTTTTATATTAAACAAACTAGTAATACATTTTTAGCAGGAGAAATAGCTACATCAGAAAAAATTTTAGGAGCAAAAAACATCGCATATATTAAAAATTATTATGCACAGAGCAATCTAAATTTAATTAAAATAATTGATGTTGAACAATTAAAGCAATACAAATATTTGTCGTAAAAAAATGTCTAAACCAATCATACATATTGGATTTCCCAAAACAGCTACAACTTGGTTGCAAAAAGAATTTTTTCCAAATGTTGCGAATATAAACTTTGTTCAGCGAGAAGATATTATTGAAAAAATTCTTCGTCCCAATACATTTGAAATTGATTTTGCTTCGACCAAAAATTACTTTAAAAATAAAAAGAGAACTGTAATTTGTGATGAAATTTTGGTTGGAGGATTAGACGCTTGTTTTGGAAATGGGGCATTTATTAAGGAAACAGGAATGCGATTGAAACAAATTTTTGACGAAGCAGAAATCATAATTTTTATCAGAAATCAACCATCGATAATTGCTTCGACATATTTTCAATACATACGAGCTGGAGGAAATTATTCGGCGAAAAAATATTTAAGGCAAGGTCAGAAGCACTATCCATTTTTAGTAAATCAACTTTTGTTTTCGTACGATATATTTAAATTTGATCAAACTCTTTCATTTTACAAACAACTATATGGTAATGAGAATGTTCACGTTTATTTGTATGAAGATTTCAAAGAAGATAGAGAAGCATTTTTAATCCGACTTAAGCAAAAATTCGAACTTGAGATTGATATTCATAATTTAAAATTAGAAACGATCAGAAATGCTAGGTATAAGAAAATATTCGTAAAATTGGCACGATTTACAAATAGCTTTTGCATTGAGAAAAATTTGTTTAAATATTACATTTTTAACATACCTAAAATGTTCGTTTTAAGTCATAAAATATTCACCAAATTAAATAATTACAGAATATTCGGAAAATATAATACAGATGCTGAAATTATTGGGACTTCGAGTATTAAGAAAATTCAAGAAGTTTACAAACAAAGTAATAAAAATTTGATTGAAAAACACGGGCTTGAATGCATTAAGAAATACAACTATCCTTTATAAATTTCTATTTATTAGACCTAAATTTTCGCAAAAATTAAAATCTGTTTCAATTTTTTTAAATATTTCATCTGTCAAATAACGATTTTCTCGGTAGGGCTTAGAATACAAAATTCTACGAACAAATATAATTCTTGACAAAATTTGATCCATCCATGTAAACGAACTTTCGAGCAAATGTGTATCAATTTTCGAAATAGGAGTTCGGAATCCGGCTCCATGATGGTAAATAAGATTATCGTAAATAGCAAACCATTGTGGATGAATATTATGTTGATTGTTTCTTATCATCGGATACCATGCAAAATCATTTTCAGTAAGTGTTTTTAGTAAATTTCCGCCAACATCACTTAGTTCACGATTAATCAGTTCATTTTTCCAGCTATACCCAGCATTCCAATCTCCTTTTATTTTTTTCCAAAAGCCAACTGTTGAAACACAAAAAGAAGGATGAGGCTGACAGTCACCAAAATCAATGCTTCGTTTTATTGCCAAGAGAGGAAATTGTTGAAGTTTTTCTTTCAAAAACGTATCTATTTCCCGAATAGGAAAAGCATCACCATCAATGAATATTACTAAATCGTTGTCAGCCGCATTTTCGATAATTTTATTTGCTAAAAAATTTAATTTTTCTGCATGCGATTCAATTTTAGCTTTTGACGAATAAAAAAATTTGTGCGAATGATCTGTTTTAATTCCATTCAAAAAAGCGTATATCTGATATGGACTTTTTATATACGCTTGAATATACTTAAGTTGAATATCAATCCACTTATCTGAACGGTGATGAACAGTAGCTATATGAATCATAAATTTTTATAAAACGTGTAATCATTCACAATTTGCTTGAAAATAGAATCGCCTAATCGTGCATTTTTTCGTATCGCTTTTAAATATAAAATTCGTCGGATAAATCTAATTTTATCAATCATTCGTTCCATCTTATTAAAAGAACTGGTAATTGAGTTATGGTCAACATTTGAAATGGGAATTCGAAACCCGGCTCCGTGATGGTAAATCAAATTTCCATAAACAGCAAACCATCTAGGATGAGGATTTTTAATATTTGTTCTGATTAAAGGATACCAACGAATGTTATTGTCGCTTAATAATTTTAGTAAATTTCCACCAGGGTCGGTGTTTTGTTTATCGTAAATGCTATTATGCCAAGAATATCCTGCACTCCAATCTCCTTTTATCTCTTTCCAAAAGCCAACAGAAGAAACACAAAAAGCCGGATGTGGCTGACAATCCCCAAAATCGATGCTTCGTTTTATTGCCAATACCTTAAATTCTTTTAGTTTTTCGTATAAAAAAAAATCCATTTCTTGAATTGGAAAAGCATCGCCATCTAGAAACAGTATTAAATCATCATTTTTAGCGTTTTCGATAATTTTTTTTGCTAAGATATTTAACTTTTTAGCGTGCGATTCAATATTTTCTTTTGATGAAAAATAAAACTTATTTGAATAATCTTTTTTCACGCCATTTAAAAAAGCATAAATCCGATAAGGTTGACGTATATATTTTTCAATATATTTCAGTTGAATGTCAATCCACTTATCGGATTTATGATGAACCGTAGCAATATG
This sequence comes from Bacteroidetes bacterium GWF2_33_38, assembly GCA_001769505.1. Classification (GTDB taxonomy): domain Bacteria; phylum Bacteroidota; class Bacteroidia; order Bacteroidales; family GWF2-33-38; genus GWF2-33-38. The sequence continues at coordinate 5,629 of MEOF01000018.1, forward strand.
TATCATCGGGACTTCACAAATACTTAGATTTTTTTTAACGCTTGATCCAAATCTGCAATAATATCTTCTACATTTTCGATACCAACTGAGAATCGAACCAACTCGTCGGTTATGCTGGCAGCAAGTCTATTTTCTTTTGATAATCCTGCGTGAGTCATCGATGCCGGATGTTGAATCAGCGTTTCTACTCCTCCTAACGATACTGCAAGAAGAGCAAGCTTAACGTTGTCCATTAAAATTCTTCCAGCTTCAAAACCCCCTTTAACGCCAAAGCTAATCATTGCTCCATCTCCTTTCATTTGCTCTTTAGCTAAATTATATTGAGGAAATGATTTTAATCCTGGATATTTTATCCATTCTACTTTAGGATGTTTTTCCAGATATTCGGCAACTTTCATTGCACTTTGTTGCGAGCGTTCCATTCGCAAAGCCAATGTTTTTACTCCACGAATTACCATGTACGCTTGGTGTGGATCCATGTTGCCGCCCATGTATGTCATTGCTTTACGGAGTTTATTATATACTTGTTCGTCTTTTGCAATTAATGCTCCTCCAACAATATCTGCATGCCCGTTGATAAATTTTGTTAACGAATGTAGCGATATATCAGCACCTAAATCTAAAGGTTTTTGTAATAATGGGCTTGAAAAAGTATTGTCAACGCAAACCAATATATTGTGTTTATGTGCAATTTCACTTGCTTTTCTAATATCAGTCAAGGTCATAGTTGGGTTTGCTGGCGTTTCGAGATACAAAAGTTTTGTATTTGGTTTAATTGCTTTTTCAATGTTTTCCAATAACGACGAATCAACATAGCTTGATTGAACGCCAAACCCAGCAAAAATGGATTCCATAACGCCTCTACTTGGACCATAAACAGCACTTGTGCTAATCATATGGTCTCCTTGTTTTAACAATGCACTATAAACTGTAGTAACGGCAGCCATTCCTGAAGCTAAGGCGATTCCTCGATAGCCGTTTTCCAATTCAGCTAACTTGTTTTCTAACGCATCTATTGTTGGATTTCCAATACGAGTATAGATAAATCCTTTTTCTTTGCCTGCAAATAAATCTGCACCGTGTTGTGCATTTTTAAAAGCAAATGTCGATGTTTGATAAATAGGGGTTACTGCACTTCCGTATTCGTCGTGAAAATCACCTGCGTGAATTAACTTGGTTTCAAAACCACTGTTTTTTGTGTCCATTTTTAATGTTTTTATTTTAAGACCTAAAGGTATTTATTTTGTTGATAATTTTAATATTTGATTTATTATTCTTTGCTTTTTTCAGGAGTAGAAATTACATCCTCCTTCATTTTGTTAAAATCGAGTTCCGCAATCGAAGGATATATTGTTAGAACCATATCTGAAATCGGTTTGTACAACAACGATTCTTTTTTGATTTCTTCGGATATAACCTTTGACTTAGGATCAAATCGGTTCAATAATATAATCACGACTCCTAAAATCAATAAAAATTTTGCTGTTCCAAACACCGCTCCTAGAATTCTATTTACAACTCCTAACGAGGCTGTTTTTATCATCGAATCAATTAACTTTGAAATCAGGTGAACTAAAATAACTATGATAATAAAAGTAATTGCAAATGAAATAACGGGTAAATACTCGCTTGTAAAATCGAAAGTTTTGATTAGAAAGCTAGATGTATAATTAGAAAGTTTAATGGCTCCATAAATTCCTAAAATTAACGAAAGCAACGAAGCAATTTCAGTAATCAGCCCTTTTGTAAAGCCTTTGTATGCTCCCCATAATAAAGGAATAATAATCAATATGTCAATGTAATGCATTGTTTTTCTAAAAATAGTATATTACAAAAGTAAAAAAAATGTGCTTGAAAAAAATTATTGATGCGAATTATAGTTATAAATTTGTATATTTAGCATTCAAAAAGAGCTTATGCCCATTCTAAATTCTATTGTATCGTGGTTAAATATAAAACGCTTATATCAAATTGAGCTTTTTAAAAAATATCCTATTGAGGTACAAGAAGAAACATTTAATAAACTCATTAAAAAAGCAAAAGATACCGAGTGGGGCGTTAAATATCATTACAAAACGATTCAATCAGTTGAGCAATTTAAAAATAGAGTTCCAATTCAAGACTACGAAAAGATAAAACCATATGTAACCAGACTTCGTCAAGGGGAGCAAAATTTATTATGGCCTACCGATATTAAGTGGTTTGCAAAATCTTCGGGAACTACTGCCGATAAAAGCAAGTTTATTCCAGTTAGTAAAGAGGCAATTGAAGATTGTCACTTTCGCGGAGGAAAAGATATAATTGCTATTTATACTCAAAATAATCCCGAAACGGGAATATTATCAGGCAAAGGTCTTGCCCTTGGTGGAGCACACCAGGTTAATAATTTTAGCAACGAATCGTATTATGGCGATGTTTCGGCGATATTGATACAAAATCTTCCGTTTTGGGCTGAATTTATCCGAACCCCGAATTTGTCAATTGCTTTGATGAGTGAATGGGAAGAAAAACTGGAAAAAATGTCGGAAGCTACAGTCAACGAAAATGTTACAAACATTGCCGGAGTGCCTTCATGGATGTTGGTTTTATTAAAAAACATCCTCGAAAAAACAGGAAAAACAAATATTCTAGACATTTGGCCTAACCTAGAGGTTTTTATTCATGGCGGAGTTAGCTTTTTGCCTTATCGTGAGCATTTTAAACAAATAATCAAGTCCGACAAAATGAACTACCTTGAAACATATAATGCTTCGGAGGGATTTTTTTCAATTCAAGACGACCCAACTACCGACGACATGCTATTAATGCTTGATTACGGGATTTTTTACGAATTTATTGCAATGGAAAACATTGATAAACCACATCCCAAAACATTGATGCTTGATGAGGTAGAAATTGGGAAAAATTATGCAATGTTAATTACAACCAATGCAGGATTGTGGAGATATCTGATTGGTGACACCGTTAAGTTTACTTCGAAATATCCTTTTAAAATAAAAATTACAGGGCGTACAAAACATTACATAAATGTATTTGGCGAAGAATTAATTATTGATAATGCTGAAAGTGCAATAAAAGTTGCCTGCGAAAAAACTCATGCAATGGTTCGTGAATACACAGCTGCACCAATTTTTATGAATCAAGACGAAGCTGGGGGACACGAATGGCTGTTTGAATTTGAAAAAGCCCCCGAAAGTTTAGATTACTTTGCCGATGTATTAGACAATGCTCTTAAGGCTGTTAATTCTGATTACGAAGCCAAAAGGTACAAAAACATGGCTCTGAAACTTCCAAAACTTACGAGTTTAAAATACGGCGTTTTTTACACTTGGTTAAAAGAAAAACAAAAACTTGGCGGACAGCATAAAATTCCTCGTTTGTCGAACTCAAGAGATTATGTTGAGCAATTACTAGACATTAACAGCAAAATGAAAAATGATTAAAATCATTAGCATATTAATCTTGTTTTTGTTTGTTTCGGCTAACGATTTTGAGAAAAAATCAGAAATAAAATTCGAAGGACAATATTTTACCACCGATAAATTGGGGTTTATTTATGTGGTAAATAAAGAATCAATCAAAAAATATACGCCGGAAGGAATCTTAAAACACACGTACAGCAATGCTAAGTACAGCGAAATTTCATCAATCGATGCTACAAATCCAATGCGAATTCTTGTATTTTACAAAGAGTTTAATCAAGTTTTGTTTTTAGACAATACGCTTTCAGAAATTCGGAGTGCAATTAGTTTAGATGACCTAAATGTTGAATCTCCAGAACTTGTTTGTTCTTCATACGATTCTGGTTTTTGGGTTTTTAATGGATTTACGAAACAACTTTTATACTTCAACAACAACCTGCAGCTTATTCACAAAGGAGTAGAGATTGGCTCAATGCTTAAAGAAAATAGCTTGCCGACTTTTATAATCGAAAAGAACAACCAAGTTTTTTTAAATATGTCGAATCAAGAAACGTTTGTTTTCGACCGCTTTGGCAATTTCAAATCTATTATTTACGCCGATATTGCGAAAGATTTTCAGGTAATCGACAATAATTTATATTTCTTCTCAAATCAACATTTAATAAAACTTGACCATGTGCTACTAAAAACAGATACGTTAAATATTCCGATTATTGAAAATCCAATTGCTCTGCGTATAGAGTCAAATTATCTTTTTTTAGCAAATACAAACAGCATTTTTGTATTTCAAAATCTTTCCGCATTGAATAAATCAGAATAATCAAAGAGCGAGGCAAAAGAAAGTTGGATTTATGCATTCATCGAAGTCTTTATTATGAAGAGCAGTGTGAAATGCGAAGCATTCACGAAAACCACAACATAATAATTTTGAGAAATCGAGAGGTTCACGTACAGTTCTGCGAGAGGTTTGGGGGTGAAACTCCCCTTTACCTACTCGATATTATTCTTTAGTCTTTGATTTCAGTCCTTTTTTCTTTGTTTCAGGTAAATAGTTTTGTTTAGTTACAACTTTTTTTCCTGATTTAATTTCAAGTTGTTTTCTTGCATCTCCTGCTATTTTTCCACCAACTTTCGCAGCTTTCTTATTCTGTTCAAATCCTTTCGGGTTTGTATTTACAACAATTTCTTTTGTAGATGCTTCTCCGAGCATTGAAAAGATTAACTCAAGGTCAGTCATGTGGTCTCTCAAGTTTTGACTTTTAAGTCCTTTCAAGTGCTTGTGCTGAGAGGGAGTTAGACCAAAAGTTGCTTTGGAGATTTCTGCTGTAAGAATTGAGTATTCAATTTGTTCTTTTATTCCATGATTATTCCATTCTTCGGTTAGTTCTTCTCGAATGGCAATACTTCGCATACGCTTTTCTATCCAATCATCAGGATAACCCTTTAGCTTGTATAGTTCACGTGTTCGCTGTGTGGCTAATTCTGGATTTTCAATTTCATCTAACCTGTCAGAACCAACTTGTGCCAACCATTGTTTAAAAGGTTCCGCTTTGGGTGATGGAATGGATTGTATTATTCTTAAAAGTCCTTTAGTATCTGATGCTTGCACTTTGCGTCTTTTGCCATCAGCAGCCTGCATTTCAACGAGGGTACAAATTGTACCCCAGTTCATTTTGAGCAACTCATCACGGCGAAGCATTTTTTTTAGATATTGCTTCACATCTGAACTGTCAGTCAATGCTTCTACTACGTCTTGAACTGAAAAGTACCACTTATTCTCTTTTTCGTTCCAAATCGACCTTATTTTCTTGCTTTCGAAGAGTTTTATATTGCTCATATCTCAATCGTCTTTACTACAAAAATAATAAATTATTCTTGGTAAAGCTAATCAGGGTTGTTGCTAACCATAATCGTAGCCTTTATTATGAAGAGCCGTGTGAAATGCGAAGCATTCACGAATACCACAACTGAGTAATCGAGAGGTTCAAGCACGGTTCTGAGAGAGGTTTAAGGGTGAAATTCCCCTTTTTCTACTCGATTTTCATTTAACGTATTGTTCCAATTTTTTCAATTTCTATAAGATTGTAAATAGGAATTACTCTATCAAATGAACGGGAATACCCAATCCGATTTTGATTTTTGTCTGCTTCTTTGAAAGCTAAAAGTTTGTCTTGTAACCCTTTTACAGAATTAACACTAAAAAGAACTTTTACTTTTTCAAAGTGTCTTAATGATATTAGTCTAGAGATAACTTCAAATTTACCGTTGTCTCTTGTTCTGTATACATAAGTTATGGGAAACCAATAAAGGTTTTCTAAAGAGGCAATGTAATAAATTAGTAAATCGGCATTTATAATGTCATCTAAGCTCACATTTTCAGGCAATCGCTTTATTATTAGGTCTGCCATAGGACTGAAGTAGTCCTTTGAATATGTTTGTTTGTAGTATTGGTCAAATATTTCCACATAATTGTATAGTTCATTAAACCTTTGAACTTCTTTTTTATAATCATGTCTGCCTTGAAAGAAATAACCAGAGTATAATATTTCTTCAACAAACTTGTATTTTTCACTTTTCAGTCCAATAGCTATTGTGTAAAGAAACATCTCGTGAATGAAAAATCTAAAATTGTCAAATTCACTTGGTGACCAACTACTCCTACCATCTTGAGGGTCTTTAAGTATTGGTAGCTTTTCAAAGAATCTAATAAATATATCTATATCAAATTCAATTTCACTTTTCAATAGTTTGTCAAGAAATGCCACATAGTCATTTCTCAATGAAGTGTATGAAACAATATTGTCGTGAATCGCCTTACCAAACACAATTACATCCATTGTCGAAACAACATTTGCAGAATACCCTTTTAGGTCATCAAAGAAATTGTCAAGGAACTCTCTAACAATTGAATTAATTCGCCTTGGTGATTTTGAAATTTGGTTGTCAAAACTTCTAACAATGCTTGAAGTTTTGTGGGTCATTGGTGTTTCTTCAAAAAGGTAACTAGGTGCTTTCCCTATTTTGGGCTTACTGTATGCCGGTCTTTGATAAATGTTTCTTAATAAAGACTCATAATTTTCTTCAAATTTATCTTGTTCGGAAAGGTCAATATAAATTCTCCCTTCAAGGTAAGTTGGGACACATGCGTTTCCATTTTCATTTTTCTCTGAAACAATTGGAATAAATTTTTCTTGTGATACGTCACCGTATATTTTAGGACTTATTATTTGGGTTTCTGTGCCAACTCCACCAGCTCTTTGTTCTGCCTTTTCCGAATATTTCTTGTCTAGGATTATTAAAACCTTTTGAATGTCTTTTGATTTGACCATCGTCTCCATAAAGTCGAATTTGTCTTGACCCTCTTTTAAATTCCATTTGTCTATTACAACATCAACTCCGTCTGAAACCAATCTTTCAGCAAGATTAATAACCCAATCTTCATGAACAGGATTTGTCCAACTGTATGATATAAATATTTTAGGTGTTTCTGTCATTTTGTTGTGTTTAAAAATTGCCTACAACATAATAGAGTTTAATTAATTCGATTTCAAACAAAAGTAACAATAAATGAGAATCTTTCAAAAGACGAATAATGATAATCAGAGGTATAAGATTATGATTGATAAAACTGAGTTGGACTATGTCGCTATGGGCATTCTATTTTGTGCTGTAATTCAATATTTTATATCATCGCAATTTTATTCCAAACAAGATTATAATTGATTATCCGCTTATTTGATCGTATTTTAACTCAAATAGCAGATTAGTCGGATAATAGTGTAAAAAAATCCGGTGTCTCGCAAGACATCGGATTTTTCTGTATTAAAAATTCGTGGGGACTAGTTAAATCCTCCAAATTTTCTTAAATCTTCTCTAGGGTTAACACACATTACCGAAACTTTTGCCGTATTTGCAATAATTTTTTGTTCGTGTGCTCCAAGCAAATAGTCATTAAATCCGATGTCTTTGGTTGTCATAATCAACACTAAATCGGCATTGATTTTCTCGGCAAAATCAATTGTAGCTTGAGGAAAGTCAGAACCTTCGGCTGTAGAAATATCATAATCAATTCCTTTGCTATCGAGAATTTTTTTAGCAAATAATAAGTTGTTGTTTATTAATCGCTTCAAAGCCTCATCGTTAGTGTCGGGTCTGATTATTCTAACTTTTAATTTATAATACTTAGCCAAATAGTTAACCCAGTTCAATTTTTCTTTGTTCTCGGTTTTAAAATCTACTGGAAACACAATGTTTTCGTATTTTTCGTTTTGAGGTGGGGCTTGAACTACCACAAACGGAACTTTAGAACTTACAATAACTTTAAGAGCCCAACTGCCGGTTAGCTTCTGCATACCTCGAATTCCGTGTGTTCCCATCAAAACTAAGTTTGCCCCAATATCAGAAGCTGTTTCAGATATTGTTGTAAAAATAGTTCCTTCTTTTACGATTGGCTCTGGTCTTCTTCCGTACTTTTTAAATGCCTCATCAGCAACATGATTCAACTTTTTTGAAGCCTCTTCAATCTCCTTACTTTTTTTCACTATGTGTATCAAAGCTATTTCGTTATCGGTAATAGCTGCGAATTTATTTGCATGAGCTAAGGCGTACTCTGAAAGGTCTGTAAAATCCCAAGTAACTAAAATTTTATTTTTTTCCATAAATATTAGTTTAATTTTGTAACATATTTACAACGCAAAATTAAGAATTAATTGCGTAATTTACGTAATCTTTTTATGAGAAGCAACAATATGTTTTCTAAATCCATATATTTTTTGATTAAAGGATTTTTTGCTTTTGCGATTACATTATTTGTGTACACGAATGCTTATTGCCAAAATATCGACAATGGGATTCCTTTGATTACGAATATTCCACCCAAAATTTATGGATTTGAAAGTCAAAATTATTCGATTGCTCAAGATAAAAACGGAATAATTTATATTGGAAATTTAAGTGGGGTTATTGAATACGACGGTACATTTTGGAAATTAATAAAAGTAACAGGCATTCCCATTTTAAAAACGAACAACGAAGGGACAATCTTCGTTGGTGCATATAACGATTTTGGATATTTAGATCACGATTCGCTTAACCAAATTTGCTTTAAATCAATTCGGAAAAATATTAAGATTAAAAATTTTGGAGCGATAAATAAAATTGAAGCTATAGGGAATAATGTTTTTTTCTGTTCCGAAAATAGTATTTTTAAATATTCGATTTCTGATAAATCGATTGAACTCATAAATTCGAGTCCTAATTATATAAACATATTTAAAGCAAATAACGACCTTTTGGTTTACAAATACGGTTTTGGTTTATATAAGTATATCGATAATCGATTTAAACTTATTCCGAATAGCGAATATTTTAAAAATGAGCCCATTATAGATATTATTTCGTATCGTAATTCCGATTTACTGATAAAAACTCAAAATCAAAAAAAGTTAATACGATATAACTACAATTACATTCGAGAATTTGAATCTGACGTTGACGATTTTATTGCAGCTAACGAATTTGTAAAAGGAGTGCAGCTTTCAAACGGACAAATTGCTCTTGCAACAAAAAGATGTGGCATTGCCATAATCGACCAGCAAGGAAAACTCATAAATATCATTAATACTCAAAACGGGCTTTACAACAACAATGTAAACGATTTGTTTATTGATAAAGCTAACAATCTATGGGTTGCATTAAGCAATGGTTTAAGCATAATAGAAACACCATCAAAAATTTCATTTTTTAACGAAACAAGCGGTATTCAAGGGGGTATATATTCAATGACAAAAGTCAACGATATTCTATATGTAGCCACATCGCAAGGTGTGTTTAAATACGAAGGAAATGCTCAAAATTTATCATATAATTTATGCCAACCTCTTAGAGTTTTTAGTCCTATATCTAATATAAGTTGTCCATGTTATTCGTTTTATAAAATAAACGGAAGGTTATATGTTACCAGCGATAATGGGGTGTACGAAATTACTGACAATCGAGCGGTGCTTGTTTTCGAAGGGCAATTAAGATCAATTCATCAACTCAAAAAAGATTCAAACATTGCATTGTTTGGCATTAAAGATGGGTTATACATTATCACGGTTGATGAAAATGGAGTTTTTAGGAGTTCTACCAAAATCGACAATTTTAAAGAATACGCTAGAACTTTTGCCGAAGATGACGCTGGAAATATCTGGTTTGGAAGCGATTATGCAGGAATATACAAAATGAGATTAAACGAAAACGATATTTCAAAACCAGAAATAATAAAGTACAATCAACAACAGGGCTTACCCGACAATTTTGGTTGGATTGATGTTTACTCTTCTTCAAATGGCGTTTTGTTTTCTACCTACAAAGGCATTTACAGATTCAACTACAAAACCGAACGATTTTACATCGATACGTTAATCGGTTTCGATTTTTCGACTGCCGACAGATGGGTTTACCCTATTGTGGAAGATAATAATAAGAATCTCTGGTTAAGTTCGGGTGAACATAATAAGTTTATGAAGCACACAGGAGTCGCTTATTTCAATAAAGCAAAAAAGAAATATAATCTCGACCTTATACAATTTAGCAAACTAAGCAATTATACGATTGAGGCTATTTATCTTGATAAAGACTCTGTCGTTTGGCTTGGTGGCTTCGACGGACTAATTCGATTTGATAAAAAAATTAATAACGAAACAACTCACGATTTCATTACGCTTATTCGAAAGATTATTATTCATAAAGATTCGCTAATCAGCACTACGATAAACAAATCATTAGCCGATGTTTTATCTTATAATATCGACTCAGTAATTGTTGAAATTCCGTACAAATACAATTCCATCCGATTTGAATATAGTTCGCCAGAATATAGTGCCGATTCAAAAATTGGGTATGAATACATACTCGAGGGTTACGATGAAAATTATTCGGTTCTTAAAAATTCAAATGTAAAAGAATATACTAATCTAACTGAAGGCGATTATACATTTAAAGTGAGGGCAAGAGATATTTATGGCAATATCTCAAAAGTCGCAATGTATAAATTTACAATACAACCTCCACTTTATCGAACTTGGACAGCAATTATTATATACATTATTTTAATTGTCTTTATTATTTTGGTTTTCAATAACTGGAGAAGTTACTTTTTTGAAAAAGAAAAAAATAAACTCGATAAAATTATTACCGAAAAAACCGAAGATTTAGTCAAGCAAAAAGAAAGAGCCGAACAGCTTGTTAGCAATATTTTGCCACGACAAACAGTCGAAGAGTTAAAATCGATGGGGCGTGCAAGTCGTAAAAAATACAAAATGGTAACCGTATTATTTTCTGATATTCAAGAGTTTACTCGTATTGCCGACACCATGAACCCCGATCAATTATTAGACGAATTAGACAAATATTTTTTACACTTCGATTCGGTTGTCGAAAAACTAAACATTGAAAAAATTAAGACAATTGGCGATGCCTATATGTGTGCTGGAGGAATCCCTCAAAAAAATCGAACAAATCCTATTGATGTTGTGTTTTCGGCATTACAAATGCGACACTACTTAAACGATTTAAAAGAAAAAGAAGAAGATGTTTGGGATGTTAGAATTGGAATTCATACAGGTAGCGTAATTGCCGGAATTGTTGGAAGCAAAAAGTACACGTACGATATTTGGGGCGACACAGTTAACATTGCAAGTCGAATGGAATCGCTCGGAAAACCTGGCGAAGTAAACATTTCAGAAACAACCTACGATTTAGTGAAAGAGTTCTTCGATTGTGAATTCAGAGGAAAAGTTCCTGTTAAATACAAAGGAGAAATGAAAATGTACTTCGTTAAAGGACTTAAACCTCAATTCTCAGAAAATAACGATGGAATAACGCCCAATAAAGATTTTATGATTAGGCTTCAACTCATTCGTTTCGACGACCTTGACGAACTAATTATGACTAAGTTGGAAAAAGGACTTTTGAAAACATTATACTATCACGATTTAAAACATACCATTGATGTTTGCACTCAAGTTGAAATTATCGGACGAATGGAACATGTAAGCGAAGAAGAAATGCTTTTATTGAAAACCGCTGCATTATTTCACGATACCGGATTTATTATTGGCTATGAAGACCATGAATTTTTAGGAATTAAAATGGCTCGAGATATTCTTCCCCAATTTTCATATACTGAAGACCAAATTAAAGCGATTTGTGATTTGATATATGTAACAAAACTGCCACCACAGCCACAAAATCTATTGGAGCAAATTATTTGTGACGCCGATTTAGATTATTTAGGAAGAACAGATTTTATCCCAGTATCTCAAAAACTTTTCAGAGAGTTATTTGAGCGAAATAAAATTAAAACTCTTGATGAGTGGAATAAAATGCAAATTAAATTTATATCTGAGCATCAGTACTTTACTGAGTCGGCTAGAAAAATGAGAAACGTCAATAAGCAAGAACAATTAGATAAACTTCGAAATTTAACCAAAAATTAAAATGTATTTAATAACATTTTCATTGAAAAGTCTATCTACTTTTCTTAATTTTGACAAAATATATATACTTACACATCATAAAAGTCCATTATGGAAAATATAGATTGGAAAAGCCTGCCTTTCGGATACCTAAAAACAGATTACAATACTCGATGCACTTACCGTGATGGAAAGTGGGGCAAAATTGAGATTAGCGATTCGGAATATGTAAATGTTCACATTGCAGCCACTGGGCTTCACTACGGACAAGAAGCATTCGAAGGACTTAAAGCATTCATGGGAAAAGATGGTAAAGTTCGATTGTTTCGTTGGCAAGAAAATGCTGAAAGACTTCGTAATTCAGCTAATGGAATATTGATGCAAGAAGTTCCAAACGAAATATTTTATGAGTCAATAATTACCGTTATCAAAAACAACAAACGATTTATCCCTCCATACGGCTCAGGAGCATCGTTATACTTACGTCCATTGCTTTTTGGTTCAGGTGCAAAAGTTGGTATAAGCCCTGCTGATGAATATACGTTTTTAGTATTCGCAACACCAGTTGGTCCATATTTCAAACAAGGCTTTAAGCCAGTTGACATGTTGTTAACTCGTGAATTCGATAGAGCTGCACCAAGAGGAACCGGAAATATAAAAGTTGGAGGAAACTATGCTGCAGGGTTAAGAGGAATGCGCAAAGCTCATGCAAATGGATTCGCTTCGGTTTTGTTTCTTGATGCAAAAGAAAAGAAATACATTGATGAATGCGGACCTGCTAACTTTTTTGGCATAAAAAATAATACGTACATCACACCCAAATCAGATTCGATATTGCCTTCTATTACAAACAAAAGTTTAATCGAATTAGCAAAAGACTTGGGATTAAATGCCGAAAGAAGACCAATTACTGACGTTGAGCTAGAAACATTTGAAGAAGTTGGAGCATGTGGTACTGCTGCCGTGATTTCTCCAATCAGGAAAATAGTTGACGACGAAACAGGAAAAACATATCACTATACAAAAGACGATATACCTGGACCAATTTCCACAAAGTTATATCATAAACTTCAAGCTATTCAAACAGGCGACGAACCTGATAAATTTGGATGGGTAGAAATTGTAAAAATTGATTAAGAAAAAAAACTCGCTTTTGCGAGTTTTTTTTTACCCTAAAAATTGTACATTTATAAAAATAAAATTATAAAAACATGGGATTATTTTCAGCATTACTTGGCAACGCAGGAGCTGTGAACCAAGAAGAATTAGTAAAACAATACGGACAATTGTTAGTTGATGGAGAAGAAATTGAATTGGGGTTTAAACTCATTCGCGACACATTTATTTTCACCAATAAACGACTTATTTTAGTTGATAAACAGGGAATTACAGGTAGTAAAACCGAGTACAAGTCTATAGCATATAAAGCTATATCAAGATTCAGTATTGAAACAGCAGGAACGTTTGACTTAGATGCAGAACTAAAAATTTGGGTATCTAGCGAAATACTTCCAAGCATAACCAAACAGTTCAACAAATCAGTAAGTGTTTATGATGTTCAAAAAATTCTTGCACATCATGTTTTGAATAAGGTTTAAGAGCGTAAGTGAAAAATCCACATTCTTGAAAAGTTTACGAATAAAATATAGCGTCAAATAAAATATTAGTTTTACGTATTTCTTTGTTTCAGTACCACAAATCTAATAGTTTTAGTTTGTAGCGTTAGGTTTGTGAACTCAGACATTTCTCAAAATATTACAATTAACGAAGTAAATATTGTAATTAAATCAATTCTTCAATTTTCTCAAAAAAAGGTATAAAAGCAGAAGAGACTGTCTAAAAAGGCAGCCTCTTTTATGTTGAATCGTTAAAATGGAATTTTCAAACTTATTGCAATATTTCGTCCAATATTATTAAAATTCATTGGTTTTAAGGTTGAAAGATGGTCAATGTATTTTGTGTCGAAAACATTATTTACTGAAATTCCAAAATCGATTGTTTGTTTAAACACAACAATATCTGAACTAAATCCAATATTAAAAATTGTGTATCCATCACTTGATGTTTCAAAAACTGAAAAATTGTTTTGTTGCAAAGCAGTAAGTGCTGATATTTTGAGTTTTAAATGTTTCAAAAAACCAATTTTCTCTTTTTCAATTCTAATTTCATATCTAAATTTTTGAGCAGGAATAAACGGTAAAAAATTTCCATTTTCTTGCTCACCAATAACCGAAGAATAATTTCCTTGAATGTGTAAACAAGGCAAAAATTTTGGATGAAAATGTATTCCTAATTCTGCTCCATAAAGATTTGCATTGCTTTGCGAAAATTTATAAATACTTAAACCACTTGATGTTGTGTCGGAACTTGGCGTTATAAAAATGTAATCGTCAATTAAATTGTAAAAACCTGCAACATCAAACGAAATATATTCGCCGTGAAAGTGTGTGCTAAAATCAGTTTCGTAAGCATTTTCGGGTTTTAAGTTTTCGTTTCCAATTTCGTATCTATTTCCGTGCATTCCTGCCGAAGTTAGCTCCGAAAGTGTTGGAACTCGATATGCTTTTGCAAAATTTGCACGAAAAATTAATTTCTCATTTACGTTATAAGTTGCACCAATTGAACCATTTATGCTTGAATATTGTTTCGATACGGCTTTGTGAAAACCTTCTGTTCCAATTGTTCCTAATTCAAAAGTATTGATGTTGAAAATATCGAAACGCAAACCACCTTGAATTTTAAGTTTCTTCTTAAATTCAAATTGTGATAAAGCTAAAATTCCAATATTATTCATATTTGCATCGGGCAAAAATTGTGAAATTCTATCGTTTCTATTTCTATTTTGTTGAGTTGAACCTTGAATTCCTACAATATTTTCGAAGTTTTTTCCTGTAGAAATCATAAGTTTAGAATTGTAGGATATTGTATTCAAATTCATTTCAACAAAAGGCTCTTCAGTGGTTGTAATTAGTTTACGTATAGCACTTTGAAATGCAATATTTGTTTCCCATTTAATGTTTTCAAAATACATTTTGTTTTGCGACGAAATTAAATGATGTTCTAAATCTTGAAACCAAATTTCATTTTTTCGTGCTTGTTCTGTAATAGTTGAAATTATTGCCGGAACAGTCATTCCCAAGTTTTGTTTAAAATAATCGTAATATAATTTTGAAGTTCCTTTTGCTCCTGTATATCCGAGATTTGAACTCAACGAAAGTTCGTTAAAACGTGAATTTGGAACAAAAATTCCATCAGCTTGACGATAATCTGAATGCGATTTTTGATTTAGATTTAAACCTGCAAAAAAATGTTGCGAAGCTCCTTTAATTCCAAAGCTGTTGCAGTATCCGAGTGTGTTTGAATGAAATTGAGTTTTGTAAAAACCTTGAATAGTGTTAGTTGGAGCGGGTTTTTCTTTCACAAAATTTAAAACTCCACCAATTGCATCAGAACCATAAAGCAACGAAGCCGGACCTTTAATAATTTCAATTCGTTCGATGCTATTCTCGTCAACTCCCAAAGGATGATTTTCGCTATATTGATAATTTTCAATTTTTACGCCATTGTTTAAAACCAAAATATCGTTCATCGAAAGTCCGCGAATTACAGGTTTTGAAACACCAATTCCTTTCGAAATCATATCAACTCCGGGTATTTTTGTAATACTTTCCATAAAATTTGACGTTCCCGACAGAAGAATTTCTTTGGCTTTTAAAACATCAATTTTAATTGCATTTTCGTGTTGCGAGTTTATTAAAAAACCTGAAACAACCACTTCTTGTGTTTCAATAATTTCACTAATTAATTGAACGTCAAAGTTTTTTGTTTCATTATGTAGTTCAATTATTTGAACAACATTTTTATATCCGAGAAACGAAAATTGAATTTTAAATTTTCCGTTTGGAAGATTTGAAATTTCGTAATTTCCATTTTCGTCAGATGTTGTTCCTTTGTTAATTTCGGGCAAAAATATGTTTACACCAAACATCGAACTATTGTCTTTGTCTGAAATTTTGCCAATTATTTTGTTTTGTGCATTTACACTATGATATAGCAATATCATAGCAAATGCAATGAATATTTTTTTCATTTTACTTAATTTAAAATTAGTTGATAAGTTTATTGGTCGATAAGTTGAAAGGTTTGAATTCCGAAAATAGAATTCAGAATTTCAAATACAATAATTGATAATTGAAAATTACTAATTATTAATTGAAAAAAATACCTTTTATCTTCCCACAGGCGGAGCACGTAAAAGGAATGAATATTCCGAACTTGTACAACAAAAATTTAAAAAGTTTTCTATAACAAAATCGTTAATAGCAACTTTTATAAATGTTTCAAAATATGATTGTTGAAATGTAAAAAATGCAAATTCGTAATGTAAAATTGGACATTCGTCGTGATGTTGATGAAAATGTCTATCGTTTTCAGTTGCATTGCATTCGAAATGTTCGTGATGATGCGAAAAACCATCCAAAAACTTAACCGTTAGCGGAGTTAAGAAAATGAAAAGAATTAGAAACGATATGAGTTTTTTTAATCGCATTTTTGTTTTTTTTTGCTTATTTGGTTATTTGGTTATCTGATTATCAACAAATAATCGAATAAACGAATACACAATTTTTATCCGTGTCTGCTTATGCTTTTTAGTTTTTCGAGGTCTAATATTTTAATATTTTTACCTTCGAGTTCAATAATATTTTCGTTTTTGAATTCGGCTAAAATTTTCACTGTGCTTTCGTTAGAAATGCAAGCAAAATCGGCAATATCTTTTCGAGTTATGTATTTATACAAATCTTCGTTATTAAATTTTTCTGATGATAAATATAAAATTACATCGGCAATTCGCCCGTTCATTTGTTTGTAACTTACAGATTTTAATCGTTCTATAATAATATTTTCATCTTTGCTATATCCTTTAATTATTTCAGATGCAAATGCCGAATTGCTTTCGATTAAATTTCGAATTCCTTCTTTTTCAATTAAACAAATTTGAGCATCTTTTATGGCAACGGCTGAATAATTGTAAATGTTTTCGCCAAAAACCGAAGCAAATCCTATAAATTCTCCTGCTTTTAAAATTTTAAAATTCGTGAATTTATTGTTTGTGTTTTCAATATATAACTTAACCAATCCACTTGCAACATACAAAACATAAGATGCATAAGCTCCTTGTTTACAAAGATTTTCGCCTTTGCGATACGCTATTTGTGTTTTTTTCTCATTGATAAATTCAAGTTCTGCTAAAACGAGCTTGTTAAAGCAGTTCGAACCAATTTTACATTCAATACAATTATGTATATCGCTCATTATCATGAAATATTTAATGCAAATTTAATAATTTATAAATCGCTATTGTTAATAGAAACACTAATATTCATCAATTAAAAAGTTGAGATATATTGGTATTTGCAATTAAGTTCATCGAACCGTATTTTGAAAAATCGAAATGGGATGGACTGTATCTTTGTTTTGGAATTTAAAAACTAAAATCAAGGAGGTAAATATGCCAAATCATGATGGAACAGGTCCGCAAGGTAAAGGTTCAAAAACAGGAAGAGGACAAGGAAATTGTCGCCCCAAAAATACAAATTCTGAAGAAAATGCTTCAAGTCAAGAACAACAAGGTGCAAGACGAGGAAAAGGATTAGGACTTGGAATGGGAAAACAACACAGAAATAGAGGAAATTAAGTTTATTATTTAGTCTTATTTTTTGTCATTTCGAACTTCCTGTGAGAAATCTCATTAATAAAAATTAGAGATTTCTCGATCGCTATCGCTCATATCGAAATGACAACAAATTTTATAACAGTAATTTCAAATACGAAATACTGAAAATCAAAAAAACGTAAATTTAACAAGTCAAAATAAAATAAAAAAATGGGAAAAATAGCAATTCCGGTAATTAACGGTCAATTAAATAGTCATTTTGGTCACACGAATCAATTTTATGTTTATACGACAGAGAATAATAAGATTATTAAAGAAGAAATCTTAATTCCTCCGGCACACGAACCAGGTGTATTTCCAGCATGGTTAGCAGAACTCGGAGTAACCGATGTGATTGCAGGAGGAATGGGGCAACGAGCAATCGGTTTATTTCATCAAAGTAAAATTAATGTTTTTGTAGGCGTTTCAATTAAAGCTCCTAAAGATTTGGTCTTAGATTTTATTTCAGGAATTTTGGAAACCAGCGATAATGTTTGCGACCATTAGGGGAAAGTGAAAAGTTATTGGTAAACGGTGGTCGGGAATCAATAGTAAATAATAAATAGAAAATAGTAAGTTGAAAATAGCGATTGCAAGCGGAAAAGGTGGAACAGGAAAAACAACTTTGTCGGTTAATTTAGCTTCGTTGTTGAGTGAATTATATACCGATAAAAACATTGTTCTTGTTGATTTAGATGTTGAAGAACCAAATTCAGCTCTTTTCTTACAACAATCTATATTAAAAGAAGAAATAAAGTATAGAAATATACCGAAGTGGGACGAAACCAATTGCATTCATTGCGGAAAATGTAAAGAAGTTTGTAATTTTAATGCAATTGCTCAGTTGCCAAAATTGGTATTTATTTTCAATGAATTATGTCATTCTTGCTACGCATGTTCGGAACTTTGCCCAACACAATCGCTTCCCATGAAACCTATGCGAATGGGAACTTTGCAAATGTCAGTAATTTCTGAAAATTTCTATTTTATTGAGGGAAAACTTGATATTGGACAAGAATCGGCTGTGCCTCTAATTTCCCAAACTAAAAAATTTGTAAAAGATAATTTTCCTGACAAATCTATAATTTTATACGACTCTCCTCCTGGTACTTCTTGCCCAGTAATTGAAGCTGTGAAAGATAGTGATTTTGTAATTCTTATAACCGAACCAACTCCATTTGGTTTACACGATTTAAAATTGGCCATAGCGACTATGCAAGCAATGAAACAAATTTTTGGAGTAGTTATAAACCGAGCTGGTATTGGGAATAATGAAGTTGAAAAATATTGTTCAGAAAATAAAATTCAAATTTTAGGAAAAATTCCCAATATGCGAGAAATTGCAGAACTATACTCGAAAGGGAAGCTTATCTATCATGAAATTTCGCAGGTTGAGAACGAGTTAATTCAAATTTTTGAAAACACAAAATCTTTACTCGAACATAGATGAAAGAAATTGTAATAATATCAGGTAAAGGCGGAACAGGAAAAACTTCAATCACCGCAGCATTGGCAGTTTTGGCTGGTAAAAATGCTGTTATAGCCGATTGTGATGTTGATGCGGCTGATATGCATTTGCTTCTTTCGCCCGATTTTGCATATAAAGAAGACTTTTATAGTGGGAAAATTGCCTTGATAAATCAAGCAAAATGTATAGAATGTGGAAAATGTAATTCGGTTTGCCGATTCAATGCCATTTCTGTTATAAATAATAATTATACAATCAACGAAATAAATTGCGAAGGCTGTGGCTACTGTGCTAAAATTTGCCCTGCAAATGCAATTGAGATGAAAGATAATTTAACAGGAAAGCTTTATATTTCAAATACACGATTAGACAATACATTGGTTCATGCCGAATTAAATGTTGGAGCAGAAAATTCAGGCAAATTGGTAACAAAAGTTAGAAAAGAAGCTCTTAGAATTGCCAAAGAAACCAAAAAAGATTATATAATTATTGATGGAACTCCTGGCATTGGCTGTCCAGTTATAGCCTCGATAACAGGAGCAAACTATATAATTGTCGTAACAGAACCAAGTGTTTCAGGCTTTCACGATATGAAACGAGTGTTTGAATTAATTGAACGGTTCAAACTGAAATCGGCTTGTGTAATAAATAAAGCTGACATAAACCAAGATATTGTTTGTGAAATCAAGAATTTTTTGGTTTTACACAATGTTCAATTAATTGCAGAATTACCATACGACGAAGTTTTTGTTAAATCAATTATCGAAGGTAAAACTGTAGTTGAAAATGACGAAAAATGTAAAATTAAAGCCTCGCTTGAGACTTTTTGGGAATTCATACAAAACATAAATAAATAACATATAAACAGATGAAAATAGCATTTGCAATTCAAAAACAAGAAGGCTGGGATTCAATCATAAACAGTCGATTTGGACGAACCGAAAATTTTGCACTTTACGACGAAAAAAGCGACTCGTTTTCATATAAATCGAATGAAGAAAATGTTGATGCAGGGCATGGTGCCGGAATTCAAGCAAGTCAAATTGTAGTAAACTTTGGGGCTGAAGTTGTTATAACAGGAGGAAGTTATGGCCCAAAAGCCTTTGATGTTTTAAAAGCCGCAAAAATCAAAACTTTTTCGCAAGTTGGCGAAATAACGTTGAAAGAAGCCTACAAAAATTTTAAAGCAAATAAATATTCCGAAACATTAGAATCGGATAAATAGTAATAACAAAAAAAACAATTATTATGGCTTATGTAATTACAAAAGATTGTACCGCTTGTGGAACTTGTATTGATGAATGCCCAGTTGAAGCAATATCTGCGGGCGATATTTACAAAATCGATCCAACTATTTGTACCGATTGCGGTGCATGTGCTGATGTTTGCCCGATGGAGGCAATAAATGCAAATTAGTTTTTAGCAGGGTATTGACAATTTGGGAAATGCCCTGTTTTTATACCTATCAAATGAAAGAAGAACTACAAATACGAGTAAGGTATAACGAAACCGACTCAATGAAATATGTATATCATGGAAATTACGCTACGTATTTTCATGCTAGTAGAACCGAACTTTTGCGAAAAGTTGGACTTGACGATAAAACGATGGAAATGAACGGAATTATTTTACCAGTAGTTGAGATGAATGTAAAATATATTCAACCAGCTGTTTATGATGAGTTATTGACTGTGAAAACGTCGGTTAAAGCTATTTCAGCATGTAAATTATATTTTAATCATCAAATTTTCAATGCGAATAATGTGCTTATAAATCAGGCAGAAACAACTATTGCATATGTAAATAGTTCCACCCGTAAACCCATCGCTATCCCTAAAGAAATTAAAGAAAGACTAAATATATTAACTTCAAAAAACTAAAACATGGAAACTAAAAATCTTGGATTTGATACCAAATTGATTCATGCTGGAGATTTTCACGACGAAAATGGCAGTGCTGTCGTTCCTATTTATCAAACATCAACCTTTGCATTTAAGAGCTCAAAACATGGAGCCGATTTGTTTGCAGGAAAGGAAGAGGGATACATTTATACCCGAATCGGAAACCCAACAATAAACGCTTTGGAAAACAAACTAGCTGAACTTGAAAATGGATATAGAGGAATTGCACTCGCATCGGGCATGGCTGCTGTTTCGACTGTTTATATGGCATTACTTGCAAAAGGCGATCATATGATTAGCACTGGTGCAGTTTATGGACCGAGTAGGGGAGTAATGGAAACACATTTTGCTAAATTTGGAGTCGAATCGACCTATGTTGATACATCAGATTTAAGTAATATTGAAAAAGCAATTCGTCCAAACACAAAATTGCTATATCTCGAAACTCCTGCAAATCCGACGATTCAATTAACCGATATTAAAAAAGCGTCAGATTTAGCACATAAACACGGAATTAAAGTTGTGGTTGATAATACTTTTTGTAGTCCATATTTGCAAAAACCACTTGATTTAGGTGCCGATGTTTCGTTACATTCGTTAACAAAATTTATCAACGGACATGCCGATATCGTTGGTGGAGCTATAATCGCAAAAGAAAAATCGCTTTACGATATTATTCGAAAAA
This sequence comes from Bacteroidetes bacterium GWF2_33_38, assembly GCA_001769505.1. Lineage (GTDB taxonomy): Bacteria > Bacteroidota > Bacteroidia > Bacteroidales > GWF2-33-38 > GWF2-33-38. The sequence goes on from MEOF01000018.1 coordinate 27,280, forward strand.
CAATGATATATATGGGTGGAAATATGGATCCACACCAAGCATATTTAGTAATTCGAGGTGTAAAAACGCTTTCGTTACGAATTGATCGAGCTCAGGAAAATGCAATGAAGGTTGCTGAATTTTTAGAAAATAATCCCAAAGTAGCTTGGGTAAAATACCCGGGATTAAAATCCTTTGCTCAGCACGAACTTGCAAAAGAACAAATGCGAGGTTTTGGTAGCATGATTAGCTTTGAGCTTAAAGGAGGTTTTGCTGCTGGTGAAAAATTAATGGATAATGTTCATTTAGCAACATTAGCAGTATCACTTGGGGGAGTAGAATCGTTGATTCAACATCCAGCTTCGATGACTCATGCAGGCATTTCTCGCGAAAACAAATTAGCAGCAGGCATTACCGATGGATTAGTTCGATATTCGGTCGGAATAGAAGATGTGAACGATATCATTAATGATTTAAAACACGGTTTAGAATATTGCTAGTATTGGTTTCTTTTAGATAAAAAACGGTTATTTCTTTTTTCCATAAAACAAAGGAAGAATGTTGAAATCTTTTTCAACATTCTTCCTTTTAATTTTATACAAACATTTGATAGTCGTGGAGTTTTTTGTACTCTCCATTTTTGATAATAAGTTGGTCGTGAGTACCGCGTTCGACAATTTCGCCTTCGTTTACAACTAATATTTCATCGGCATGATGTATAGTAGAAAGTCGATGAGCAATTACAATCGAAGTTCTATTTTTCATTAAATTTATTAAGGCTTCTTGTACTAAGCGTTCCGATTCGGTATCAAGCGAAGAGGTTGCTTCGTCTAAAATCAAAATAGGGGGGTTTTTCATTACTGCTCGTGCAATGCTTATTCGTTGTTTTTCGCCTCCCGAAAGTTTATTCCCTCGGTCTCCAACATTTGTATAATATCCATTTTTAGAACTTTCGATAAAATCGTGTGCATTTGCAATTTCAGCAGCAGACTTAACAAGATTTAACTCGGCATTTTGCATTCCAAACGAAATATTGTTGAAAAACGAATCGTTGAAAAGAATTGCTTCTTGGCTCACGTATCCTATTAAACTTCTTAAATCGTTTAACTTATAGTTTTTTATTGAAACGCCGTCGATTAAAATATCGCCATGTTCAACGTCGTAAAAACGAGGGATTAAATCTGCAATGGTTGATTTGCCTGAGCCAGACTGACCAACAATGGCAATTGTTTTTCCTTTTTCGATTTTAATGTTAATATTTTTTAAAACAGGTTCTTTTTCATATTGAAAGCTAACATTTCTAAATTCGATTGAATTTTTAAATTCGGTAATTGATTTAGCATTTTCTTTCTCTACAATTTTTACTTCTTCGTCTAATAATTCGTCGATTCTTTCCGCCGAAGCCAAGCCTTTTTGAAGGTCGTAATATGCAGTTGAAAATGATTTTGCAGGACTAATTATTTGTGAAAAAATAATTATAAATCCGATTAATGCTTGTGATGTTAATGAACTTTCGTTGTTAAGAACCAATGAGCCTCCATACCACATTACAATAATCATTACAATGGTTCCTAAAAACTCGCTCAATGGCGAAGCCAGCAATTTTCGGCGATTCATTTTTATGATTAATCGAGTGTAAAAACTGTTTGTGCTTTGAAAACGAGTGTACATTTTTGTTTCTGAATTGAATGCTTTTATTACCCTTAATCCAGAAATAGTTTCTTCTATTATCGACAACAAAGCCCCCAAACGTCGTTGACCTTTCATTGATGTTTTTTTGAGGTTTGTACCAAGTCTTCCGATAATTAATCCGCTGATTGGTAATAAAATCAAAACAAAAACAGTTAAGCTTGGACTTATTATAAAAAGGGAGGCCATGTAAACAATAATGGTTATAGGGTCTCTGAACAACATTGACAACGAACTTACGATGGAAGCTTCTACTTCTTGTACATCAACGGATATACGCGAAATAATATCGCCTTTTTTCATTTCTGAATAAAACGACAATGGCAAACTTAACAACTTATTATATATTTTGTTCCGAATATCTTTGATAACGAAATTTCGAAGACTTGCCATAAAATAATCGGCCAAATATTTAAAGCCAGTTTTGAAAAATGTCATTGCTACAACTATTAAACAGACGATAAGCAGAGCAGATTCTTTTCCTTGATTTTGAATAATTTGACTTAGCAGGAAATTGAAATTTTGTTGTATAGATTCAACCGATAAACTTAATTCTGGAGCTGTTTCGACCAATGGTTGATTGTCAAATAAAATTCCCATAAATGGAATTGCCATTGTTAGCGAAAACAAAGAGAAAACTACCGATAAAATATTAAAGGAAATATTCAACGAAACAAGTCCCCAGTAGGACGATAAATACTTTAAAATACTTAAAAAACGCTTCACAATGTATTTTGTTAATTAATTCCGGTGTAGTTGAAAGGAGTAATATTATGTAACTCTTTTTTTATATTTTCACTTACATTTAACGTTTCAATAAAGTGTTGTATTGCTTCTTTGGTAATCATTTCGTTGGTACGAGTCAATTTTTTAAGTTCGTTGTACGGATTTTCAAATCCTTCGCGGCGTAAAATAGTTTGAATTGCTTCGGCAACAACACTCCAATTGTCTTCTAAATCAGCTTTTATAGCTTTTTCGTTTAGCACAAGTTTACTCAACCCTTTTTGTAAAGATTTTATGGCTAAAATCGTGTGAGCAAAAGGAACTCCTACATTTCGTAATACAGTTGAGTCGGTTAAGTCGCGTTGCAAACGAGAAATAGGAAGTTTTGCTGATAGATGCTCAAATATGGCATTGGCAAATCCTAAATTTCCTTCTGAATTTTCAAAATCAATGGGATTCACTTTGTGAGGCATTGCTGATGAGCCAACTTCGTCTTTTTTGATTTTTTGTTTGAAATATTCCATCGAAATATACGTCCAAAAATCGCGGTCTAAGTCAATCAAAATAGTGTTAATTCGTTTTAACCCATCAAACAACGCAGCAAGATTATCGTAATGTTCGATTTGCGTGGTTGTTTGCGAGCGACTCAATCCCAAGGTGTGATTTACAAAGTCGTTTCCGAATTTGACCCAGTCAATTGATGGATAGGCTACATAATGTGCATTAAAATTTCCGGTAGCTCCGCCAAATTTTGCTGAAAAAGGGATTGTTTTTATTTGCAACATTTGAACTTTAATTCGCTCGACAAATACGTTGATTTCTTTTCCAAGTTTGGTTGGAGAAGCTGGCTGACCGTGGGTTCGTGCTAACATAGAAATATTTTTCCAATTCTCGACCAATACCGATAAATCGTTTACCAGCTCGGCTATTAAAGGAAAATAAACATTTAACATGGCCTCTTTTAGCAAAAGCGGAGTTGCTGTATTGTTTATGTCTTGAGAAGTAAGTCCAAAATGAATAAATTCGTTGTAAGGTGAAAGATTCAATTCCGTAAATTTTTCTCTCAAAAAATACTCAACAGCTTTAACATCGTGGTTTGTTGTACTTTCGATGTTTTTAATTCTTTCGGCATCGATAAGTGAAAAATTATTGTAAATATTTCGTAAATCAACATATCGTTTTTTATCGATATTTTTTAATGCAGGAAGGTTAATTTCGCAAAGTTGAATGAAATATTCAACCTCGACCAATACTCTGTATTTTATTAAAGCAAATTCCGAAAAAAACTTATCTAATTCCGATACTTTTGAACGATAACGTCCGTCAATTGGCGAAATAGCGGTTAAGTCAATTAAATTCATTTGAATATTTATTAACGTATTGTAATGCACAAACGTACATCAAATTTGAGAATTGACAATGACAAAAAAGCGTTTTTGAATAGTTTATGGTAGAAAAAAATGATTATTGAATGTATATGGTATTTTTCTTAACGAAAAATTGTTCAAAAATGAAACATCGACAAAGCAGGAGTCTAGAGAAAAGCGGAATTTAAAACTCCGTTTAAAATATTTTTTGCATCTTTGAATTGTTTTGTTGTATTTTATACTAGAATCTATAAGTTACCGCCAATGGAACAAAACGACACTACAAATTGATACAGAATAGTTATAATCTTAAAAAAACATAAATATGGCAAGTATAAAAATCAAAGACTTTTTTAATGGTCGTTTTTTTGAAATTCCAAAATATCAAAGAGGATATGCGTGGGAATTACAAAATATTCGTGATTTATTTGATGATGTGATTGAATCAATAGAATCAAATTCAAATCATTATATTGGAACAATCGTGCTGTCAAAATCATCAAAAGATGATGAATTATTTTATGTTGTAGATGGACAACAGCGAATCACAACTGTTTCATTGATTATGAATGCACTAATTAATCAATTAGATAAAAAGGATTCTTATTATTATCGTAGATTTTATATCAAGGAGGATAACCGTTTTAGACTTTCTCCACTGGGAAGAGATAGAAAATTCTATTTTAAGATTTTGCAATCTGAAGATATTCATCCAGAGAATAAAAGCCAACGATTTATGAAAGATGCGGTTGAAGAAATAGAAAATAAAGTTTCTTCAATCCCTGAAAAATTGAAATTTCTCAAATCCATTGAAAAATTGGAAATTATGGAATTTGTAGAGAACTCTGAGGGTGATGCGATTAGAATTTTTCAAACGGTAAATGACCGAGGGAAGCCACTTTCAAATATGGAAAAGGCGAAAAGTTTATTGATTTATTTTTCAAACAGATATTTGAATAAAGAACTTGATGACACAATTAATGATTATTTCAGCGATATTTTTGAAATTTATGACGACATAAAGCATATAGGAGAAGAACAAAACATTACACTTATTAAAAACAAAGAGTTTAATGAAGATAATTTAATGCGTTATCATTTTGTTTCATATACGAATGAAGATTATGACCCAACAGCGACTTATGTTTTAAATTATTTAAAAACAAGACTTACAAATCTCAGAAATGAGGCTAACGGTTCCAAAGACTACTCTAAAATTCATGATTTCATAAAAACGTATATATCAGACCTAAAAGAATACTTTTTGGCTACTCGACGAATAATAGAAAGAGCGAAAACTGAACCTAAATACTATAAAATATTTAGCATTTTAAATTTGTCTGCTACATTATATCCTCTCATTACAAAGCTTGAGATGATAAATAAGCTTAACGTAAATTTGCCATCTGATAAAAATGCTTCTTTTACTTTTCTAGATTTAATTGAAATTATTGATGTTAGAATATATAAAACAAGAGGCACAGACCCAAAAGCAGATATTTCTGGATTTGCATATCGTTTAAATAAACAATTTAGAACAGAGGATATTGAGAATTGGTTATTATGGTTTAATCAAAGATGGATGAGTAAAGACGAATTTCAATCAAATTTATCTAGTTCTGTATATGGTAATCGTGCATTAAATTTAATTTTTATTGAATATTGTGAAGAATTGAAAGGTAAAAAATTCGAGATTGAAGAATTAAACAAAATTTCTTCAAAAAGTCCAAACATTGAGCATGTTTTGTCTCAAACACCAAAATTCACTCCAAGAGCATTAGGTTTTAAAAACACGGAAGATTTTATTGATTATGAACACACTTTAGGGAATTTAACGATACTTGAAAAATCTTTTAATTCCTCTATTCAGAATAAAAGTGCAATAGATAAAGTCGATACTTATGGAAAAAGTATTTTTAAAATGACAAAAAAATTAGCATCTGATATTGATACGAACAAATCATTCTTAAAAAAAGACATTATTGAAAGAACTGAATTATTATCAAAATCAATTGTTTTACGTTGGTGGTGCTAGAAAGACAAGTAAAAACAAAAAGCCACAGGCGGTAATATGCGGTTATAGCCAATAAGGGTTTTAGTGGTATGCAAAGGTAGTAGCCCGCTTCAACTTTTCGTGTAACTTGATAGGATATTCGCCCGCCCGCCATTACTGGTCATATCGCCACCGTTATATAATCCCTTTTAAATGAAGCACATCGGTTTAATTTTATTATTAATTTGGGCATATTTGATTTACGCACAAGAATCAACTGATATTCTAAGGTTTGGAACTTATTTTTCACCTAAAATTGAGACAGACACAAATTCTACTGCAAAACTTATTGGGACAAATGCACATTTTTTATTGCCAACAAAAACAAATTGTTAATTTAACTGCTCAAAACTTTAAAAATATAATGGTTTTATTTTGATTATTATTGCATAATTTTGCTTTGAATTTTTGAATCTACATACATGGAAAACGACAATATTACAAGAAAAAAAAGCACCAGTGTTTATTGGATTTTTATAGTGCTATTTTTCAGTTCAACTTGCGTAATGGCTTGGTTATATTACACCGAACTTCAAAAAAGCAAAACGCTTATTGTTCAGGTTACCGATACAACCAACGAGAAAGAACAAATTACCGAAGATTTGAATAATTTGATTGGCGAGTACGACCAACTAAAAACAAACAACGATACGCTAAATGCAAAATTAGAGAAAGAAAAAGCTCGAATTCAAGAACTTGTCGAGAAAATTCAAAACATAAAACAAGCAAATTCATATCAAATTGCACAGTATAAGAAAGAGTTGACCACATTACGCGAAATAATGAAAAGCTATATTGTTCAAATCGATTCGCTAAATACGATGAATAAAACTCTTACGGCCGAAAACATAATGGTTAAAACCGAATATCAAAAAGCTCGCATCACAAATAAAGAACTAGAAGACAAAAACCAAGATTTATCGCAAAAAGTTACTGTAGCTTCAGTTATAAAAGTTAAAGAGTTAACAGCTATTCCGATAAACTCAAAAAGCAAAGAAGTAAACAAAGCATCGAAAGTTGATAAAATTAAAGTTTGTTTCACACTCGAAGAAAATGAAATTGCTCCGGCAGGGTTAAAAGATGTTTTCATACGTATTGCTCGTCCCGATGAACTTGTGCTGGCAACATCTGAAAACAATTTATTTTCGTATCAGGGCAACACAATTGTTTATTCGGCAAAACGAGAAGTCGATTATCAAAATCAAGATGCAAGTATGTGTATTTATTGGAAAAATAAAGACGAACTTATTACCGGTCAATACATGGTCGATATTTTCGCCGATGGAAACATGATTGGTTCCACAACTTTTATTTTGAAATAAATTATTCCGACGTGTTTTTATAATCAAGCAACACTTTTCCCGAATCTTTCAGCAAAGCTATCGACCATTTAATAATCACAAGTGAGCTTAGTATAGCAGCAATTGTGTCGATATATTCGATTTTCCATATCATAGCAATCAGCAAACCTACGATAGCCGAAATACTTGTAAGAGCATCGGCAATTACGTGCAAATATGCAGCTTTAATGTTATGGTCTGTGTGGTCGTGATGATGGTGCAAAATAAAAGCACTTGCAATATTTACAAGCAATCCGATAATGGCAACATAAATTGCATCAAGATATACGATTTCTTCAGGATTTAAGAAGCGATTTGCGGCTTCAACGATGATATAAAACGCAAAAATAAGCAATAGCAAACCACTTGTAAAACCTGAAAGCGAAAGGGCTTTTTCGGCATTAAAATTATATTTTTTGTTCAACTGCGATTTTCGAATAAAAAAGTAAGCAAACCAACTAAGTCCGATTGCTAACACATGCGAGCCCATATGAATTCCGTCAGCCAAAAGGGCCATTGATTTTGTCGATAATCCGAAAAAAATTTCAACAATCATCACCACAAAAGTGATAATAACAACGATTCCTGTTTTTTTCTCGTTTTCGCTATGAGAGTGTCTCATATTTGCTTTTTATTTATGAAGCACGATTCTAAAGGTTGTTCCTTTGTTTATTTCAGAATTTTTTACAAAAATTTTCCCCGAATGATATTGCTCAATTATTCTTTTCGATAGCGAAAGTCCAAGTCCCCAGCCTCTTTCTTTGGTTGTATATCCCGGATTAAAAATAGTTTTGTATTTCGATTTTGCGATGCCTTTTCCGCTGTCTTTTATGTCAAGATAAACAACTTGAGTGTTGTCGGTAATTGTAAAGTCGAGGTCGCCTTTTCCTTCCATTGCATCTATTGCATTTTTGCTAATATTTTCGATAACCCATTCGAAAAGTGCGTTATTTATCGGAACAAGTAGTTTTTGAGTTTCATTGAAATTGGTTTGAAACTTAATTTTGGACGACGACCTTGTTTTTAAATAGGTTATCGATTTTAAAAGCGATTCGTAAATATCGATGGGTGTTAATTTTGGAGATGATCCAATTTTTGAGAATCGTTCGGTAATTACCTCTAAGCGTTTTACATCTTTGTCAACTTCAGCAATAATAGATTGGTCTGTTTCTTTTAATTTCAGCAATTCGACCCAAGCCAGCAATGACGAAATGGGCGTTCCGAGTTGATGTGCAGTTTCTTTCGAAAGTCCTACCCAAACTTGATTTTGTTCGGCTCGGCGTGAAGAACTAAATGCCAAGTATGCTACTAAAATGAATAAAAATATTACACCAAGTTGAATAAACGGATAATAAAACAAACGTTGCAACAGAATGGAATCGCGATAATATATTCGTTGAACAATTCCTTCTTCGATGTTGATTTCGATAGGAGGGTTTTGTTCTTTCATAATCTTGATTTGGGTTTTTAAATAATTCTCATCGTCAAGTTTTAATGAGTCTATATTTCTGGCATATAAAACATTTTCGTCAGCATCGGTCAATATTACTGGAACGGTTTCGTTTTTCCGAACCACTTCAAACACAAAATTCAAATTGGAGTCGTTGTTATCGGGACTTGCCAATTGTTTCATTCCCTCAGCCCATAGTTCAACCTTTTTTCTTTCTTCGATTGACAGTTTTTTGATGAGTACGCTTGTGTACCACATCGAACTTATTCCAATCAAAATGGCAATTATAAATAAGGATAATTTCCAATAAAATTTTTTACTGTATATGTTCACGGTCTATTTTTTTAATCTTCGCTTGTTTCAGTTTCTTCTTTTCCTTCTTCCCAAATGATGTTGTATTTTCTATCAAAAATATTTGTTGTGTCTTTTTTGTTTTTGATTATAGACGAGTCTTTTTTAAACCATCCGAATTCTTCATTTAAAATTTTCTTGAGATTATTTTTTTCCTCTTTTATGCTTTCTTTGATATGTTCTTTTACTTTTCGCGAATCGTAAACTACGTTATAATTGTCAGGTGTTCCTGAAATTCTAAGGTATATACTCGTTTTTCCAAGTCCGTCGTCTTCAATCACTCCGAACTCTTCGTTTTCTTTTTTCGCCTTTTTGGCTTTTTTTGCCAATATGTCTGACATTAAAACTTTAACGCTGTAATCAAATTCATTGTCGAAATTATGAGTTCCCGAAGCTAAGATATTAAATGCCGATGAAAAAATATCCATTGCCGGAATCGTAATTACTCGATCTTTAATGAAAATATCGTTTTCCAATTTTGAAAACTTGATTCTCTTTAAATCGTCAAGTTCAATATATTTTGAAAGTTGTGTCATTGGTTCAAAATCAAGTAATTCGCCATCAACAATTGTGATTGAGCTTTCGGCCATTATCGATTTTTCAATAACTTCAAGATTTGTATTCCATTCGGCTGAAATATTTAGATTTCCTGAAATATCGCCCTTTAGATTTTGTGCTAAAATAAAATTTTGCGAAAAATTATCGAATGTTTGAAACAAATTCGTAATGTCTATATTTTTCAATTCGGCTTTGCTTTTGAGTAAATAATTTTCGGTTTCGAGTTTGGTAAACAAAGCTTCGCCCTTTACGCTTCCTTTCATTGAATTAAAAGATAGATTGTTGGCTATAATTTTATTGCTGTTGTAATGTAAATTTCCTTTGACACTCGTGGCAACAAATTTTTCGTATCCTATCTTGTTTGATTTTAAATATGTGTCGATAATAACATTGGGTAGTAGTTCTTGCGAAGATTCGCTACTTTCGTTGCTTGCAAAAGCTTTTATAAAATAATCGATGTCGATATTTTCGGCTGTTACGTTTGCATTTATGGCTAAAATTTCGTTTTCAAACAAAATGTAAGGAAAAATATTTTTGACCCAGCCTTTGAGCAGGAAATCACTTTTGTCGAGCGTAACATTCATGCTATCGATGAAAATATCGGCATTTTCAAACGAGAATTTTCCGTTTACATTCGAATAGTTCAATCCGCTTTCGACTAATTTCAAATTTGCATTGTAAAGTTTGACAAAACCTTGTGTTTGTGCATATTTAAAGTCAGATTCTGTAAGTTCGTTAATTTTCTTTTGAAAGCCTTGATATTTGAATTCTGCTTGTATTTTTCCGTTGAAAACCTCGATTGTATCCGAATTTATAAGTTGTTTTATATCATTTAGGTCGGCTTCGGTTTTTAAATTGATGATGATTCGTGGGTTAATAAAATTTTCGAGGGTATATTCGCCCGAAAAACTTGAAGCATTATATTGTGCTGATATGTTTTTTATTTTCAACGAGGCTGTTTCGGAACTATTGCTCGAGCCATTTGTATAAACTCCTTGAAGGTTAACATTTTTCAAGTCGATTCCTTCACTAATGTAACGAACCTCTGCTTTTTCGATACCAAAACTTGCTTTAATATGTGGCGAATTTCGCTTATCAACTTTCCCGCTGATGTTACAATCGATATAAAATAAACCTTCGCTTTTAAAATCGTCAATTTCACTTATCAGCGAGCGTGGTAAAAGCGATAAAAACGACTTAATGTTTATATCTTGTCCTTTTATGTCGAGGTTTAGTTCGTCTCCAAAATTGCCATTAATCGAAAATTTTATCCCAGAAAGGTTTATATTTCCTTTATGAATTACGGTATTTATGCTATCAACTCCTAATGTTATTTCGGCTGATAGTTTTCGGTTTTCGAGATATGATATTTTTTCGATTTCAAGAAAATTATTTATTGTTTGAACATCAAGTGTTAAATCAAAAACATCTTGCGATAAATTACCAGAAAGTTCGGCGGCTTTAATAAAAGTGGAATAATTTAATTCTTTTATTCGGTTGATATGGTGTAGTTTTACTTCATTTAATTCCACCTTTTTAAGGTCAAGGTTGCTTTCTCCAGAATTGGACTTTTTTTCCCAAAACAAATAGTTTTCGTTGCCCGATTTATCAATTAATATGTTGATTTTTCCGTTTTCTAGATTGACTTTTTGAATGTTGTATTGCTTGTTGAAAATATCCCGAATGTTAAATTCGAGAAATAGTTTTTCGGCAAAACAAAGTGTATCAACATTTATGTCAAAGTCTTTTTTATTGATTCCAGTTGATGATTTTATGCAAACATTTTTAAATTCAAGCGAGGCATTTGGGAACTTACGTAATACCGAAAAATTAATATCATCAACAGAAATTTCGGTAAGTAAATTTTGATTTAATTTTGAAACGACTAGGTTTTTAACTTCGTCTTCGTAAAAATATGCAAGCACAACTCCCGATACGACAATTAGAAGTATAATCGACAACAAAAATATCAATACGTATTTTATATATTTCACAGGCGATATTTAAAAAAACTTAATACAAAGGTATTGAATTTAGATTATAAACGGATAACCGTAGTTTAGATTTTGTAAACCCGTAAAAAAAAGAATATGAGTATCCGAATTTTTATTGCAAGGTGCGAAACAAACTCAAATAATTAGTTCTGTTTATTATTACTTGTCATTTCGAGTTTCTTGCGAGAAATCTCTATTTTTTAATTGTCATATATTTCTCAATAGCTATCGCTCATTTCGAAATGACAGCCCACTTTCAATTTGTCATTTCGAACTTGCTGTGAGAAATCTGTTTTGTTCCATTTATCGAAGAAAAAAAACAATTTAGATTTCTCGTCGTTTCACCTCTCTTGGAATGACAAAAAATATCACTTTACAAATTTGATGAACTTTACAAGCTTATTGCAAGGTGCGAAACAAACTCAAATAATTAGTTCTGTTTATTATTAATTGTCATTTCGAGTTTCTTGCGAGAAATCTCTATTCTTTAATTGTTATAGATTTCTCAATCGCTATCGCTCATTTCGAAATGACAGCCCACTTTCAATTTGTCATTTCGAACTTACTGTGAGAAATCTGTTTTGTTCTACTTATCGAAGAAAAAAAACAATTTATATTTCTAGTCGTTTCACCTCCATCGGAATGATAAAAAATATCACTTTACAAACTTTACAACTTTACAAACTTGATGAACTTTACAAACTTTGCAAACTTTTTACTCAAATATTATTCGAAATAAAATGAAAGAAAAACAAAAAAAATAGTCATTTTTGTTAAAAATTAAGAAATCATACATTCAATATAAATTCTTTGATAATGAAAAAAAATATTGTTAAAGTTGCTATCTCGCATGGCGACGTAAATGGGGTTGGATATGAAATTATCATGAAAACTTTGCTTGATCCTCGAATTATTGAAACATGTACACCAATTATTTACGGATCTTCGAAAGTCGCTGCGTATCATAAAAAAGTTTTAGATATTCAAGCTATTAATTTTAATAATATTAAAGACGCTCAAGAGGCTGATTCAAAAAAGATAAATCTGATTAATTGCATTCCCGAAGAATTGAAGGTTGAATTAGGTTTATCAACAGTTGAGGCAGGAGAAGCATCGGTAAAATCGTTAAATTTTGCTGTTGACGATTTGATTAATAATAAAGTTGATGTCTTGGTTACAGCTCCAATAAATAAAGAAAATGTACAATCGAAAGACTTTTCTTTCAACGGGCATACTGAATTTCTTCAAAGTAAAACCAAAACCGACGAAGTTCTCATGCTTATGGTTAGTGATATGCTTAAAGTTGGAATTGTTACCAATCATTCACCACTTTCAAAGGTCGCCTCAGAAATAACTAAAGATTTAATCGTAAAAAAGCTAAAAATTTTAAACAAATCGTTAATCGAGGATTTTGGCGTTCGAAAACCCAAAATAGCAGTTCTTGGACTTAACCCTCATGCTGGCGATAGTGGATTGCTTGGAAAAGAGGAAATAGATATTATTATGCCCGCAATAAATCTTGCAAAAGAAGAAAATATTTTAGCTTTTGGACCATATGCAGCAGACGGATTTTTTGGAAAAGGAAATTATAACGCTTTTGATGCAGTATTGGCAATGTATCACGATCAAGGCTTAGCTCCTTTTAAGGCTCTTTCATTCGATAACGGAGTTAATTATACTGCTGGGTTACCTGTAATTCGGACTTCTCCATCACACGGAACAGCATACGACCTTGCAGGTAAAAACGAAGCTTCGCCTGATTCGTTTCGACAAGCAATTTATCTCGCATGCGACATATACAAAAATCGAATGTTGTACAAAGAAATCAATAAGAATCCTCTTCCATTCAGTGAGTCAAGGCAAGGTAACGAAGATTGAGATTTATAGGAATAAAGCGGACAATCATTTAAGAATAATGTTAAATAACAACATGTATTTTTATAGATAAGTATTTATTATGTTTTATCTTCGTTTTAAACAAATTTAATAACGCTTAAAAAAATGGCAAAAATTGATTTTTCTTTAAACAATTTAGACGAGCTTTTTCCTGCGGATTTTACACAGGAGCAAATAGCTAAGGGCAAAACCGCTTTTTTGAAAGAACTTTCGTACGATATGCACAAGTTCTACGGTGGAAAAATGATGACCGTTCCGAAAGCTGGTTTGTATGGGTTTAATTGGTTTAATGTTTGGTACACCCCTGGAGTATCTAAAGTTTCTACAACAATTAGAGATAACAAAAACGAGTCGTTTCAATTATCAAATCGTGGGAATTTAGTTGCGATAGTGAGCGACTCAACAAGAGTTTTAGGCGATGGTGATTGCACTCCTCCAGGCGGTTTAGGAGTTATGGAAGGGAAAGCATTTTTGATGAAATATCTTGGCGGAGTTGATGCCGTTGCTCTTTGTGTTGATAGTAAAAATAAAGCAGGCAAGAACGACCCCGACAAGTTAATTGACTTTGTAAAAATGGCTCAACACAGTTTTGGTGCTGTTAATCTTGAAGATATTTCTCAACCAAATTGTTACAAAGTATTAGACGTTTTACGTGATGAGTGTGAAATTCCTGTATGGCACGATGATGCTCAAGGAACGGGCTGTGTTACTTTGGCAGGATTAATCAATGCGTTGAAAATTGCTAAAAAAGATATTAGCAAAGTGAAGATGGCATTTTTGGGAGCAGGAGCTTCGAATACAACTATAGTTAGATTAATTGTTCAAGCAGGAGCAAATCCTCAAAATATTGTTGTAATTGATACAAAAGGTGGATTACATAAAGATAGAAAAGATATTGAAGCCGATAAAGCATATTATCGTAAGTGGGAAATTTGCGAAACCACAAATCCAAATAAAATAAATACCATTGCAGAGGCGATGAAAGGTGCTGATGTGTTGATTTCACTTTCACAACCAGGTCCTGATGTTATTAAGCCTGAGTGGATTAAGCAAATGAACGAAAAATCAATTGTTTTTACTTGTGCAAATCCAGTTCCTGAAATTTATCCTTATGCTGCAAAAGAAGCAGGAGCATATATTTGTGCAACTGGTAGAGGTGATTTTCCAAATCAAGTAAATAATTCGCTAGGATTCCCTGGAATTTTGAAAGGAGCTTTATTGGTAAAAGCTTCCTCAATTACTGATAATATGGCAATTGCTGCTGCGAAATCAATTGCTGCTACTGCTGAGAAAAAAGGAATTCACCCCGATTATATTGTTCCGTTGATGTCAGAATGGGATGTATTTCCACAACTTGCCACCGATGTAGCAATGCAGGCAATTGAAGATGGTGTAGCACGTCAAATATATACTCGTGAAGAAATTTATGCAATGGCAGAAAAAGATATTCGTGAATCTCGCGAAATGATTGACCATTTAATGCAAGAAAATTTCATTAAGAAGCCACCGATTCATTTGTTAGAAGAAGCTCTACAAAGAGCTATTAAATTAGTTGGATAAGACTTGATTTATCAAAAATAGGCTGTCTAAATGTAGGCAGCTAGTTCAAACAAGGTTATTTGAGAGGTTTAGGGGTGAAATTCCCCTTTTCCTACTCGATTTCTCTTATGTCGCTTATTCTAAATTTCTTTTAAAATTTAGCAACTATTGTTTCTCGACATATATAATATTCAAAACTTTCCCGTCCTTATATATGGCAGTTTTAGTAAGTTTCCCTTCGGCGTTATAGTAGAATTTTTTCCCTTTCATCAATACTCCGTTTGCAAAATCTCCTTCTTGTTCTATAAGTCCGCGTTTGTTAAATAATTTATTAAATCCATTTCCATTAAAAACATCTAAATTGTTCGTATTAGTAGTTGAATTTACACGAATGGTGTCTTTTTTAACTGTGTTAGTGGCACTCTGATTATTATTTTTTGATGCCGAATAAACCTTTACCGATGACGCATCTAGCTGACCATCATTATAATTTTTTTCTGAAACTAAGTTCCCTGACTCGTCAAATTCTTTAATTACTCCACTTTCTTTACCCTCATTCCATTCGCCCTCAATCATAACTTTTCCATTCTCGTGGTAATATTTTTGCACGCCTGACCTTTTTCCCGATTCATTATATCCCCACTCGTATGACAAGTTTCCATTTTCGAAATAAAATTTATAATCTCCTACCCACTTGTTATTTTTCCATAGACCTTCTTCCGAAATATTCCCATTTTCATAATAAAACTTGGCGTATCCATTTGGTTTGTTATCAACATAAACAAGTTCTTGTTTTATTTTTCCATTGTCAAAGTATTTTTTCCAAGCCCCAACTTTCTTGTTGTCCTTGTAATTTCCTTCCTCTTTAATTTTTGTTTTATCTTCGTTAAATACAATCCAGTATGACTGTTTAAATTGATTTGCATCAACACGATTAATTGTGTCGCCCTTATATAATTCAAACGATTGAGCGTTTAACGAAAACTCAATTGCCATTAAAAGAATTATAATAATCTGAATAGGTTTCATTCTTGTTTTGATTTATAGCAAAATTAATAAAAAACATATATTTATGCTAATTTGTTAAATTTTACATTCTTATTGTGAATAACTTTTAAAACATTGTATTTTTGCAACTTAAACGACAAATTAATGCCATGGAAAATAAAGCTAACATTCAAGACGAACTCAAAAAACGCATTCTTGTCCTCGATGGAGCAATGGGAACAATGATTCAACGATACAAGTTAAAAGAAGAAGATTACAGAGGTGAACGGTTTAAGTCTATTTCACAGTCCATAAAAGGAAATAACGACATTTTATCCCTTACACAACCACATATAATTTCAGAGATTCACAAAGCATATTTAGACGCCGACGCCGATATAATTGAAACGAACACTTTTAATGCAACTAGCATTAGTCAAGCCGATTATAAATTCGAAAAATTAGCCTATGAACTAAATGTTGAATCGGCTAAAATTGCCCGTCTTATAGCAGACGAATACACAGCAAAAAATCCTGCAAAACCTCGTTTCGTTGCTGGAGCAATAGGCCCAACAAACAAAACTGCATCGATGTCTCCCGATGTTAACAATCCTGCATACAGAGCTGTTTCGTTCGATGATTTATACGAGGCTTACAAAGAGCAAGCATTGGGTTTAATTGATGGAGGGGTTGATATTTTATTGGTCGAAACCATATTCGACACGTTAAATGCAAAAGCAGCTTTATTTGCCATAAACGATGTACTGAAAGAAAAAAACTTAAAAATGCCGATTATGGTTTCGGGAACGATTACCGATGCAAGCGGAAGAACTTTGTCGGGGCAAACGGTTGATGCATTTTTAACTTCGCTCACTCACATTGAAATATTGAGTATAGGATTGAATTGTGCCTTAGGAGCAAAAGAAATGACTCCGCATATTAAAGAACTTGCCGAAAAATCATCGTGTTATGTAAGTGCATACCCAAATGCAGGCTTGCCCAATCAAATGGGAGAATACGACGAAACTCCCGAACAAATGACTGAGATTATTTCGGAGTACATGAACAATAATTATGTCAACATTGTAGGAGGTTGCTGCGGAACTACACCTAATCATATTCATTTATTTGCCCAAGCCGCAAAAAACATAAAAGTTCGCGAACCGAAAAAAAATAGCCACGAAACAAAACTTAGCGGATTAGAAACACTTATAATAAACAAGCAATCGAACTTTATTAATATTGGCGAACGCACAAATGTTGCTGGCTCGAAAAAATTTGCAAACTTAATTCGCGAAAAAAAATACGACGAAGCATTATCAATTGCTCGCCAGCAAGTTGAAAATGGAGCCAGCATTATTGATGTAAATTTAGACGATGGCTTATTGGATTCAAAACAAGAAATGGTGCATTTTTTACATTTACTCTCGTCAGACCCCGATGTAGCCAAGTGTCCGATAATGATTGACTCATCGAAATGGGAAGTAATTGAAGCTGGGTTAAAGTGTTTACAAGGAAAAGCAATTGTAAATTCAATCAGCTTAAAAGAAGGAGAAAAAGATTTTTTAGCAAAAGCCGAAAAAATAAGAAATTATGGAGCTGCCCTTGTTGTTATGGCATTCGACGAAAATGGACAAGCAGTGAGCTACGAAAGAAAAATTGAAATCTGTAAGCGAGCATACGATTTGTTGACAAAAAAGCTAAATTTCTCACCACAAGATATAATTTTCGACCCAAATATTCTGACCATTGCAACCGGAATCAAAGAACACAACAACTATGCTGTCGATTACATAAATGCCATTAAATGGATAAAAGAAAATCTGCCTCACGCCAAAGTAAGTGGAGGTATTAGCAATCTTTCGTTTTCGTTTCGAGGAAATAATTATGTTCGAGAAACAATGCACGCCATATTTTTATATCACGCAATAAAAGCTGGAATGGATATGGGAATTGTTAATGCAGGAGCTCTTCCGGTTTACAGCGATATTCCTGTCGATATTGTTTCGTTAATCGAAGATGTGATTTTAAATAGAAACGATGATGCAACCGACAATTTGATTGCTTTCGCCGAAAACAATAAGCAAGAAATTAATCAAGAAATTAAAATTGAAGAGTGGAGAAAAGAATCGGTTGAAAAACGTCTTGCAATGTCATTAGTAAAAGGAAACGCCGATTTTATTGAAGAAGATGTTAATGAAGCCTTGAAAAAATACAGCCGTGCTCTTGATATCATTGAACAACCTTTGATGGAAGGTATGAATATTGTTGGCGACTTATTTGGTGAAGGAAAAATGTTTTTGCCTCAAGTTGTGAAAAGTGCTCGGGTTATGAAAAAAGCCGTAGCTGTTTTAATGCCTTACATTGAAGCCGAAAAACTTGCAGGCACCAATTCTTCGGCAGGAAAAGTGTTGCTCGCTACCGTAAAAGGAGATGTTCACGATATTGGGAAAAATATTGTTGGAGTTGTGTTATCATGTAACAATTACGAAGTTATTGATTTAGGCGTTATGGTTTCGGCAGAAAAAATATTGAAAGTTGCCGAAGAAGAAAATGTTGATATTATCGGATTAAGTGGACTAATTACGCCATCGCTCGAAGAAATGGTTAATGTTGCACAAGAAATGGAAAAACGCAACATGAATATTCCATTGTTAATCGGCGGAGCAACCACTTCTAAAGTTCATACAGCATTAAAACTTTTACCAGTTTACAAATCGCCGATTGTTCATGTTAAAGATGCATCTCGCTGTGTTCCTGTACTCAACGAACTTTTATCGAAAGATAGAAAAGAAAATTTTGTAAAAAATATTATTTCAGAATATGCCGAATTAAAACGAAAGTACGAAGAAAGTCGAGGAACTATTTCGTATTTAACCCTTGAGAAAGCTCGTGAAAATAGATTGCAAATTGATTGGAAAACGGAAGAAATTCATACTCCAAATTTCATCGGAATTAAAGAATTTAACGATTTTTCGATTTCGGAAATTAGCAAATACATAAATTGGACTTTCTTTTTTATGGCTTGGCAATTGAAAGGTCGCTATCCGCAAATTTTGGAACACGCTGAACACGGCAACGAAGCTCGAAAATTGTTTGCCGATGCTCAAGAAATGTTGAAAAAAATTGTCTCCGAAAAAATGTTACGTGCCAACGCTGTGGTTGGAATTTTTCCTTCAAATTCTGTAGGTGACGATATTCAGGTTTATAAAGACGAAAACCGAAAAGAAATTATAAGCACTTTCGTGAATTTGCGACAACAAAAATCAAAAACTGATGTTGACGACCCAAATCTTTGTTTATCGGATTTTATTGCACCAAAAAATTCGGACAGAAAAGATTACCTTGGAGCTTTTGTTTGCACGGCTGGCGAAGGAATTGACAAATGGTTAACCTATTACGAACAACAAAACGACGACTATAATTCGTTACTTTTGAAAGGAATTGCCGACAGACTTTCGGAAGCATTTATTGAACTTTTGCACGAAAAAGTGCGACAAGAAATTTGGGGATATTCGCCCGAAAATCTTTCAAACGACGAAATGTTTGCCGAAAAATACAAAGGAATTCGTCCTGCATTTGGCTATCCTGCTTGCCCCGACCATTCTGAAAAGTTAACATTATTCAAACTTTTAAATGCTGAACAAAAAACTGGAGTTTCGTTAACCGAAAACTTTGCAATGTTGCCAACGGCTTCGGTTTCGGGATTGTTTTTTGCAAGCAAACACGCAAAATATTTTGGAACTGGAAAAATTACCAAAGAACAAATTGTTGATTATGCAACTCGCAAAAATATAACCGTTGAAAAAGCAGAAAAGTTTTTGGGACATTTGTTGAGCTATAGGTAAGAGTTCGTAAAGTTTATAAAGGAGAAAGTTGGGGAAAATAACTATCTTCGATGATAAAAATTTTAATTATATATAACATAATGGGGGCTAGCTCTTTTTTAGAAAAAGAAAAGATTACAGATAAAAAAACATTAACGATATTGTTTTTTATTATTGGGTTAACTATTATACTTCTATTATTTAAGTATTATTTTAAAAGTGAACAAAATGCAATAAATTACTTTTCAATTATAGGAACCTATGCAAGTATATATGGAATTGTTGTTGGAATTATTCAAATTGTTTCAATAAAAGAAAATGTTAAGCTTACTAAAATCGAAGTGTTTCAAACAGTTAACAAAATTGATAGTATTTTCACAATTTCTGAATTAGCTTCTTCTATTAAACTAATTGAAGAAATTCATGCTTATATGTTAGCTAAAAAATATCAAATGGCTTTAATTAGACTACGAGATTTAAAAAAAAATGTAATAGAAAATTCATATAAACATTCAGAATTGAATAAAATTATTCCCCTTATTACAACTGACATAAATAATCTTATGAAATTGGTATATGAAGAAACTCAAATTAAAGAAGAAATAATAAGAGAAAATCTTGAAAAAACGAGTACTATTTTAATCAAATTAAAAACTAATCTTAATCCTTTGTACAATGTTAACAAATAAAATTGAACAAATAGTAGAATTATTAACAAATAAGACATTAAATAATAGTATTACTTGGACTGAAACAAGTGGAGAGAATGGTTATCAAACTCAACTTAGTAGCGGTACTATTACTGTAGAAAAATACTCATCTCTTTTTGTGGACAATATTCAATTTTCTATATTAAATATAAAGGGGAAGCAAATTGAAAGTATAAAACTAAAAGAAGTTGAAGATAATTATTCTGTATTAAATAACTTATTCACAGCGATAGAGAAATCATATTTAAAAGTAGATGAGGTGTTAGATAGTATTTTTGATGAAATTAAAAATCCATCCCAAAGTTTGCAAATATCAGATATATTTATTGGAAAATGGAAAAACAGCTATAGTTTAAATAATAAAATTTACGAAGAAGTATTTGACATTGAAGACGGTAATAAATATACTGTTAAAGAAATTAAATGTTTTGAGATCATTGATTTAAAGTGGGATGAGGAAACAAAAAAATTATCTTTTACAAAATCATCCATTCTACAAAATGACAACAGAAGATTGCAAAATGTTTTAACTAAAATAAGTGATAAATGCTATCAAGGTTTTGAAAATGAAACAATACCTGTTACTTATATTCGAGTTGATATTTAAAAATGAAATATTAAATCACAATTTTTCCAAAATCCGATGTGGTAGCATCGGATTTTTTGTTTATTGGGGTTGTGTTCTAAACCTCCAAGGTTTTCGGAAACCTTGGAGGTTTTTATGTGCAGAACATTTCAATTTTAACTTTGCCAAAGTTTAAAACTTTGGCAAAGTTGAGAGAGCAGAACAAATTGGTTGTAGAGACACGATGTAGCAATCGTTATAACTTCAGATTTGGACATTATTGGCTTCTTTTTAGCTTGATTCCCTAAAGTGAGTGGTTCAATTTTTTTATCAAATTTTTCACAAAATTCATCAACTACGCAAAAAATATCTGTAATTTTATCATAGGTAATCATAAAGCAAAATCCAATTAACTATTTATGTGTCAGTAAATTAAATGTATCAACTTTTGCTTTATTTACTAAGTAATTTAATGAAAATTATTAATCGAACTCAAGTTATAAATAACAATCGATTATTAGAATTCCAAATAAAAATTATGAAAAAATCTTTCGTATTAATATTTCTATTTGTTTCATTTATAACATTTTCGCAAGAAAGTCCATTTCAAAAATTCAAAAAAATTTCTTGTGCCGAAAAAAGGTGGGTTTTGTTTCATCCATTTATTGCAAAAAAAACATTCCGAATTTCGTCAAATACAAGTAAAATTAGCAATGAAATGTTAAGCGATTCATTGTTAGATGGAGATGGAAACGGAGGACAGGTCGATGCGTTTCGTCATGCGTTTTGGATGGCTTCACTTTCGCAACAAATTCGTTGGCGAGCAGTGTATAAATTGGGCAAAGCTCACGAAAAAGGAAATAAAAAAGACTTCAAAAAACATCGGTTTGAAGAAGGAACTTTGCCCGATGAGCCTTCGTGCCAAATGGATTATTTAAACAACGACATAGGAATTGCAATTGGTCGCCAACAAGACAACATATCTCAAGACAGCTTAATTCGTTTTATAAAACAAGAGATTCTGCTAGGCAAAATGTTTGTGCTTAAGAAAAATAAGCTCGGAAATTTCCTTGATGCAGATGGAAACGTGTTATTACTTGAATCTTATCAGGGTAAATGGCTTAACGAAAAGTGTATTGTGAGTTCAAATCTAAAGTCGAAAACAATAGAATAAAAAATTTGTAGATAAGCTAAATTGAAAAAGCTTATTGTAGTAGCCCCACCGGGAATCGAACCCAGATCTACAGTTTAGGAAACTGCTATTCTATCCGTTGAACTATGAGGCCTTTTAGCAAAGAAGTCGTACGTTTATAATTTTATCAACTTTTCTGCAGCTTTTTCTAGCGTTTCGTTTGTTTTTGCAAAACAAAACCTCAATACATTGTTTTGTATTTTTTCGTGATAAAACGCCGAAACAGGAATCGATGCAACTCCAATTTCTTTCGTTAATCGTTCGGCAAAAACATTGTCTTTTTCGTTGGTGATTTTTTCGTAACCTAGCAATTGAAAATATGTACCACTCGAAGGACGAATTGTAAATTTAGAACCCGAAAGTAGTTTTAAGAAATAGTCGCGTTTTTCTTGATAAAAAGCACCCAGTTGCAAATATTCATCTTTATTTTTTAAATATTCACTTATGGCATATTGTATAGGTGTATTCACTGCAAAAACAACAAATTGATGAACTTTTCTAAATTCTTTCATTAATTCTTTTGGTGCGAGGCAGTATCCCATTTTCCATCCAGTTGTATGATAGGTTTTTCCGAAGGAAGAAATAATAATACTACGTTCGGCAAGTTGAGGAAACCTAGCAACACTTTGATGCTCGTATCCATCGAAAATGATGTGCTCGTAAACTTCGTCGCTCAAAATTATTATGTTGCTTCCTGTTGTAATTTTCTTCAACTTCTCTAAATCTCCTGCCGAAAATATAGCTCCACTTGGATTATGAGGCGAATTTAAAATAATCATTCGTGTTCGCGAAGAAATAGATCGTTGAACCACGTCCCAATCAATATCGTAGTAGGGGTGTTTAAGTTGAATGTAGATAGGTCGTCCTCCATTCATAACAATTGCTGGGACATAACTATCGTAAGCTGGTTCAAAAACAATTACTTCATCTCCTTCTCTTACAAAAGCAGTAATTGCAGAAAACAAAGCTTGTGTTCCTCCTGCAGTTATCGTAATTTCCTTTTCGGGATTATATTTTTTTGAATAAATTTCTTCGGTTTTTTCGGCAATCATTTCCCGCAAAGGCATAATTCCTTCCATCGGAGCATATTGATTATATCCTTTTTTCATGTATTTATCGACAAGGTTTATCAATTCGGGGGAACATTGAAAATCGGGAAAACCTTGTGATAAATTAATGGCATTGTGTTCGTTTGCCAACTTCGACATGACAGCAAAAATGGACGTTCCTATTTCAGGAAATTTTGAGTTTATCATAAAAATAAAAAGCTAATTACGAATAATTGCAAATTTAATAAAAATTACTCTTGTCTTAAACTAGTAAGTATTTATTTTAATTATATATTTTTGCACAAGTTACTTACATAAAAAAAGTTCATGAAAAAAGGTTTCCGTATTCTACTCAAGTATTTTATACAAAAAGCTCGAAAAAGCCGACTGCTTCTTTCTTTGTTTGAAGCTCCAATTGATGTTCAGTCGATGAATGTTAGTAGAAGTTTTACTAGCCAAACTGGAAAATCGTTCAATTTATATCGAGATTTTAGAAGTAAAATTAAACCTGGCTGGGAAAATTATTTACTAAATCAAGGTAAAAAAATTGATTATTCGGACGAAAAACTTAATAAATCAATTGAAAATGGACAATTTGCCTTGTCTCGAATATTGCCAATAGTAAATGCAGCATCGAAAAAAATAAAAGACTCAACGATTCTCGAAATCGGATGTCATTTAGGTTCGGTTTCGTATTTGCTTTCTGATATGAATGCCCAAGAAATATACGCTACCGATTTTACTGGATACAAAGCAAAATCGGCAAATTCTGACGACGTTTCGGAAAAAACGCTCGAAGCTATAGATGTTGAATTATCGGTTGCTCGCGAAAATTTGAGAGCCAAATTTAAAAATGGTAATAAAGTTAAATTTTATAACGATGACATTTGTACTTCTACTCTTCCAAAAAATAAATTCGATATCATCTTCAGTTTCGATGTACTTGAGCATATCAGCGATTCAAATAAAGCTTTTGAAACGATTGCATCTTTGTTAAAGCCAAACGGAATAGCCATTCATGAATACAATCCGTTTTTTAGTCTCAATGGTGGTCATAGTGCTTGTACGCTTGATTTTCCTTGGGGGCACGTAAGATTATCAAAAACCGATTTCGAAAAATATATTGATGAAATCAGACCGAAGGAAAAACAATTGGCAAAATCTTTTTATTCCGATGGACTTAACCGGATGTCGATTAGTCAATTGAAAGAATACAGCAAAAAAAACGGGCTAGAAATTGTTTCCATATTGCAATTTACGAAAGAACAACACGTTAGAATGTTAACCGACGAAATAGTGGAAGAATGCAAAGCAAATTATCCATCAATTGATATTGCTGATTTGGTTGCACCAAAAGTTATCGTAATCCTTAAAAAATAAATTCATTGGGAGTAATTATCAAACAAAGCATAAAAGGAACCATATTCACGTATATGGGAATTTTTATAGGTTTTCTTACTTCGGGATTATTGTTTCCATTGTTTTTAAAAACTGACGAAATTGGTTTATTGAATATTTTGGTTGCATATTCATCTATTTTCGCACAGTTTGGAAGTTTGGGTTTCAATGCGGCTGCTACCCGACTATTTACCTATTTCAGAAACGAAAAAAATAATCATAATGGATTTCTATTTCTTTCGATGATGGTTGGAATTGCGGGTTTTTTGTTGGCTGTAATTGTCCTAATTTTACTAAAACATTTTTTACTTACAACAGGAGGAAACGAGTCGCTATATTTTGAATCGTATTTTTGGTATTTGATTCCATTGATATTTTTCACGCTGTTTTTTAACGCTTTGGATACTTATTATAAAATGCTTTACAATTCTGTAATCGGAACTTTCATGAAAGAATTTGTGCAACGAATTCTAATTTTATTGGTTTTTGCATTTTACTTTTTAAAATGGATTGATTTCTCTCAATATGTTCTAGGCTATGTAGTTGCAATGGCTTTGCCAACCCTTTTGGTTACAGTTGTATTAATTAAGGAAAAGAGTTTTAATTTAAAACCCAATCTGTCGTTTATAAACACAGAACTTCGAAAATCGCTTACAAGCGTTAGTTTTTTTGGAATTATTTCGGGGTTTAGCAGTTTAATTATACTCCAGTTAGGAACCATAATGATTACAATGTTGTTGGGTTTAAGTTCAACAGGAGTATATACAACTATGTTTTTTTACGCAACCTTAATTTTGATTCCATCAAGAGCAATTATCAAAATTTCGTCGGTAGTAATCGCTGATAAGTGGAAAAACAATGATGTTGCAGCAATTGCCGATATATATTACAAAAGCTGCATCAATCAACTCGTGATAGCAGCGATTTTGTTCATTGGTTTGTGGGGAAATATCGACAATATTTTCCGTATTTTACCCGCAGAATTTGAAAGCGGAAAGTATATTTTGCTGTTTATCGGATTAGCAAACCTTTTCGATATGGCTACCGGAGTGAATGGAACCATAATTAGCACATCGAAATATTATAAAATTCATACATACATTATGATTTTTTTAATCGCATTAATTATTGTTACGAACCTAATTTTTATTCCAATCTATGGAATTGTAGGAGCAGCCTTTGGCTCGGCAATTTCGGTTTTTGTATTTAATATTGTTCGATATTTGTTTTTGTTGTCAAAATATAAAATGCAACCCTTTAATTATAAACATTTATTGATAATTGGAATTTCTGCTTTTTCATATTTATCGGTTTACTTTATTCCTGAAATCGAAAATTTATTGTTTGATATTTTGATAAGAAGTTCGATAATGACAATTGTATTTGTAATCCCAGTTTATTTTCTGAAAATTTCTGACGAAATAAATCAAGGAATCAAATCGATTTGGTCGAAGATAAAAATTAAACAATAACGTACTATAATTTAGGATTTTTCAAATGGCGTTCGCTATCACGAGTTGTTTTCTTTCTGAAATTTTCTTCCAATGCCTTTGTTAAATCAATATTTGTTTGATTGGCAATACAAATCAAAACCCATAAAACATCAGCAAGTTCTTCTGACAATTCTTTTTCATCAGCTTTATTTTTTGACGATTGCTCGCCGAACTTTCGAGCCATAATTCGAGCAACCTCTCCAACTTCTTCGGTTAGAATAGCCATATTGGTAAGTTCGTTAAAATATCGAACGCCGTACTTTTTAATCCATTCGTCAACCAAGTTTTGAGCTTCTTTAATGGTCATAATTTATTCTTTTGTTCGTGAATCAATAATTATGGTTACAGGTCCATCGTTTACTAAACTGACGTCCATCATAGCTCCAAATCTACCAGTCAATGGTTTTATGCCCGATTCAATTTGCAGTTGGTTTATAAAAGCTTCGTAAAGAGGAATGGCTTTTTCAGTTAGTTCTGCTTTTATATACGAGGGGCGATTTCCTTTTTTGGTACTTGCATGAAGTGTAAATTGACTTACAACAAGAAGTTCGCCGTTTATTTCTTTAATCGAGATGTTCATTATTCCATTCTCATCGTTAAAAATTCGGAGATTTACTATTTTTTTGACCAAATATTCAATATCCGAAAAAGCATCATCTTTCTCAATTCCCAACAATATCAAAAGTCCTTTTTCAATTCTACTTATCTCGACCTTATCAATAAAAACAGAAGCCGTTTTTACTCTTTGTACAACTACTCTCATGTTATTTAATCAAAAAACATTATCTTTAAGCCAAAAGTAGTTTTTTCTTATACAATCGGAAAAATTCTTTTAAAATTTAACATAAACTCCTTGTTACAGATGAAAAAAATATTCTTTATTTCCTTTTTTGTTCTTACTCTATTAAATTCTTTTGGACAAATCCCAAACGGATACTACGATTCAGCCGAAGGATTAACCGGAACTCAATTGCAATCGGCTTTGCACAATATCATTAAAAATCATTGGGTAATTAATTACGATAATCTTTGGAGTTATTTTTCGCTTACCGATAAAAAAGCAAACGGTAAAGTTTGGGATATGTATTCAGATAATCCGAGTGGCTCAACTCCCTATGAATTTGTTTTTAGCACCGACCAATGTGGCTCATACGATTCGGAAAACGACTGCTATAATCGAGAACATTCTTGGCCACAAAGTTGGTTTGGAGAATCCTCTCCGATGGTTTCCGATTTATTTCATGTGTATCCTACCGATGGATATGTAAATAATATTAGGGCAAATTATCCATTTGGGGAAGTGAATAACCCAAGCAAAACAACTCTAAATGGAAGCAAATTAGGACCTTGCGTTTCTCCTGGATATTCAGGAACTGTATTTGAACCAATCGACGATTTTAAAGGAGATTTTGCTCGTACATATTTTTATATGTCGACAAGATATTACGGTGAAGATTCAGGTTGGCCTGGAAGTGCAATGACTGATGGTGCAAACTTAAAAGAATGGGCATTGGATATGATGATTGAGTGGCACAAAGCCGACACAGTAAGCCAAAAAGAGATTGATCGAAATAATAAAGTTTATACGTACCAACACAATCGAAATCCTTTTATCGACCATCCTGAATACGTGGCCGACATTTGGACAAGTTCGATTGAAGAAATTAATGACGATAAAATTAAAATTTATCCCAATCCGGCTAACGACAATTTATTTATAAAATACAATGTTAGCTCAACTTCTTTCGATTTTTCTATCTTTAATATTTTGGGGCAAAAAATGCTTTCAGATAATGACCTTGACAACGATGGTAAGCTTGAAATTAATATTTCATCTTTCGAAAAAGGAATTTATTTTCTAATTGTAACTTCTGAAAAAACACCCAAATATCGCAAAATTGTGATTGAATGAAAAACTAACTTACCCTATCAAGAAGCCTGAAAAATTGCTTATTCGTTGTAATACAATCCTTTATACTCCAATTGTCATTTTGACCACATTCCCTTTTTTTATTGTCTTGCTATTAGTAAATAGGTTCCCACAATTGAACTTTATTTCCATCTCCGTCAAGAATATGTACAAACTTACCGTAATCGTATGTTTCAATTTTGTCAACTATTGTTACACCTTCTTTTCTCAGTTCTTCTACAAGACGCTCCAAGTTTTCTACACGGTAGTTGATCATAAAGTGCTTCTCAAAGTATTTTGAATCTTCAGAGAATGGCGTCCATTGCGTTTGTGCTTTTTTTGTACTGTCTGGACTTTCGTACCATTCAAAGGTCGCACCATATGGGTTTGTGTCCAAACCAAGGTGCTTTTGATACCATTCGGTTGTTGCTTTGGGGTCTTTGCATTTAAAAAAAACGCCTCCAATTCCTGTTACTCGTTTCATTTTATTGTTATTTGTTGTTGTTATTGTCTTAACTGCGAAACCGAGACAAAAACTTGTCGCAAGTGTCAAAGTTATTAAAATTATTTTCTTCATTATTGCCATTTTAATGTGTTGTCAATTTTATTGTCGGTCTTTCTAAGCTATTGACTAACGTCAAATATTATATCTAATAATCAGCTAGTTAATTCTTTTTGTCAGTTCGAACTTCCTTTTTGCCCTTGTCGGAATCCTTTCCGACAATAGACCAAAATATACTCCAAAAATTTGGAGCAAAGAGCAAAATCTGTATGCAAATCGAACCATTCCGATTTATAGGAGTGGTTTACTCCGTCAGATTTTACTAGCGGAAAAGTCTGCTCGATTGGGCTTAGTTTTGCTTTTTAACTATTTCAAAATCATATAAAATAATGGTTTCTATTTCATCTTGCCATTGTTCAATTGAAAAAACATTTGGATATTTGTCAACTATTGATGTTTCTATATATTCTGTTCTTCCTTTTATTTTAATTTTCGCCTTAAATGTTATTGGTTTTTCAAGATGATGAACTGTCGTCAAAACAACTAATTTTGAATCCAATGAAACCAGCATATTTTATGACTCGTTGTTGGCAGAAGTTGATTATTATTGATAGTTTGTCATCCACGATGAATAATCTGAAACTATAATATAATTTGGAGACTTTTCATCTATCACTTCCAAATCCCACAATGGTAAATCAAATTTTTTATTGTCAGATAATCTTTTAACTTTTATTAGAATTCCTTTCCAATCATCAATATCTTCAACTAAGCTAATAAATTCAAATTTATCTGTATATGAAGGTTGGGTTAATTTCAATTTTTCATATTCATTTTTACTCCACCCTCCCAATATATATGGCTCCTCCCAATCAAAGTCTTCCATTCCTGTCAATATACATGGCTTTTGAATATTCTCTTCTAGAAATTTAAAGTAGACTCCTTGATTTTTTTCTGTCACAGTAGAATCGTTTGATTTTAATACATTTAAAATTCGCTTTTCTTCTTCATCCAGTGAATATCGTGCATTTATCTCTTTTTGTTTTAGCAAAGTATCATTTTGTGTATCTCTTGGTTTTGCAAGCTCTAAATCTTCTATATCTAAACATATTTCTGTATAATCAGCATCTTCGACAATACTATCAATTATATAATCCTTACTTAAACTTTCTAATGATAGACTATCTAATTCAATCGTAACCGAATTAAAACCAAGTTCAGTAATACGTCCTTGCCAACCTTCTATTTTTAAATCACCATAATCTGGCGACATTACGCCTTTCTTAACTTTTACATTATCTCCTTTTTTCATTGCACTGTGTTTTTTTCAATTTCTGCCAATATAATAGAGTTTTATTAATCGTTTTCAAACAAAAGTAACAATAAATGAGAGTCTTTCAAAAGACGAATAATGATAATCAGAGAAATAAGGAAATGATTGATAAAACTGAGTTGGACTATGTCGCTATGGGCATTCTATTTTTTGCCCTTGTCGAAATCCTTTCCGACAACAGATCAAAATATACTCCAAAAATTTGGAGCAAAGAGCAAAATCTGTAAATCGAACCGCACCTATAAATCAGAGTGGTGTACTCAGTCAGAATTTACTGGCGGAAAAGTCTGTTCGACTGTGCGTTCGGTATATTTATCTCGCCAATTTTAATTTTCTGCGATTTAAATATTCTTTAAATTCCGCAAAAGTCATTCCTTTAGTTTCTTTTGCAATTTTCTCTTTCACTTCTCTGAAAAATTTAACGGTGTCAAATTCTTTTTCTGTGATATTTGGTTTATTATTCATTTGTAATAATGTCTTTAGGTGAACGAATGTCTAATTGAATATGTCCGTTTTTAATGTTAATTGCATTGTAGCCTCTAATTCTAAAAATGTTTACAATATGTTTAAAATTCCAGCTGATTAAATAGTCAACTTTGTTAATTGTCGCACAAGCAATATGCCTGCAATCGTCAATGCTTGTTTCTCCAACCACTTTTTCTTGGATATATTCTTCGGCAAGTTGGTTGATTTCTTCTGTAATTTCTACAAATTCTGTTTGATTTTTGCCAAGACCTAAAAAATGATTTTTTACTTTTTCGGGTGCATTTTCAAGTTCATATTCGCAAAGATCAGAGTAAACACAGATTATTTCTCCATTTTTAACCATTTCAAAAAGCAATTCAGTTTCTTGTTGGAATTCAACGTCATAAATTCCACCAAAAACAGAAGTGTCGAAGTATAATCTTGGTTTTTTCATTTAACAAATATAATTCTTTTTTTTGAGATTTCTGTTAGTCAATTTCACGTTCTGTCTGTCAATGCTGACGCATACGCCTGTTGTTTATTTTTTTTGCCCTTGTCGGAATCCTTTCCGACAGCATACCAAAATATACTCCAAAAATTTGGAGCAAAGAGCAAAATCTGCAAATCGAACCGCTCCTATAAATCGGAGTAGCATACTCAGTCAGAATTTACTAGCGGAAAAGTCTGCTCGATTAGCGGATATTTTTTTCTTACATATCAAATAATCCAAATGCAAAATAACTATTTAAATCTCCCTTCTTATAGTATGAATCTCTTTCTTTTCTTGATTCATCAGTTTTTCTATTTTTATCATTATATTCCTCAATTAGTGAATAAACTGAGATATAAAAGTTTTGTAACGCACTTATCTCTGTGCCCTTTTCATCATTAAAAAAATACGAACTATATCCTATCTGCTCTCTGTCTCCTATCACTGAATCCTTTCTTAAATGATACGAATTATTTATACCAGTAATTTCATCTGGTAATGATTGAAAAGTATTATGGTCAAATTGTTGATAATCCCCTTTATGCTTATACGATTGAAAATATCCACTGAGTTTTGTAATATCACAAGAATTATAAACAAATAGATATTTTTTTGCACCTGTAATCATGCTAATATTTTCAAAATAATCTATCACACTATGGAAAATAGACTTATTTAAAGTTGTTTTTACCTCAATTACAGCAATCACTGAGTCTGATGGAACAACTACAATGTCATTAATTCTGTAGAAAGGGGCATAAAAATTAGAATCATATATTAAAATGTCGCATTGCTTAGACAACATTCCATTTTCAGATAAAATAAACCCTTGTTCGACGCTAACACTTTTTGGTAAATAATTTTTCAGAAATGACCTCAATATTTCTTCCGTTAATACTCCAATTGTTGGATTGTGTTTTTTTATAAACTGTCTTGTTTGATTTAACTTTATCAACAGTTCATCACTCACTAATTTAAAATAGTTTACCATTTTAATAATTATAAATCTATCAATTGTTTCATTTGGTCAACTTCTGTATCTGCCGTCATTATTAGTTTTAATATATCACTTTCATTAATCAACGTTTTGGGATGCCCCATATCTTTTCTTATAAGAATGTATAATTCTAAAAACAATTTTGCATGCCTCATATCACCTTCATTATTAGAAATAAATCTATTCCATTCTATGAATTTTTTTACAATTAAGTCAGGGGCGTAAATAAGCAAGTCTTTTTTAATATCAATTATCTTTGTTCCAATTACCTTGATACTTTGGTTTTTTATACCTTTTTCGGATTTAATTATGTCAAAAAACAAGGAATATACACCATGATAGAGCTTGTATTTTCTTTCTGAAAGCTGACTTTCAATTGATTTTAATTTCTCTTTTTGTTCTTTAATTATAAATCCAAGTCCAGAAGAAATAATTACCAAGACTGCGACTAGAATTTCTGAAATTGAAATTGAATATTCCATATGGCGGTTGTTTTTTTAAATAGCCCATACGTCAGTTCGTCTAACAACCTACAATATGGTTTAAATTTTGACTAAATTAAAGCGATTATACGAGCGTGCAAAATATATTGAGGTTATTTTTATAAATCACCAGAATTCGTTAAAATTTATAATTTCGAGCCCCAAATGGCGGAATATTATTAAAAATTCAAGCGGAAGTATCTAAATCTTTTTTTAGTCTTTCATATCCTATTAGATTTATAATTCTGCGTAAATTGTATGCACTAAACATAAAATTCCACCAGACAAAAGGATATTATTTGTCAACAATACTTACGTTGTCAATATCCCAAAAGCTTGCACTACCGTTTCCATCGCTGCTCGATTTATATCGAAAAGCGATTCGTACATCTGAACCGGAGTATTCCGATAAATTAATCTCGCCACTCGAAACCCAACCAGTAAAAGAACTTGTTGTATTTAAATCGAAGGTCGCCGATAATTTTGTCCAACTTGTAGTGGAAGCATCGCCAGTGTAATCGGTTGTGATATAAACTGCCATAGGTTCAGTTTCGGTGTCGGCAAAGCGACGACGGCTTGAAAATGATAAAATAGGATTTACCGCAGTTGATAAATCAAATGAAGCAGAAACTAAATAATCGTCGTTTCCTGCCCCCGTACCATCTCCGTCCCAACCATTAATTTTCATGGTTAAATCAGTTGAGTTAAATATCCAAGCAGCATCACCCGAAATGCTTTTTTTATCCCAACCACTTGGTTCGGTTCCAAAATATTCAGCTAAAATAGATGTGTACATTTGAATATCGTCAATATCACGAATATACAATCGATATTCGCTGTTATATGTGCTTAAAATTCCAGTAATATCACCAGTACCCTCTGGCAGTGTGTCATTCGCAAAAGTTGCATACGAACTATTGCTCAAAACCATTGTATTTCCATTCGCATCAACAACTGTTCTTTCGGGATAGGATTCTCCTGGGTTTGCAAAAAGATTGGTTCCTGCTTCTTGAAACGATACATTCGTGATTTTAACGAGTTTACTCAAATCACTTGTCGAAAATCCCGATGCTCCAACTACGGTTTTTGGGTCGGGAATAAAACTCAAATCAGGAAGACCATCAAGCATAACAATTGTGTCTATCTTATCGGATATTATTCTTCCTGGACCACCTTCAAAAACACTCCCAAACTGAGGAATTCCATACGAATTACCAAGGTAAAAACCTTTGCAGTTTAAATAAACAGTTTGACCAATCGGATATTTTAAATACATGTCTTTTGCGTCGATAGAAAGAACAATTCCTCCGGTTGAATCTTGCATATAAAGCTTTTTATAAATATTTCCCGACTCGTCGTTTGCTGTAATAATACCTTTAACAAAATAGTTCGAATCGATTAAATAAATTCCAGGTGAAGGAAGTGGAGATGGAGGTAAATTTTTCAATTGTTCTATAGTAATCATTGTTCCTCCGCTTGTGTCGGCTTCAGGAATATGATAAGGAGGAGTATCGAGCTCTAATTCTTTACAACTGCTAAGCGTAAGTATTCCTAAAGAAATTGTAAATATCAAAAATATTATTTGTAGTTTCATCTGTTTATTTTTTAATTTTTTTTTTATTTGCCAGATGGAATACGCCAACAATAATCATCTTGGTTGTTGTTTTATTCCAAATCATGGCTATTTCATAAATTCTATTTTTATTGTAGGTTACTATTTATCAATAACATATACATCGTCAATATCCCAATACGTTGCTGTTCCGCTACCATTACCGCTTGATTTATATCGGAAAGCTATTCGAATATTCGCTCCGGTATAAGCTGACAAATCAATATCTCCACTCGATACCCATTCGGCAAAACTTGTTGCTGTGTTTGGGTCTAAAATGGCACTCAATTCATCCCATACAGTCGTAGTAACATCTCCGGTATAATTATCGGTAATCATTACAGTCATTGGCTGTGGCTCAGTATCTGCAAATCGTCGACGATTTAAAAAAGAGAAAGAAGGACTTGCTGCATTTGCCAAGCTAAACGATGGAGAAACCAGCCAATCTTCATTTGCAACTCCTGTATTTGTTCCCCAACCATTTATTTTCATACATGTGTCGGTTGCATTGTAAGCCCACGATTCGACACCAGCAACACTGACTTTTGTCCAGTTGGATGGGTCTGTTTCAAATGTTTCGGAGACTAACATGTCATACATTTGTACATCGTCGAGGTCTCGAATATATAATCGGAATTCACTATTGTACAAACTTAAAATTCCAACAATATCGCCAAAGCCCGAAGGAATGGTATCGGCAGCAAAATTTGCATAGGTACTTGTACTTAAAACCATTGTATTTCCATTAGCATCAACCACTGTTCTTTCGGGATAATCTTCGTCTTCGTTTGCATACAAATTACCTGGGTCTTGAAAATGCACATTGGTTAATTTAACTAATTTACTAATATCGTTCGTTGTAAAACCAGTTGCTCCATTTGCTGTTTTGGGCTCGGGAACATTCACTATATCAGGAAGACCATCTAGCATAATGGCACTATCGACCAAATGCGTAGGAATACGCCCAGGACCTCCATTATAAATGTATCCAAATTGTTTGATTCCGCCATAATTCCCTAAGTAAAAATCTTGACATCTTAAATAAACAACTTGTCCAACCGGATATAAATTAAACAATGATGTTTTATCGATTTGAAGTTCTAGACCACCAGTTTCGTCTTGAATATACATTTTTTTGTATAAGCAACCCGACTCGTCGTTTGCAGTAACAACACCTTTGACGTAATATTCCGAGTCAACTTTAAAAACTGAACCGGCTGCAAGTTCTGGTGCAAGGTTAATAAAACCACTTATAGTAAGCAGTTTTGTAGAATCGAAATCGGCAACCGGAACTTCAAAAGTTGGCGTATCGAAATTCTTATCTACACATCCCAGAAGTGTAAATAATGCTGCGAAAATGGCTATTAAAAAGGGATTTAATTTATTTTTCATATCTAAAATCTTTTTCTTTTTTGGCAAATTAAATTCTGAAACTCAAATTCAAATAAAATGTTCGTCCAAATGAGTAGAAATATTTTGGAGGGAACTTCGTAACGGTTTTATTCACAAAATCAAATCTCATTTGTTCGTATCCACCTGTAATGATTTCGGTATTATCGAGAATGTTACCTATGCTGAAATTCAAGTTGATATAATATTTGTAATCAATTCTCCACGACTTTCCAATTGACAAATCAATTGTCATGGCATTTGGGATTTTCTCGATTGCAGTAATTTCATCAATTTTCATTTCGTATTCGTCAGCATACCAAGTGTTTCCATTGATTGCAGCTTCGGAACGACGCTCAGGATTGAAACTCAAATACGATTTTGTTAAATAATTAACATTGGCATTAAAAAACCAATAATTGACATAATATTTCAAGCCAAAAGAGCCGACTGCTTGAGCTCCGGGCAAATAATAATTATTGATGTATATTGTTTTTGATGAATCAGCTTGAGAACCATTTTCAACTGAGACGGTTGCTGTTGGTCTCGAAATGTAGCGATTGTCAGCATAGGAACCGGCTAACAAAACACTAAGTTGATTTGTTATTTTTACTTCAGAGCCAAACTCAATTCCTTTAAGATTTTGATCGACATTGGTCATTGAATAGTTAACATACGATTTTAATTCGTCGTGATAGAAACTGTTTAAGGTCGTTTTATCAAGCATAAAAGTATTATATGCTGTGATTTTTGCATTAAACCTTTTGTATTTTATTACATACGAAAAATCTGCGGTATAAATAATTTCGCTTGATAAGCTATCAATTAAATCGTCCTTGATACGCGGCGACAAATATGAATTTTTAGGGCTTGGTGCTTTTGTTTCGTAAAGACCATTTGCAATAAAATAGTGATGCCCAGATAATTTAATTGTTGCTCCTGCTTTTAGTCCATAGTTCAAAAAAGATGTGTGTGCTGATTCTCCAAAAGAATTTTCAGGAGCACGACCATTTTTCATGTTTCCAACTCTCCAAAACTCTGTATGCACGACGTTTGCTCCTGCGTAAAATTCGAAATTATCGTAAATAAATTTCGATTGTGCCCAAACATCTTCCGAATTAACATGAATATCGTAATCGTATCCAAAACGATCTCCTTCGTAACAAACTCTATTTGGATTGTTTAAATCATTTTGTATAATTGAGTCGTTTCCTGGAAAATCTCTTTCGGCAAATTGGTCAACATCAACCCAAAAGTAGTTTCCTTCTTGGTCATCGTATTCGAGCAAATCGTCGATTAATTTATAGTGATTGACTTTGTAACGACTAACTTCAGCACCACCCGAAAGGGTAATGTTTTCGGTTAAAATATGATTGATGTTTGAGCTTAAACTGTATCGATTGTGGTCATCACGTCTATCTTCAATCATATACTTGGCTTGACCATTTTCTTCTTGATTTTGGTTAAGATAGGCAACATAATTTACATAATACAATTCGTCCCAATCTACTTGTCGAATTGCTTCGCTACCCGACCAAATATCTGCAATGTAACTTTGTAATTCGTCGTCGTCGGTAATATAACTTGGCAATAATCGGTAGTAGTCTGGTCTTGGGTCATATGCATTGTACCAATTTAGTGCTTTGTTCGAAAATGTTCCGAACGAATAAGCCAAAGCCGTTGTTATTTTTGTTTTTGTTGATGGAGTAAACACATGATTAGCAACAATCATTGGTTGGTGTACGTATCTCGTTTTAGCATTTCTTTTTTCACCATTTTGGTAACCCCAGTTAGGATTGTAGTAATTACTTCCTGCTAAATCGTAAGCTTCTTGAGTTGAGCCTGCTTGCAAACCTCTTTCGGTTGGTGCTCCAAATCCCGATAAAACAAAAGAATGCTTGTCATTAAGTTTTTTCTCAATTGCTCCTAAATATGACCAACTATCGTAAAATGTTCCATCAACATAACCTTCGTTTGCCCATCGGCGAGCACCACTAAACATAAAAGCCCAACCGTTTTTATTTAATCCAGATGCATAGGTGTACATAACCCGTTGTCTATAGCTTCTGTTCCCTAATGAATAGGTAACTTTGTTTTGTTTTCGATAAGTCGATGGTTGTGTAGAAATATTTGTCGCTCCTCCTATATCGCCAAAACCAAATAACCCTGATGATAAACCAACATACGAATCTTTGTTACGAGTAGCATCATTTAATCCGCCCCACATTGACCAGCTAGTTCTTCCCATTTCTGGATTTTCGACAGAAACACCATTCATATAAATCGACGAATAGCTATTGTCGTAACCTCTCATTTTGAAGAACATTGGACCAAAGGTAAATGCTGCAGTTCGTGCATAAACATCTTTCGATGAATTCAATAAACTTGGCATTGCTCCTCCGTCGCCTTCATCTAAAAAGTCTCCGGTTACAATGTTGTCTTCGACTACATCAATATCCATTTCTTCTTCAGAATTCTCGCCTAATGCCAATTCTCCAATATTGATTTCTGTTTTATTTACTTTTATAATTTGTTTAAACGAAGCAATTCCTTCTGCTTCAACAATTATGGTTGCTTTTCCTTGTGGAACTTCGTTAAGTTCGAAATAACCGACCTCGTTCGTATTTGTTTGCAGAACACCTATTTTAACTACTGCATTTTGAATAGGTTTTTTGGTTTCTCCGTTTACAACTGTTCCCGATAGTTTCGCATTTTGAGCAAACAATCCGGCAGAAAGGAAAAACAAAAAAATAAAGATTGCGTTTTTCATATATATATTTTAGAAATACTTTTAAAAAAAGAGGTACAAGTTTAGCAATTTTTTGATTAACCGAAGCTACATTAATCAAAAAAAACTTACATTTGCTCTCTTTTTGATGAAAAAGGCAAACATTTAATTCAAATACATGTAAATTATGAATCGTACAAAAAAATTACTTTACGGCTTTCTTACAATATCATTAAGTTTATTTGCAGCAAAATCTTTTTCGCAACAAGATATTGATTCAAATTTATACAAAGTAGAAGTAATCGCTTTCTATAATCTCGAAAATATTTTTGATACAATCGACGACCCAGATGTTCACGATGAAGAATTTTTACCTGGTGGCGGAAATAATTGGGATACCAAAAAATATTACAGTAAATTGGAAAGAATGGCGAGTACAATAGCTCGTTTTGGCGAAGAGTATGTTAAGGGTGGTCCTATGATTGTAGGAATTTGTGAAATTGAGAACCGTGGTTGTACACAAGATTTAATAAATGCTCCAGCATTAAAAAATTCCAATTACGATTTTGTTCAATACGAAGGTCCTTACGCAAGAGGAGTTGATGTTGCATTAATTTATCGCAAAGATTATTTTAAAGTTACCAATAGTCGAGCAGCAGAATTAGTTTTACCTGATAATTACAAAACAAGGGATATATTGGTTGTTTCTGGTTTGTTGGAAGGAGAACCGATACATGTGTTAGTGAATCACTGGCCTTCTCGTGGTGGTGGCAAGAAAAGTGAAGTTGGAAGGATTGCTGCAGCAACTTTGTGTCGTTCGTTGGTTGATTCAATTATCGCAACCGATGCAAATGCTAAAGTAATAGTAATGGGAGATTTAAACGATGATCCAACAAACGAAAGCGTGGCTAAACATTTAAAGGCAAATGGCAGTATTGATAAATTAAGCGAGGGTGAATTATTCAATACAATGGCTCCTATTTTAAAGCGAGGTATCGGAAGTTTAGCTTATCAGGATAATTGGAATTTATTCGATCAAATTATTATTACTCAACCTTTTTTAGGCGAAGATAAATCGACTTTTAAATTTCATTCAGCGACTGTTTTTAACAAAAATTTCTTGGTCCAAAAAGATGGGCAGTATGCAGGATATCCTTTCAGAACTTTTTCTGGAGGCGTTTATACCGCAGGTTATAGCGATCACTTTCCGACATTTATTTATTTGATTAGAGATTTGAAGAAATAATATACAGTTGAAATTTTGTTATATATAAACAAGGCACTAATATTCAAATGTTAGTGCATTGTTTTTTTGCAAAATCATCGATTTGTTTCTTAAATCATCAAAAATATTATGGCGAACCAAAAAAGAAATTAATTTAATTTTAGCATTCTTAATTTTTAAATTATATTTGTGAGCATCATATTTTTTAAAAATATTTATGATTAAATTACAATTTCTGTCAGCTGTATTGTTGTTCCTTTTCAGTGTAAGTGCAGTTTCTGCATCGGAGGAGATCAAAGAGGAAAAATCGACAAACGATATTATTTTTGAGCATATCAGTGACTCTCACTATTGGCATATTCTCGATTATACCGACGATTCTGGCGTTGAACATCCAATTGCTTTTCCTCTTCCTGTAATTTTAGTTGCAAATGGTCAATTCGATGTGTTTATGTCAAGCGAATTCCACCATGGTCATCAAAAGGTAACAAAAGGCAAAAATACATATCAGCTCTATCACGACAAGGTTTATATTGTTGAAGATACAGCAAAAATTCAGCACGTTGTTGTTGAATCCGATACCTTAACCAAAGCAATAGCTAAATCGGAACATGAAATTGATGTAGCTCCAACCAATATGGTTCTGTTAGATTTTTCGATTACCAAAAATGTTGCATCATTATTTTTATCGGCACTTTTACTTTTACTGATTTTCATCCCTGTTGCAAAAGCATACAAAAAAACAACCAATTCAGCTCCTAAAGGACTTCAGAGTTTTATGGAACCCATAATTCTTTTTGTTCGCGACGATATTGCTGTTCCGAACATTGGAAAACATAAATATCAAAAGTATTTGCCATACTTATTGACCGTTTTCTTTTTCATTTGGATAAACAATATGATGGGACTAATTCCATTTTTCCCAGGAGGAGCAAATGTTACCGGAAATATTGCCGTTACATTTATTTTAGCAACTTCTACCTTGTTGGTTACTAATTTTAGTGGAAACAAGAATTATTGGAAGCATATTTTTGCAATGCCGGGACTTCCGTTTTGGTTGTTACCTATTATGATTATTGTCGAATTAATAGGAATTATCGCCAAGCCTTTTGCTCTTATGATACGGCTTTTTGCAAACATTACGGCAGGACACATTATTGTCCTTAGTTTACTCTCGTTAATATTTATTTTCAAATCAATATATATTGCTCCAGCATCAGTCGCATTTGTTCTGTTTATGGACATATTAGAACTGTTCGTTGCTGCATTGCAGGCATACATTTTTACAATGCTTTCAGCATTATTTATTGGTTTGGCAGTACAAGAACATCACTAATGAATTTCAATGTTTAACCTTAATATAATTTAAAATGGAAGCATTCTCAGTAGCAGCAATTGGAGCCGGTTTAGCAGTAATTGGAGCAGGTATCGGTATTGGTAAAATTGGTGGTTCAGCAATGGAAGCAATAGCTCGTCAACCCGAAGCTTATAACAAAATTCAAACAGCAATGTTGATTGCTGCAGCTTTGGTTGAAGGTGTTGCTCTTTTCGCTGTGGTTGTATCACTTATTAAGTAACAAATTAGGTTTTGGTAGCGGTTGGCTACCAAACCATTTTAAAGACTGATTTAAAAACTAAACATAATAAATAAAAAGTATGGATTTAGTAACCCCGGGAATAGGCTTGATATTTTGGGCAACGATAACCTTTATATTGTTATTGTTATTGCTCAGAAAATTTGCGTGGAAGCCAATTTTAAATGCTGTTAAAGCAAGAGAAAAGTCAATTGAAGAAGCTTTAAAATCAGCCGAAAAAGCAAAAGAGCAGATGGTTCAGCTTCAATCTGATAATCAAAAAATTATCAACGAAGCAAAACTCGAACGCGATAGATTAATGAAAGAAGCTCGTGAAGTAAAAGATAAAATTATCAGCGAAGCAAAAGAGCAAGCCAATATCGAAGCAAAAAAACTCATGGAAATTGCCAAACAAAATATTGAGAACGAGAAATCAGCAGCAATTGTTGAAATCAAAAACTTGGTTTCAAACTTATCAATTGAGATAGCTGAAAAGATATTGCGTAAAGAGTTGAAAGGTGACGACAAACAAAAAGAACTTATCGAAAAATTGTTGAAAGAAGCAAAATTTAATTAATAGCTGATTTAATGAATCAAAGTAAAATAACCGTACGTTACGCAAAAGCACTTTTTTTGACATCTAAAGAAAAAGGACTTTTGGAAAAAGTATATTCCGATGTTTTTTCGTTATATGAAATTTTTCGTACCGTAAAAGAAATTAATCTTCTATATAACGATCCTGTTATTAAAACGTCCCAAAAAATTAAAATTACTGAAAGAGTTTTTTCTAACAGTGTAAATAAATTAGTTTTTGACTTTTTGAAACTGATTATTACCAATAAACGAGAAAGTCACATCTTAGACATTATTCGCAATTTTATCGATTTATATAAAAAAGAAAAAAACATTAAAACGGCTTATCTTTCAACTTCAGGAATTGTTGACCAAGAAATTATTAAGGAGTTGACCGAGAACATTAAAAAAGCACTAAATAGCGAAATAGAACTTCACCACAAAACCGATGAAGAAATTATTGGCGGATTTGTATTGAAAATTGAGGGAAGCCAATACGACGCTAGCGTGGCTACACGATTAAAAATATTGAAAAGAGAGTTGATTAATACAACATTTGAAACAAAATTACCTAAAATCGAAAACTAATATACATTATGGCCGATATTAAACCCGCAGAAGTATCAGAAATTCTAAGACAACAATTAGAAGGATTCAAAACAGAAGCAGAACTCGAAGAAGTTGGTACCGTTTTACAAGTTGGTGACGGTATTGCTCGTATTTATGGATTATCTAACGTTCAAGCAAACGAAATGATTGAATTTGAAAATGGAATCAAAGGAATCGTTTTAAATCTTGAAGAAGATAATGTTGGAGCTGTTCTTTTAGGTTCTTCGGAAGAAATTAAAGAAGGAGATACCGTAAAACGAACAAGAAAAATTGCTTCGATAAAAGTTGGAGAAAATGTATTAGGAAGAGTAATTAACACTATTGGAGAACCTATTGATGGTAGAGGACCTATTACAGGCACAACTTACGAGTTACCACTCGAAAGAAAAGCTCCCGGAGTTATTTATCGACAACCTGTTCAAGAACCTCTTCAAACAGGAGTAAAAGCAATTGACGCTATGATTCCGATTGGACGCGGTCAACGAGAGTTAATTATTGGCGACCGACAAACCGGAAAAACGGCGATTGCAATTGATACAATTATCAATCAAAAAGATACACACAAAACCGATAAACCCGTATTTTGTATTTATGTTGCTATTGGACAAAAAGGTTCGACTGTGGCACAAATTCTAAAAACATTAGAAAAACACGGTGCGATGGACTATACGGTTATTGTTTGTGCAACAGCGTCTGACCCTGCTGCTTTACAATTTTATGCCCCATTTGCAGGAGCTGCAATCGGAGAATATTTTAGAGACACTGGACGCCATGCGTTGATTATTTACGATGATTTATCGAAACAAGCGGTTTCGTATCGTGAAGTTTCATTATTACTTAGAAGACCTCCAGGACGTGAAGCATATCCAGGCGATGTTTTCTATCTTCATTCAAGATTGCTCGAAAGAGCTGCAAAAATCATCAATTCTGATGAAATTGCTCGCCAAATGAATGATTTACCAGATGTTCTCAAACCGTTGGTAAAAGGTGGTGGTTCGTTAACTGCACTTCCGATTATTGAAACTCAAGCGGGAGACGTTTCTGCATATATTCCAACCAATGTAATTTCGATTACAGACGGCCAAATTTTCCTTGAATCGAATTTATTCAATTCAGGTATTCGACCTGCTATTAATGTTGGTATTTCGGTATCACGAGTTGGAGGTAATGCTCAAGTAAAAGCAATGAAAAAGATTGCTGGAACACTAAAACTTGACCAAGCTCAATATCGTGAATTAGAAGCGTTTGCTAAATTTGGTTCTGACCTTGATGCTGCCACAAAAGCGGTACTTGATAAAGGAGCAAAAAATGTTGAAATATTAAAACAAGGACAATATTCGCCAATTCCTGTTGGAAAACAAATTGCAATTATTTATTGCGGAACAAAAGGCTTGTTAAAAGATGTCCCTGTTAAAAGTGTTTCAGAATTTGAACGTTCGTTTGTTGACTATTTAGGGGTAAAACATCAAGACGTGTTGGACAACTTATCGAAAGGAATTCTAAAC
The DNA here is from genome assembly GCA_001769505.1 of Bacteroidetes bacterium GWF2_33_38. Lineage (GTDB taxonomy): Bacteria > Bacteroidota > Bacteroidia > Bacteroidales > GWF2-33-38 > GWF2-33-38. Next base: position 70,833 of record MEOF01000018.1, read on the forward strand.
GACGAAATTATAAAAACACTAGAAACGGTTGCGTTGGATATTGCATCAAAATACAAAGTGAATTAATATACAATAAGGTAATCTGAATAAATGCATTTGAGATGGCAAATTTAAAAGAAATTAGAACTCGTATATCTTCAGTAAATTCAACCAAGCAGATTACAAGTGCTATGAAAATGGTGTCTGCGGCAAAGCTAAGAAAAGCCCAAGATGCAATTATTCAGTTACGACCTTATGCCAATAAACTACACGAAATTTTATCGGATATTTCACAAAATATTGATTCAACAGAGGATAATATTTACGCACAACAACGAGAGTTAAAAAAGGTATTAATTATCCCAATAACTTCAAACAGAGGTCTTTGCGGTGCATTTAACACCAATGTAATTAAAAAGTCATTGAACATTGCTCAAGAAAAATTTTCGAGTGTTGATGTTAGTTATTTAGCGATTGGAAAAAAGTCTCGCGATTTTTTCAAAAATCCTAGATTTAAGATGATTAACAACTATACTGAAATATTCGACGAACTAAATTTTACGACTGCTTCGGAAATAGCCGACTCGGTTATGCAATATTTCGAAGAAAAGAAATTTGATAAAATAATATTGGTTTACAATCAATTTAAAAATGCAGGAGTTCAAATCTTAACCGAAGAGCAATTTCTTCCAATAGTTTCGGAAACAGAAAAGTCAAAATTCCAAAAGGATTATATTTTTGAACCGAATAGCGAATACATTGTACAACAATTAATACCAAAATCACTTAAAATACAATTTTTTAAAGCATTACTCGATTCAAATGCATCGGAACATGGAGCCAGAATGACTGCAATGCACAAAGCTACCGATAATGCAACTGAATTGCTCAAAGCATTACGATTGAATTATAATAAAGCACGTCAAGCCGCAATTACAAACGAGATTCTCGAAATTGTAGGCGGGGCAGAGGCTTTGAAGGGTTAATGAAATTCAGATTTTGTTATTTAAAATAAAAAAGCCGGATTAACCGGCTTTTTTATTACTCTGAAGTTGAATCTACTAGGATTCGTCCGCAAAATTCGCAAACAATAATTTTCTTTCTTGAACGAATATCTAATTGTCGTTGAGGTGGAATTTTGTTGAAGCAACCTCCACAAGCATCTCTTTCAACAGCAACAACAGCTAATCCATTTCTTGCATTTTCTCTGATTCGCTTATAGGCAGTCAATAATCTAGGTTCGATAATTTCTTCAACCTTTTTTGATTTTTGTGCCAATGTATCTTCCTCTTTTTTTGTCTCAGAAACGATTTGAGCCAATTCGTTTTTCTTTTGCATTAAGTCTTTTTCCTTTTCGCTTAATATTTCCTTTGATTCGTCAATACTCGCTTTTTTCTCTTCGATTCTTTCGGCAAACTCACGAATTCTTTTTTCAGCCAATTGAATTTCTAAACCTTGGAATTCGATCTCTTTCGACAATGAATCATATTCTCGGTTATTTCTAACATTCATTTGCTGAGCTTCATATTTCTTAATAGCTTCTTGAGCATCTGAAATAACTTTTTTCTTTTCGGTAACCGAAGCATCAAATTCTTTATTCTCTTGAATAAAATTTGTTATACGCGTTTCTAAACCGGCTATCTCGTCTTCTAAATCTTGAACTTCGAGGGGTAATTCTCCTCTGAGTGTTTTTATTTTATCAATTTCCGAATCGACAAGTTGCAATTCGTACAAAGCTTTCAATTTTTCCTCTACAGTAACCTCTGCTACTTCTTGTTGTGTGGTCTTTTTAACTTTAGCCATTTCTTAATAATAATTAATAGGATTTGTTTTAATCTCTGATAAATATAACGCAAAGTTAGGAATATTTTTTTTAAGTATATCATTAAAAAGTTCTACCGAAAATTGTTCACTTTCGTAATGTCCTACATCGGCAATAATTATTTTGCCTTCGGCATCAAAAAATTGATGATACTTAAAATCTCCTGTTATAAAAATATCTGCTTTAGCTGCGATTGCATTTTTTAAAAATGAACTTCCGCTTCCTCCACAGACCGCTATTTTTTTAATTTTTTTGCCCGATAATTCGGTGTGCCGAATAATCGACAAGTTGAATGTCTTTTTTAAATGATTAAAAAACTTAATTTCTTCGATTGGTTCTTTTAGCTCGCCAATCATTCCGGCTCCAACATCGCTTAATTTGTTTTCTAATGGGAAAATATCATAAGCAACTTCTTCGTAAGGATGAACTTTTAATAAAGCATTTATTACCTTGTTCTTTAGAAATCTTGGAATAATTGTTTCTAATTTGCTTTCCTTTTCGTGGTGTATTTCTCCAATTTTTCCAACAAAAGGATTTGCGTCGTTCTGTGCTCTGAAGGTTCCTGTTCCTTCGGCTGAAAAACTGCAACAATCATATTTCCCTATATGTCCAGCTCCTGTATTAAAAATTGCTTCTTTAACCATTTCAAGATGCGATATGGGAACAAATGTTACTAATTTTAATAATTCGTTATCTCGCGGAACTAATATTTTACAATTTTGCAATTCTAGTTTTTCGCATATTTTCGCATTTATTCCATTTTCAACATTGTCGATATTGGTGTGAGCTGAATAAATTCCAATGTCGTTTTTTATAGCTTTTATTATAATTCGCTCAACGAAATTTGCTCCGTTGATTCGTTTTACTCCTCCAAAAATTAAAGGATGATGCGAAATAATAAGTTTAATATTTTTTAAAATAGCTTCGTCAATTACTTCTTCTGTAATATCAACAGTCAACAAGGCAGAATCAACCTCTGTATCCATTTTGCCGATTTGCAAGCCCGAATTATCGTAACTTTCTTGGTACGAAATCGGAGCTATTTCCTCGATATACGAAACTATTTCTTTTATTTTCATCTTTAAAAACCATTTACAGAAAAACCACATTCCCTATCATTATTAGGAAATGCCCATAAGAAACTTACATAAAAGGTGAAAATCTTGATTATGATAAATCTTCTCGAATTGCGAGAAGTTCGTTTCTAATTTCTTGTAAAATTTTTACAACTTTAAAATTATTTTCTGTATCTTCTTTATTTTCTTTTAATTTCTTTTTAGCTCCGCTAAGCGTCATTCCTCGTTCTTTAACTAAGTGAAAAATGATATGGAAATTATCAACATCTTGTTGAGTAAAAAGCCTATTTCCTTTATTGTTTTTCTTGGGTTTAATAATATCAAATTCCTTTTCCCAAAACCGAATGAGAGAAGTATTTACATCAAACATTTTTGCAACTTCTCCAATCGGATAAAACAACTTTTCTACTTTTTTTTCTTTATATGGCACAACTATAAATTTTAATCAAGTGTTTGTCCTCCCTCTTGAGCTGATAATTCAATCATCTTATCGTACTCTTCAGGTGTTAAATCAAGATAGAAGTAATTAATTGGGTCGGTTGATTTTCCATTTTTATGCACTTCGTAGTGCAAGTGTGGTCCAACCGATTTTCCTGTATTTCCTACAGTTCCTATTACCTCTCCTCGTACTAATTTTTGTCCTTCTGTAACTTCAATTTTGTGCAAATGTGCATAGAGCGTTTCATAGCCAAAACCATGGTCGATAAGTACATGGTTTCCGTATCCTCTATCCGAATTTTCAATCTTTCTAACAACTCCATTTCCGGCAACATAAATCGGAGTCCCAATTGGAGCGGTAAAGTCAATCCCATGATGAAATTTTTTGGTTCCCTTATAAATAGGATCAAAACGAATTCCGTAATACGACGATATTCGGGTTAAGTCTTTGTTCAAAATTGGCTGAATAGCGGGAAGGCTTACAAGCCTCATTTCTTTGTTTTTAGCTAAATTTATTACTTCATCGTAAGATTTTGACTGAACATATAGTTTTTTGGTAATGTTATCTAGCTTTTGCGATGTGCCTATAACTATGTTTGAACTTTCGTAACCCTCCAAATCTTCGTATCGATTTACGCCGCCAAAACCAGCATTTCTTATCGAACTTTGAATAGGTTCTGCTTCAAAAATTACTCGATATAAATTATCGTCTCGATATTGAATATCTTGCAAAACTTCACTTACTTGATCGATTTTTTTATTCAAAATTTCATATTGTAGCAATAAGTTTGCATTCTCGCTTTTTAACTTACGTTCTTTAGGCGAATCAAATAGGTAATTAAATACAAAAAAATAAAAGATAGCAGCAAGCAAAAAACTAACAGACAAATGCGGGAGCACTCTCAGAATTTTTTTCTTGAAGCTAAAATGAATTTTGTCGTAGCTTAACGATTCAGGATTAAACTTATATTTGTGTTTCGCCATCATCTCGATTAAAGAAAGTAAGTCTTTAATACGACAAATTTAATTAAATAATCTAAATTTGCAAGTCGTTTTTATGTTAATTAACAATATTTTACAAATTTATAATTGACGAAAGTATATGAATTCTAATGAGATAAGAAAGTCGTTTCTTGATTTTTTCAAATCGAAATTGCACGAGTTTGTGCCATCTTCTCCTATGGTTGTGAAAGATGATCCAACCTTGATGTTTACCAATGCAGGGATGAATCAATTTAAAGATATTTTTTTAGGAAACAAAGAAGTGAAATTTCCGAGAGTTGCCAATTCTCAAAAATGCTTGAGAGTTTCTGGAAAACACAATGATTTAGAAGAAGTTGGACACGACACATATCACCACACTATGTTCGAAATGCTTGGAAATTGGTCGTTTGGCGATTATTTCAAAAAAGAAGCTATCGAATGGGGATGGGAGTTTTTGACCGACGTGCTAAAAATATCAAAAGATAGATTGTACGTTTCGGTTTTTGAAGGTAGCAAGGAGGATAATGTTGATGCAGATAACGAAGCTTTCACGATTTGGAAAAATTTAGTTGTGGAAAACAAAATTATTTACGGTTCTAAAAAAGATAATTTTTGGGAAATGGGAGATACTGGCCCTTGTGGTCCATGTTCCGAAATACACGTAGATATTCGCTCCGACGAAGAAAGAAAAAAAATACCGGGACGAGAACTTGTAAATCACGACCACCCGCATGTAATTGAAATATGGAATCTGGTTTTCATTCAATATAACCGAAAAGCCGATGGAAGTCTCGAAAATTTACCTTCAGTACATGTCGATACAGGAATGGGATTCGAACGTCTTTGCATGGTAATGCAAGGAACCAAGTCGAATTACGATACCGATGTTTTTCAACCGATTATTCAAAAAATTGCAGTTTTAGCAAATATAAAATACGGAAGTAATCTTGAGTCAGATATCGCAATGCGAGTTATTGCTGACCATTTGCGAGCTATTTCATTTGCCATTGCTGACGGACAACTTCCTTCGAATAATAAAGCAGGATATGTCATACGAAGAATTTTGCGAAGAGCTGTTCGCTACGGATATACTTTTTTAGGATTTAACGAACCGTTTATCAATAAATTGGTTGGTACATTGGTTCAAAATTTAGGTGCGGCTTTCCCCGAATTAAAATCACAACAACAACTTATCGAAAAAGTTATTTTCGAAGAAGAGGCCTCGTTCTTAAGAACCTTAGAAAACGGAATACGCTTGTTGGATCAAATTATGTCGAAAAATAAATTGGCTAAAAATTCAATTGTAAACGGAGCCAATGTTTTTGAACTTTACGATACTTATGGATTTCCATTAGATTTAACACAGTTAATTCTGAAAGAAAACGGTTTAACCGTTAACATCGATGAATTTAATGCTGAAATGTTGCAACAAAAAGACCGCTCGCGAAATGCCGCAACAGCAACTACCGAAGATTGGACAATTGTTAAAGAAGACGAAAAAGTTGAATTTGTTGGTTATGATAAAACAGATGCTGAATTGTCGATAATTCGATATAGAAAAATAACCACGAAAGAAACAGAATTTTATCAGTTAGTTTTTAATGCAACTCCTTTCTATGCTGAAAGTGGAGGACAGGTTGGCGATAAAGGTTATATCGAAGCCGATGGCGAAAAAATTCAAATCGTTGATACAAAAAAAGAAAACAATTTGATTATTCACATTGTCGAGCAACTTCCGAAAAATACGAAGGCTAAATTTAAAGCAGTTGTCAACAACAACGAGCGAACACGAACTGCTTGCAATCATACGGCAACTCACTTATTGCACGAAGCGTTGAGAGAAGTGCTAGGAAATCATGTCGAGCAAAAAGGTTCGTTGGTAAATCCAGATTATTTGCGATTTGATTTTGCTCATTTTCAAAAACTTACAGATGAGGAAATTGAAAAAGTCGAGCTTATTGTGAATCGTAAAATACGAACCAACATTCAACTCAACGAAAAAAGAAATATTCCTGTAAATGAAGCTAAAGAAATGGGGGCAATGGCTTTGTTTGGCGAAAAATACGGAGATTTCGTTCGAGTGATTAAGTTTGCTTCGTCGATTGAGCTTTGTGGAGGAACACATGTAAAATCAACAGGAGAAATCGGATTTTTTAAAATTATTTCTGAAAGTGCTATTGCTGCCGGAATAAGACGGATTGAAGCAATTAGCTCGGTAAAAGCCGAAGAATATATCAATGCTGAATTAAAAACCTTGAGGGAAATTAAATCAAGACTCAAAAATTCAAAAGACATTTTAAAAAGCATCGACAATTTGTTTGAAGAAAACGAAACACTTCAAAAACAAATCGAAGAATTTGGTAAAGAAAAAGCCGGCTTGGTAAAAAAACAACTCCATTCCAAGATTCAACAAATCAACGGAATAAACCTTATTGCCGAAATTATTGATATTTCAAATCCAAACGACATTAAAGATATTGCATATCAACTGAAAGGTGAAATCGATAATCTATTTTTGGTGCTTGGAGCAAAAATCGACGATAAAGCAAATTTAACAGTCATGATTTCTGACAATTTAGTAAGTACAAAAAATCTAAATGCAGGCTCTATCATTCGCGAAATAGCTAAAGAAATTCAAGGCGGCGGCGGCGGTCAAGCATTTTATGCAACAGCTGGAGGCAAAAATCCCGAAGGTCTTATTAAAGCTATCGAAAAAGCAAAAAGTTTCGTATAAAAATTGGCAAAACAACAAGGGGCTTAAGCCCCTTGTTGTTAGTTTTACTTTTTGCTTATCAAGCTCATATAATTCTGTAAAATAATCGTTGCACTAATCTCGTCAATCAACTCTTTGTTTTGACGATTTTTCTTTTTCATGCCCGATTCAACCATCGACTGAACTGCCATTTTTGAAGTATAACGTTCGTCAAGCGTATGGACTTCAAGCGATGGATACAATTTTTTCAGTTTGTTCACAAAACCTACAACATGCGGAGTTGCATCAGTCGCTGTATTGTCTAAGTGTTTCGGAAAACCCACCACAACAGCATCAACTTTTTCTCGCATGAAATAACTACTTAAAAAATCCCAAATGTCTTTAGAATGAACCGTAGTTAGTCCGGTTGCAATAATTTTTAAAGGGTCGGTAACAGCAAGTCCAATTCGTTTATTTCCGTAATCGACAGCTAAAATACGCCCCATTAATCAACTACAATAACTAAGTATTTTGATGCTTTCCAGAAATCAGTAGGATTTGTAATTACTAAACTATCGGCTTTATCGGTTCCGTATATTTTGTACGACGAACTTGGATGGGTAGTAATTAATCGTGCTTTTTTGCTGAAAAGTTTTATTTGACGTGTTTTGCGAATATCAATTTTTTCAAAATAATCTTTATTGAAATCTTCCATAAGTTTTTCTATTTTTCCAATACCAATGAAACCACCTTCTTTGGTGATAATTTGGTGTGCTTTCAACTCTTTATCGGTTCCAAAAACATAATATGCAACGTTTAGCTCGTCGGTTTTGTCGGTAATCGCTTGCTCTTTTATTTCGATGGTTTCTTTCAAGGTATCAACTTCAATTTTTAAGTCTGCAATTTCGAAATTTAAGGCTTTAAGTTCTGTTTTTAACGATTCTATATGTGCATCTCTTTCTTCGAGTTGTTTAGTCATTCGTGCAATGATTTTTTCAAGCTCGGCAACTTTCATATTTGCTTTCTTCAATTTTTTCTTCATCTGTGCAAGCTCATTTTTACTTTCTTGCATTTTTTGATAAATAAGTTGAATGTCTTCGTTTATTTTTACACTTAAATCGCTATCCGATTCAGCATTTTGTGTCGAAAGAATGGTTACAATGTTTTCCTTTTCTTTGATTTCGGTCAAATTTGCTTCAATTTGGTTTAACGAAAGTAAAAATTCGTTAATCGTTTCGTCTTTCAACGATGCCTCGTTTGCTAAACTGTCGTTTATGGCTTGCAATTTCAATAGTTCAGGATTTTGCTCCGAGTTACAAGAAAGTACAAATAATGCTATAACAAGATAAAAAATATTTTTCATGATTTTAAAATTAAATAATTAATTAGCAAATGTATCGTTTTTAACGATAGGATATATCTAAGAGATGATGTTTTTTTTATTAAATATCACCTATAAGTGTAAAAAGCCGATTTCCCCAACCCTTACAAACGTATGCTCCATCACTTCCTTACTTTGTTACTCCATAACTTCATCATTCCGTTACTTCATAACTTCCTCACTCCCTTACTTCATAACTCCATCACTTCGTTACTCCATGACTTCATCACTTCGTTACTTCATAACTTTGTTACTTCCAGTATGTTGTTAAACATTATCTCTTTAATTCTTTGATTAATCTATGCATTTGAGATGCTAATCAAATTTGTGTTATGATTAACTTGCATTTCTAATAGTTTTAACTTATTTTTATGTTGGCAAAAAAGCCTAGTTTGCAGAAACTAAGTTCATTGATTTTACGTACAAACAAAAAAAAGAGTAAGCTACACAGATGCCTGATAGCTACATAGATGTCCCAAAAGCAACCCAAAGGTGGTAATTGAGCGAAGTCGAAACACCAAAAAATAGTTGCTGAGGTGGCTACATAGATGTTACTTGCTACATAGATGCCTCTCTTTTTTGTAACAATTTATTAAACTTAACTTATTAACCCATTAATGGCTAAAAGTTATTTTTGAAATGCAAAAATGAAAAGTTATGAAAAAGATGATAAATATTATTCCCAATAGCATGTCGGTTAACCCACAGACGAATTATCTCGTTAAGTTTTTGCGAACATTCGTTATTATTTTTGTAATGCTCTTGTGGGCGAATTTGGGTTGGGGGCAAATTTTAACGTTTGAGTTTTCTGCATTAGGTGGTAGTGAGGCTACTGCTGCTTCAAATTCAAATGATGCAAACTTATCTTCATCAACAATTTCACGTGGAGCAGGACTAACTGCTGCTGCAAATGGAGGGCGTTATAATGCTACGAGTTGGGCATTGACATCAATAGCAAACTCTGTTTCGGGTAACGATTATATGCAGTTTACAATTACTCCTAATTCTGGCTATCAATTTTCTGTTAGCTCAATTACCATCAGTTTGCAAAGATCGGCTACAGGGCCGCGTGGGATTGCATTAAGAAATTCCTTAGATAGTTATGCTTCGAATTTAGATGCTGAAAAATCAATAACTGACAATACTACGACTCAATCATTTACGTTTACATTTTCACAAAGTAATTCAACATCTGCTGTAACATATAGAATTTATATGTGGGCAGAAGATGTTGCTGGTTCAGGAGGGCCTGGAGATTTCACAGGGAATGACATTATTGTGAATGGTAGTGTAACCTCTACAGGAGGGGGAAACGATGCAGATTCCCAAGTTTCTACTGGAGCAGGTTCAGAGCCAGCAACTGTTGCTTCAACGGTTGATACCGATGGCGAAAGAGTACTTGTATTTGATGTAAATTTTTCAGATTTAAGTACAGCCGATGCATTGGCAACCATAATCGACCAAATAGTTTTTACACCTGGTTCGGCAAACGAAGTTGCCGATTGGACAGATGCAATTGCCGGTGCAAAACTTTGCGGCAATGATTTAACTTGCGGTTCTGCCGATTTAGTGGGGACTGTTGGTGCTACAAGTATCACATTTTCGGGTGCCGATTTTATTTCGATTGCCGATGGTACAAACGAAACGTATCAGTTAAAAATTTGGTTAAATACTGATTTATCAGGCATTACCGATAACGATATTTTGGAATTTGCTTTAGATTATTCCGATATTACTTGCGATGCAACTGGCTCTTCATTTGGTAGTGGAGCCCCCGAAAGTGGTGATGCTAATTGTGTGATTGATATTGATGCAACACAACTAATTTTTACATCAAGCACTCCACCTGCAACTGGAGCACCAAGTACAAATTTTAGTGTAGAAATTAGTGCTGTTGATGCAAATAACAATGTTGACCTCGATGCAACGAATTCTGTAACACTTACAGGAGTATCAGGAAGTGGAACACTATCATCGGCAACAGGCTTAACTCAAAGTTTAGTAAATGGCGTTTACGAATGGACAGATTGTCAATTTGATGATGCCGATACCTATCAAATTACAGCAACAACCTCTGGATTAGCCGACAATAATGTTACATCAGGAGATGTTGTAATAGCAATTTCAGCCGATTACATTATTATTTCTGAAATGTGCGACCCTACAAATAACATTGTTAATAGATACATTGAAATTTATAATCCTACAAGCTCTACTATTGATTTAACAGGTTGTAAAGTTGAAGCTTGGGCAAATGGTGTTTTATATTTTACTTGGAACTTATCAGGAACTATTGCTTCATGTACGGCATTAACAGTAGGTAATACGGGAACAATCGGATACACTCCTGATTTTGCAAGTGCATGGACTGTTACAAATTGGAATGGTGGTGCAACTGATGGTGCAAAATTTAAAAATTCAAGCGGAACAGTTATTGATAATGCTTTAACGGTTACAACTACATTTTCTGATGGATCATTAGTTAGAAATACAGGCATTAGCTCTCCTAACACAACCTTTACCTCAAGTGAGTGGACATATACGGGCGTTACTGATGCAGGTTTAGGAGCATCAACGCCAGGAACACATATTTGTAATACTTGTGGAAACGATTACGATTCAGAAGCATCAGCCCCAGCAACACCTGTTGGAGCCTCAAATATTTCATCATTGGCTGATACCGATGGAGAAGCCGTAAATGTGTTTAGATTTGATATTGATGACTTAGGCTCTGGAGATGGAGTAAATACAAAAGTAACAAATATTAGAATCAAACCTGCAGGATCTAATACTGCCGATTGGACAAATCATATTCAAGGTATTAAACTAAATAATGGAAGTCCTGTTACAATAGGCTCTCCAACAATTACCGACACCTATATTGATATCCCAATTACATCAGGCAACTTAGAGGTAACAGATGGTGGAAGTTCAACCATAACAATGTCAATATATTTGAACACAAGCAACATAGTTGATGGAGCGGTGCTTTCGTTTATGATTGATGCTGATAGCCATTATTTCACAGCCGATTTACTTGGGTCAACATTTGCAACCACATTTACAGGCGGAGATGTTACATCAAATAATTTTACAGTAGCAGTCGTAGCAACTCAATTATTATTTGTTCAACAACCAACCAATACCGTTGTTAGCTTAGCAATGTCGCCAAATCCAACCGTAAAAGCTTGTGATGCCAATGGAAATATTGACACAGGTTATTCAACAGCCATTACGGTAAGCTCTGATGGAACTATGACTGGAGATCCTGTGAGTGGTTCTTGGTCAAGTGGTGTTGCAACATTTTCATCTTTAACGCATACAGCAACAGCAACAGGTTTAACACTTACGGCAACCTCAGCTGCATTAACAGTGAATAGCTCAACATTTGATATTACAGCTGTACCGAGCATTTACTTTTCTGAATTAGCTGGTTACGGCTCAGTATCTGACACTTATGACGATGAATACATTGAACTTACGAATAGCGGAGCCTCAACACAAAATTTAAATGGGTGGCAATTATTTTATTATGAAAACGATGCTTTAGAAAAAACAATAACATTTGGAGCAAGCGACGAAATAACTGCTGGAAGTGCATTTGTTATTGCAGTCAGAACAAGCTATGTATCAATAAGTCCCGATTATGTTCCTGCAACAGGTTTTAGTATGAATAACACTAACTTTTACGTCATTTTAAAGGATGCAAGTAGCGTTGTTATGGACGAAGCGGGTATGGCAAGTGATGATTTCGACCAAGATTATAATTATGAATTTACCGATTGTGGTACTGATAATAAACCTACTGCAAATTGGGACGACTTAGGTGAAACAGACGGAACTCCTGGAGTTGTTAATTGTGCTTGTACACCACCAACACAAGCAACAAGTATTACCATAACAAAATTATCAGCAACCTCTGTTCAAGTTGATTGGACAACTGGCGATGGAGACAATGCAATTGTTGTAATTCACGAAGAAGCACCTATTAATTCTGATCCTGTTAATGGAACATCTTATACGGCAAACGACGAATATGGAGGAACTCCTGCTGCTGATGAAATAGGAACGGGTAATTTTGTTGTCTATAACGGAACAGGAACATCAGTAACTGTTACTGCATTAACGGCTGATTTAACATATTATTTTGCAATATACGAATACAATTCAGCTGACGAATGTTATAACAAAACAGAATTATCAGGAAGTATTAATTTATGTTCAAATGTAACAATTCCATATACACAAGGATTTAATGCCGCCACAATTCCAAGTTGTTGGTCGTCTGAAATTGTTGCCGACCCTGGAGATATGGGAACTGGACTAACATTTGTTGCAACAAGTACAAATCCTACAGTCACTCCATCCGAAGGAACACAGTTTGTTAAATTTAACTCATATACAGCCGATGATGGAGCTGAAATAAGATTGATTTCACCACCCATAACCACAACCGGGATATCTAGTTTGAATATGGATTTCGATTGGTTTGAATCGCCTGAATTTTCTACCATGCTAGAAGAAGGTGTTACGATTCAATACTCTCTAAATGGTAGTTCTTGGACAGACATTCAGTTTTATCAACGTTATAATGCTGTAAATGGGTGGAAAACAAAAACTTGTCCATTACCTTCGGCTATAAATAATCAAGCGAATGTTTACATAGGGTTTTTATTTCATTCGCAATACGGGAATAACTGCGATATGGATAATGTATATATTTATACTTGTACTGAGCCTACAAGCAATCCAACAACATTATCTTTTTCAAATATTACTAGTTCAACAATGGATTTAACAATCGGAACACCGGGAGATGGAACAAATCGAATTATAGTTGCCAGAGAAGGTGCTGCCGTTAGTTTTACTCCAACCGATTTAACAACCTACGAAGCTAGTGCCGTATTTACTGATGCAACTGATTTAGGATCCGGAAATAAAGTTGTTTACAATGGAACGGGAACTTCGGTTTCGTTAAGTGGTTTAAGTGGATCTACAACATATTATTTTAAGGTTTTTGAATACAATTGTGTAACTGGTTACGAAAATTATTATTTAGGTGGCACAATTTTAAGTGGAAGTGCTACAACTCTTATAAGTCCGGTTACAAATCTTGAAGTAGTTTGTCAAACCAATACTACAGCCGAAATTAGTTGGACTGCTCCTATTGGCGATTACACAGGAGTAATTATCGGAGTTAGAAATTCGACTTTAGTTGCTCACGCTATTAGCGACGATGCCGAGGATTATACTGCAGATGCAAATTTTGAAGATGGAACCCAATACGGAAGTACAACTCCATATAGCTTTGTCGTGTATAAAGGAACAGGTACAAGCGTTACCGTAACTGGATTAACAGCAGGTCAGGCATATCAAATAAAAGCCTATGCTTATAAAAATGAATCTGGTTCTACTTGGTCAGCAACACAACCAACAACTGGAATTACCTCTCTTAGTACGGCAAATGTTACCGGAAATTTTGTTCTCACCGGTAATGCTGAATTGCAGTTACAATGGAGTAATCCCGGCTCAACTTGTTTTGACGAGGTTATGATTGTCGGAAATCACGGTGCTGCAATAACAACTCAACCTACAGGTGACGGTTCTGCTTATACTGCAAGCACCGTATTCGGTTCGGGAGATGCTTATGGAACAGGCTATGTTGTATATAAAGGAAGTTTTTCCCCACAAACAATCACGAACTTAACAAATGGAGAGGAATATTGTTTTACATGGTTTACAAGAAATGGAACAACATGGTCGTCAGGAGTTTCTGAATGTGGAACACCTGCTGCCGTAACGATATTAGAACCGGGAGATTTGGCAATTGTTGCCGTCAATACTCAGGCAACAAGTTCAGGTTCTGCCGATGAAATATGTTTCTTTGCGTTTGAAGATATTACCGAAGGAACTTCAATTGATTTTACTGATAATGGATACGAAAGATTATACGAAGGTTTGTGGGCTTCATCAGAAGGAACATTAAGAATGACTCGTGATGTTGGAGCAGGAACTGTTACAGCTGGAAAAGTTATTTGTTTCCAAGGAATGGGATATACTGATGCTGCTTTCGAAGTGTTTACTTGTGGCGACGAAGATAGTGATAATTGGACTATAACATCATTAAACTTTGTTGGGTCAACCAATGGTTCGTACGACTTAAATGTTGACGATCAAATATGGATTATTCAAGGAGGGGCTTGGGATAATGATGGTTCTTTATCTACACATAGTGCCACGTATTCAGGTAATGTATTATATGGCTGGACTGCAACAGGTTGGTTTGATGACCCTGGTTATGATGATACTCATGGTTCTACATTATATCCAGAAACAGAATGTTTCAACACAAATGTTGCCGTAGCTGCAAATCACAGTAAGGTTAAATATATTGGAGCAACTACAACTACAAGTCAATTTGCATGGCTAGGAAGAATTAACGACAACGCAAACTGGTTAGGTTATGTTGATAATACTGCTTATTATGCCGCAAGAGATTATACAGGTACTTGCTTTGAATTTATTAGCGATGAGGATATTAGTGGCACTCCAGGAGTTTGGACTGGTGCAGACAATACAGATTGGTTTGACTGTGGAAACTGGCAAAATTTGAGAATTCCAAGAGGTTCTCAAAATGTTAGTGCTACAGGAGCTCTTTCTAATCACATTGCCATTGACAATGGTATAGCGTCAATGCCTGAAGCGGAATGTAACGATTTAACTATTTCGGCTGATGCAACAGTGAGTGGTGCCCCGATTCAGTTAAGTGTTAATCATCCCGATGCAGTCCTTAATGTTTATGGCAATTTTACCAACAACCAAATTGTTCAGCATACAAATGGAGAAATACATTATCAAGGAGATTTTACTAATAATGACACATACACACACAATACCGCAGGAACAGCAATTTTTGATGGTAGCGGAACTCAGGAATTAACAGGAACAGCTACATTTTATAACATGCAAATGAATAATTCATCATCGGGTTTAACCTTAAACAACGATATAACTGTTAACAATGTTCTAACCTTAACAGATGGATTAATAAATACTGGAGCCAATAAAGTTGTGATTGAGAATAATGCAACTTCTGCTGTTACAGCACATTCAACGGCAAGCTATATAAATGGAAATTTAAGACGTAAAGTTGCTGTTACAGGTTCATACGATTTGCCAGTTGGAACAAATGAGAATTACGAAATAGCAAATGTAAATTTAGTTACTTCGACTATTACTTATATTGATGCTAAATTTACGAATCCGCATTCAGGCACAATTCTTCCTACTACACCTTACTTAACCGTTGATGGCACAGATGTTACCACTATGTTGAATTATGGTTTTTGGACAATGACTCCGGTTGCCGGAGGTTCAACAAATTATGATGTAACGGTAACCTCAAGAGGACATACCAATGGAGGTTCGTTGGCAACCCAACATACGGTTGTTAAACGAGCTAATGACGCAGTAGCTTGGGATACATACGAAGATAATCACGATAATGCAACTCAAGCAGGAACGGGAAGTAGTGCTATTACGGCAAAACTTACCGGAATGAATGGATTTAGCGATTTTGCCATAGCACGATCGACAACAAATCCATTGCCTGTCGAGCTTATATTTTTCAGGGCAACGCTTGAAAACAAAAACGTGATGTTGAGTTGGACAACAGCCTCTGAAATAAATAACGACTATTTTACAATCGAAAAATCGACTGATGGCTTTAATTTTATTGAATTCAACAAGGTGTCAGGAGCAGGAAACTCTACAACCATGAATGAATATTCTGATGTAGATGAAAATCCTTATTCCGGCTTATCGTATTACAGATTAAAACAAACCGATTACGATGGAAAATATTCGTACAGCAATATTGTGAGTATTTTAAATAATGAAACCGAAGCATTATCGATTACGAGTGCATATTCTTACGAACAATCATTGTCGATTTCGGTTTACAATCCTGCAAAAGAATCGTTAAATATTAGAATTACCGATATGACCGGACGAATTATTTATGCCGATAAATTAAATTCGAAAAGCGATAAAATTTTAGTAAATATCTCGCAAGGTCAGTTGAGTTCAGGAATTTACAATTTGATTCTATACAATAATAACGAAGCTGTATCACAAAGGATTTTAGTTCAATAAAAAAAAATAATACTATATTTGTCCCCCTTCTTCAAAAAAGTTGGGGGATATTTTTTAAAAATTAAACACATGAATACAATTAAATTTACAAAGGTTTTATTATCCATACTATTGAGTATTGGAATATCGTTTTCGAGTTTTTCTGCAAACCATTTTACCGAAAATTTTTCGGGCGGTCCTACAGATTATTTTACCGGATTACACACTTTTTCAAGTGGTTTAACGTGGGATATTGCCTCTATTAAAGGAGAATCTGCAGCGAATGCTGTTGGTGGAGTTGGAGGAGCAGCTAGATTTTTAATTAATACATCGGCATATTTAATTTCGCCATCGGTAAACACATTGGGAGCTATTACCTTTCAGTATCGTGAATTAAATGCGATTGGTGGCGGATCGTTTAAAGTTCAAAAATCTGTTGGTGGTGGAGCTTTCGTTGACATTGCAACTCAGTCGTTTTCGGGAATTACATATCAAACATTTACTCTTGACGTTAACGATAGCAGTAACGATATTAGAATTAAAATTGTTGGAACAAATACAACTTATTTAATTGTTGATGAGTTGACCTTAACAACCGTTTCAACAGATCCGGAGCTTAATACTTCTGTTTCGAGTTTATCTGGATTTTCGTATGTTGAAACCTATGGACCATCAACGGCTCAAAGTTATAATTTGAGTGGATTAAATTTAGACGGAAGCAATGTTACAATTACATCGCCTACAAACTATGAAATTTCACTTTCTTCGGGTTCAGGATATGTGTCTTCGCCCTCTTTTTTAACTTTGTCGGCATATTCGGGTGTCTCTACACCTATTTATGTAAGACTTAAATCGGGATTGGCTGTTGCTGATTATA
The DNA here is from genome assembly GCA_001769505.1 of Bacteroidetes bacterium GWF2_33_38. Classification (GTDB taxonomy): domain Bacteria; phylum Bacteroidota; class Bacteroidia; order Bacteroidales; family GWF2-33-38; genus GWF2-33-38. The sequence continues at coordinate 88,215 of MEOF01000018.1, forward strand.
ATTCTGAATTAGTTGTAAATGCAGGCGGTGGGGCAGCTTCTATAAATGTTACATGCAGTGGTTCTGTGTCGGCAATTCCTCCTGCAAGTTTAACGGTTAGTGCATCGAGTTTAACGGGTTTTACATATGTTGTTGGAAATGGTCCATCTGCATCACAATCGTATAATTTAAGTGGTAGTTATTTGACAGGCTATCCCGATAATATTACAGTTACAGCACCCACAAATTATGAGGTTTCAGCCGATAATGTTTCATTTTCGACAAGTTTAAATATTGCTTACACAACTTCATCATTATTATCGACAACAATTTACGTAAGATTAAAATCAGGGTTAGCTATTGCTAGTTATAATTCCGAATTAGCTGTAAATGCTGGCGGTGGTGCAACAAGTCAGAATGTAACTTGCAGTGGTAGCGTTACCGACATTCCTCCGGCGGTGCTATCTGTTACCCCATCTTCGTTATCTGGTTTTTCTTATATTATTAATTTAGGACCGTCTGAATCACAGATATATACATTAAGCGGTACAAATCTTACCGGATATCCTGATAATATTTTGGTCACAGCTCCAACAAATTTTGAAATCTCAACTGATGATGCTACATTCTCGACAAGTTTAAATATTCCTTATACTAGTGCGACTTTAGCATCAACTACTATTTATGTTCGTTTAGTTGCTGATTTAGCAGTAAATAGCTATGTTGGCGAAGTTATTACAAACGAAGGAGGAGGAGCAAGCACCATAGGCGTAACATGTAGCGGAGAGGTTACAGACGTTCCTGCTTTTTGTGCTACCGAATTAATTATTTCAGAATATATTGAAGGAAGTAGCAACAACAAAGCAATTGAAATTTACAATAATACAGGAGGTTTTATTACCTTAGATGGATATTATAGAATTGGAATAATTTCTAACGGAGGTAGCTGGACAGAATCAAGCATAGCATTGACGGGAACTATTGCAGACAATGAAGTTTTTGTTATTGCAAACACATCAGCATCAACTGCAATTTTAGATGTTGCAAATTTGACATCGGGTTCTTTGACTTTTAATGGAGACGATGCTGTTGCTCTTCAAAAATACGATGGTTTGATTTGGACAAATATTGATCAAATAGGAACTGACGGAACTGACCCAGGAACAGGTTGGGCAGTAGCAGGAACTGCAAATGCAACAGTTGATAAAACATTGGTACGAAAAAATACAATAACTTCAGGAAATGCTGATTGGGTAACTTCTGCAGGAACAACAACAGACGATTCAGAATGGATTATTAATGCAACAGATTACGTTGCTGATTTAGGTACGCACTCAATGGACTGTGGTTCTTCTCCAAGTCCTGAGTTAACCGTTTTCCCAACAATATTAAGCGGATTTACATACGTAGAAAGCAATGGTCCGTCATCGGAGCAAAGCTATGTGATTAGTGGAACAAACCTTGACGGGAGCAATGTTGTAATAACTCCATCAACAAATTTTGAGATTTCGCAAAGTTCAGGAACTGGATTTTCAAGTTCGCCTATAACTTTGACCGCATTTGACGGTACAGCAACAACTATTTATGTTCGATTGATCGTAGGTTTATCAATTAATACTTACAATTCAGAAGTTATTTCAAACGCTGGAGGTGGAGCAACAACTTTAGATGTTACATGTAATGGAGAAGTTACCGCAATACCAAGTCCTGAGTTGGCAGTTTTCCCAACAACATTAACTGGATTTACATATGTAGAAGGCAATGGTCCATCATCGGAACAAAGCTATGTAATTAGCGGAACAAATCTTGACGGGAGCGATGTTGTAATAACACCATCAATAAATTATGAAATTTCGCAAAGTTCAGGAACTGGATTTTCAAGTTCATCTATAACTTTGACATCATTTGATGGCACAGCCACAACTATTTATGTTCGACTGGTCGCTGGCTTGCCGATTAATTCCTACAATGCTGAAATTATCACAAATGCAGGGGGCGGAGCAACAACTTTAGATGTTACATGTAACGGAGAAGTAACTGCAGTGCCAAGTCCTGAGTTGACTGTTTTCCCAACAACATTAACCGGATATACTTACGTAGAAGGTAATGGTCCGTCAGCTGAACAAAGCTATGTAATTAGCGGAACAAATCTTGATGGAAGCGATGTTGTAATAACACCATCAACAAATTATGAAATTTCGCAAAGTTCAGGAATTGGATTTTCAAGTTCATCTATAACTTTGACTGCATTTGACGGTACAGCAACTACGATTTATGTACGATTGATTGCAGGCTTATCGATTAATTTCTACAATGCTGAAATTATCACAAATGCAGGAGGCGGAGCAATAGCTTTAGATGTTACATGTAGTGGAGAAGTTACTGATGTTTCAACATCGACTTGTGAAAATTTCGATGATCAAACATCAAATACCTATTCAAACGTGGGATTTTCGATGAGTTCTGGAGATTGGACTTGCAATGCCGCCGGAAATTTTGCATATGCCAATACAAATATGGGCTCGTATGCTTTTACTATTAATGATGACATTGTAGGAGCACATATAACTACGCCAGCATTGAACACGTGCGGTACAGTAAGTTTTAAATATGCATATATAAACGGAACAGAAACCAATGTTTTTGTTTTACAAAAATCTACCGATGAAATTTCATTTACAGATGTAGACACACATGAGCTTACAGCATTGGCAAATCTTAACTATGTTGACTATAGCTTTACAATAAATGATTTATCTTCAACAGTTTATATTAGAATTTTAAGCGATGATCAAAATGCTCATTTATTTATCGAAGATTTTTGTTGGTCAGCCTATTCATTAAATGTTTCTGAACAAATTGAAAATTTTGAACGAATGCTTGTTTTTCCAAATCCCACAAGCGGATTATTTAATATCAATTTGAATAATGATTCTGATATATTGTCGGTTGAAATAATAGATATTTCTGGACAAGTAATATATGAAAATTTCAACTCAGAAACGATTGAATTTAATGCTAATTCAGGAGTTTATTTTGTAAAAGTTAGAACAAAAACTAATTTATTTGTCGAGAAACTAATTGTCAAATAATTCTTGTAAGATTTCATCAATCTAAGTAAATTTTTTAAAGGGAGGTCAAAAATTTTCGACCTCCCTTTTTTCGTCAAAAAAAAACAGTTATATATTTGGATATTTCTATCTTTTTATATATTTACATTGGATAATTGGCAACCATTTTAATAATGTTGAGTCTTATCCTGTAAATAAGCTACATAGATGCATGTTTAGCTACATAGATGCCCTCCTTAACTGCTTTGTCTAATAGGAGCGACTACATAGATGTTTCTTGCTACACAGATGCTTATCATTTTTTAATGAATAAAAATATTTGTTATGAAAAAGATGATAAACTTAAGCAGTAATACTAACCAAAAATTTAAGGCAAAAGCAGAAAAAATCGTATTAACATTTTTCTTTTTTGGATTGTTAATGCTCTTTAATCAAAACATTTGGGGACAGACAACCATTTTTTTAGAGACAATGGGAACATCTCCTTCAACAACATTAATACCAGCTTATGAAACTGCTAATAATTATGATAATGATGTGCTAACCATGACAGGTTCTGGTGATATGAGGAATACGACAGCATCAAATACTTATTCTGGAGCCTCTGGGTTAGCAAATGTTTTTTTAACAAATACTGTAGGAAAAAATTTTCAAATAGAAGGAATCTCCACACTAGGATATTCAAATCTAACATTGAGTTTTGGCTTGTATTGTAGCACTGGAACAACAAATAAACCAACTGTTGAATATAGTACAGATGGAACTAGCTATACTGCATTAACAATTGCGGCAGGTAGTACAACATGGTCTTTAAAAACGGCATCAGAGTACTTACCTGCAACGGCAAACTTAAGAATTAGGTTTACTCAACCCAATACAACTGCACAATATAGAATAGATGATGTTAAATTAGTTGGTACGCCTATTGGTGCAGCTCCCGTAATTACAAGTTCACTCACGGCAAATGGGACGGTTGGCTCCGCATTTACATATACTATTACAGCAACCAATACTCCTACGTCATATTCTGCAAGTGGTTTACCATCTTGGGCGAGTTTCAACACTTCAACAGGTGAAATTAGTGGGACGCCCGATGCTACAGCAACAACAAATGTTACTATTGGAGCAACAAATGGAAGTGGCTCAGATTCTGAAACATTGGTAATTACAGTAACCGCTGCTTCAGTAGGTAGAATTCTTTTCGATGCTTCAAGCGGACAACCACTTTCGAGTGCCGATTGGGTAATTGATGCCGACACTTACGATGCAGGATGGAATAGCTCTGGCGTTTGTTATACTCCGGGAGGAACTGAATCGAATGCACAGGGAACCCCAACTCCCGCACAATCAGGAATTACAGGGGCAACAGTAGAAACATATTGGACTGGAGCCAATTCAGAGTGGGCTGTTGAATTAGTTAAGTTGGGATATACTGTAGAATCTTTGTCTCCTTGTTCAGATATTACTTATGGTACAGCAGATCCTAAAGATTTACAATATTTCGATGTATTTATTTGCAACGAACCCAATGTTCAATTTACGGCTGCCGAAAAAACGGCGATACTTGCCTTTGTGAATGCAGGAGGGGGATTATACATGGGAGCAGACCATGGCTACGAAGGTGGTACAACTTGTACATCGCCGAACGATGAAGCTGACAGAAATTGCGATGGTTGGAATTCAACCGAAATTTGGAATGATTTGATGAGTACCAATCCATTCGGTATTCAGTTCAATAATGTTAATACGAACACAACTTACGGTTCAGTAGAAATTGCAAGCGATCCAATTTTAAGCAATACGGCCGGAGTTGTTTCCGACATTTCATTCAACGATGGTACAATCATGACCATTGATAATTGCTACAATGCAACAGCACATGGAGTTATATTTTTAACTGGAACGACATTGCCTAGTTTGACTGATGCAAAAGTAGCCGCAGCTTCATATGGAGCGGGTAGAGTTGTTGGGGTTGGAGATAGTTCTCCTTCGGGAGATGGAACGGGAGACCCCGCTGAAACATTGTATGACAATTGGGCAGATTATAACAATGGGACAATGATATTAAATGCAACCATTTGGCTGGCAGAAGGCTCTGCTCGTTTAGTCGTTGGAAGTTCTTGTTTATCTGGATTTACATATGCCGAAGGGACAGGTCCTTCTGCAAATCAAACTTTTTCATTGAGTGGATATGGTTTTTCCGGAACAGGAAATATTACTGTAACAGGGTCAACTAATTATGAAGTTTCGACTGATGGAACAACCTTTGCGGCTTCGGTAACCTATCCTTATGCTAGCGGAATTATTACAGGACAACCAAAAACAGTTTATGTTCGATTAAAAGCAGGCTTAACAAATGCTTCGAGTCCATACAATAATGAATTAATTGCCATTTCGGGCGGAAGTGCAACCACAATCAATGTAACTTGTAGTGGAACTGTAACTCCAGCTGCAAGCCCTACATTAACGACTTCTGTTTCGACATTAACTGGATTTACTTATGTAGAAGCAGCGGGACCGTCATCAAATCAAACATTTACAATTTCAGGATCTGCATTATCTGGAACAGGAAATATTACCGTAACAGGCTCAACCAATTATGAAGTGTCAACCGATGGTACAACCTATGCCGCATCAGTAACATATCCTTACGCAAGTGGAGTAATTACAAGTCAGCCAAAAACAGTTTATGTCCGATTGAAAGCTGGTTTATCAGCAGCTAATTATAATGGAGAATTAATTGCCATTTCGGGCGGAAGTGCAACCACAATCAATGTAACTTGTGATGGAACTATAACATTACCATCGATAGCATTGTCTTCGGCAAATCCTGCTGTTGTTGCAGCAGATATTACAAAAGGTTCGACAAAACAAGCAATTTATAAATTCACAACAGCTATAACAACAGCAAACGCAACCATAAATTCGGTATCATTTACCACAACTAATACTGCCTCTACAGATATTACTAAATATCAATTATGGTTCAAAACTTCTGATGATTTATCAACGGCAACACAAATAGGATCTGATATAACCACAAGTTTGGGAACAGGAACTCACACATTCTCTGGACTAACTCAAGTAATTAATTCAGGAACAACCGGATACTTTTGGATTACTGTAGATGTTGCTTCTGGGGCAACAACAAACAATACCCTTAGTGTTAGTACTGCAATAACTACTGCAAATTTAATATTTGCAAGTGGAACAAAATCAGGAACTGCTTATGCCGGAGGTGTGCAAACAATTATTGTCGCAACGGCAGCTAATGTGTTTTTCTCTGAGTTTGCAGGGTTGGGTTATGCAGCCGATTTTAATGATGAATATTTTGAATTAACTAATAATGGTGGTGCAACACAAGACTTTTCAAGTGGTACTTGGACATTTGAATATTATAATTCAGCAGGAACATTAGAAGGAGGTGCTCAGGTTTTAACTGGTTCAATTGCAGCAAATTCAGCTTATTTAATTGCCGCAAGAACAACTGGCGGAACAATAAATGGTGTTACTCCAAATTATACTTGTGCGGGAGTTGCAATGAATTCAACGGGGTGGGTAGTATTAAAGAATAGCGGTGTAGTTGTTGATCAAGCAGGGGCTACAGGAGATAGATTTGCCGATGGTGAAAACTTCGAATTTGTAGATTGCCCTGGCGATAATCTGCCAACAACCAATTGGGTTGATTTAGCCGGAGGCAACGGAACTCCCGGTATTGTAAATTGTTCAAACACCCCAACCATTACTCAAAGTACAACTTCATTAACGGGATTTACGTATGGAGAGACTTTTGGACCGTCAGCGGAACAAAGCTATACTATTTCGGGTGCAAATTTAACTGCTGATATTGTGATTACACCAACAGCCAATTATCAAATTTCACTTACAAGTGGCGGAGGATTTGTTACTGCACCAACCACACTCACATTAACACAATCAGGAGGAGTTGTAAATACTACAACAATTTATGTTCGTCAAATTGCAGGATTAACTGCAGCCGGCTCTCCTTATTCAGGAACATCTACTGCTACAAGTGCAGGTGCAACTAACAAAGTGGTAAATTTATCAGGAACGGTAACAGCTCCAACAATTACCGTAAGTACAACAACTTTGTCGGGATTTACTTACGCCGAAGGCGGTGGTCCTTCAACAGAGCAATCATTTACAATTAGTGGAAGCGCTTTAACTGCAAATCTGACCTTAACAACTCCTACTGATTACGAAATATCTACAGGTACAGGAGGGGCATTTGTCGCAACCAGCCCAATAACTCTTACTCCAGCAAGTGGCGTTGTTGGAACAACAACAATTTATGTAAGATTAAAAGCAGGTTTATTGAATTCCGCTTCTCCTTTTAATAGCGAAAATATTGTTTGTGCAAGCACAGGTGCTACTACACAAAATGTTTCATGTTCAGGAACCGTTACAGTTCCAATTATCACATTAAGTGTTGCAACGGCATCAATTTCAGAGAGTGGTACTACGTATACAATTACAGTGACTTCTGATTTTACAGGGTCACATACTGCAAATATTGCTCTTACAGGTGGAACCGCAACAGAAGGTGTTCAATTTGATTATCCCTCAACAATTCAAGCAAGTTTCGCTAGCTCAACAACATTTACAACAGATGTTACAATAAACAATGATGGTACCTGTTCGGGAGCAAGCTCCACTGCAATTTTTACGCTGAATTCTTTATCAGGCTGTTCTGTTGGAGCAAATGGTACTTTAACGCTAACAATCAACGACGACGACTTGCTTTCTGGTGTTTATTTGTCGCAAACATTTGAAACTACTGGCGAATCATGGGGATATACAGGTACAGGAACTGTAATTGGAGATTTTAATAAAAAAATTGATACGAAATCATACCGATTTGCTCTTACTCCAGACGATAATTTAGAGATGGACAATGTTAATATCACAGGATTCACAAGTGTTTCAGTAAAAGTTTATTTTGCTTGCACGGGCATTGATAGTGGCGACGATTTGCAAATGTGGGTTTCGTATGATGGCGGAACAAGTTACTTAGTTGGTGATATGGTTACATTAATTACTGGGGCTTCAAATCTTAGTTTAAATACAACATCAACTGCCTCAACAAATCAATATACACATAATGTACCCGCTGATAAAACGCAAATACGTATAAAATTTAAAACAGCCGCAGATCTTGGTTCAAGCGAATATTCATATGTTGATAATGTTACGCTAACGAGAACATATTGTAATACTTGTACCGAGCCCACAACCGATGCAACTATGTCTGCAACAACAAGTATAGCAACAACTTCAGCTACACTGAATTGGACAAGTGGAGATGGAGATGCAAGACTAATTGTTATGAGTCCTTCTGCAATTACTGATGTGCCGGTTGATAATACAACTTATACTGCAAATCCTGCTTATGGCTCAGGAGGAACAATTGGAACAAATCAATATATTGTGTACAAAAATGCAGCGACTACTACTGGAGTAATAAGTTTAACACCTGGAACGGAATATTATGTAAAAATGTGGGAATATAGCTGCTTACCTGGTACAGAAAATTATTTAACATCGGGAACACCCGGAACAACACAATTTGTAACACTGCCCGAAGTTCCTGCAACTTTTGTTGGAGGTTGTGTTGGAGACAATTCATATGATTTAAGTTGGACTGCTCCATCAACAGGAGGTTATACTGGGTACATGATTGTAGCGAGATCTAGTGCCACTCCTACGTCTCCTGTCGGATTATTAGACCCAAGTACACAAACATTCAATACAGATTTTTCTTTAGCGCCCTCATATGGAACTTCGTCAAAGGTTGTGTATAAAGGCTCTGGGACATCAACGTCTATTACGGGGCTAGCGACTGGAACAACCTACTATTTTTCAATTTATGCCTATAAAATTGGAACGTCAATGAATCAATACTCGGCTGTTACAACTTTAAGTAAAGCAATTAGTATGGTTGATGTAACATCGCCTACTGTTTCAAATGCCAATACTCAATCAACCGTATCTTGGGGAAACCCAAGCGGTTCATGTTTTGATGAAATTTTAGTTATTGTAAATGAAGCTTCAGGCATTGGATTTTCGCCTTCGGGCGATGGAACATCTTACACTGCAAACACAGTATATGGAGGTGTCGACTCTGAAGTATATTTAGGAATAGGAACAACGGTTACGGTAACTGGATTAACCAATGCAACAACCTATTATTGTGAAATTTTTGTTCGAAATGGAACAGAATGGTCAACGGGAGTTGAGATTGCTATTAATCCAAATGCTTCAACGATTCTTTATTCTGCCGATTTAGCAATCATTGCTGTTAATACCGATCTTGATGACAATTTCGGAGGTATGACAGATGGAGATGAAATATGTTTTATCGCTTTTCAAGATATTACCGATGTTACTTCGATCGATTTTACTGACAATGGTTATAATGTTAATACAGACACATATTGGGGAGATACTGAAGGTTCTATCAGATTGCAAAGAACGGGAGGAGGAACAATATCTGCAGGCACTCCGATTTGTTTCAGAGGTGTAGGAAATGCAAGCACTTCGGGAGCATTCGATATTTACAATTGCGGAACTCTAGATAATTCAAATTGGACAATTTCATCGTTGAATGGAACATACGATTATAACTTAAACATTAATGACCAAATATGGATTATGCAAAATGGGAGTTGGGTTAACGACCAATATACTGGAAATATGTTATATGGTTGGACTGCAACAGGATGGAAGTCTGATTTAGGTTCTGTTTTAGGTTGGACAACTTATGGCTCAATGCTATTTCCGGGTGCCGAATGTTTCAATACAGATGTAACCTCTACGGCTGTAGATAAAGTGAAATTTGTTGGAGATTTATCGGTTACAAAAAGTCAATCGGAATGGATTGCGGCAATCAATGAAGATGCTTTTTGGAATGGATATGCAACCAATGCTCTATACGATGCTGCAATTGCAAATTCTGTTTTGATTGATTATTCAGGAACTTGTCTAAATTTCCCGATTTCTGGCACTATTGATCATTCAGGAGGAAGTTCTGGAATTTGGACAGGAAATGATGGAGAAGATTGGTTCATCTGTGAAAATTGGCAAGATTTAATAATTCCAAGTCAAACAACCGATGTCGTAATTTCATCTGCTGATGCTTTGAATGATTGCAAAATTGATGATGGAATTCCTTCCATGTCAGAAGCTTCATGTAAAAGTCTAATGCTCTCAGATAATACTTACAACTTGCAAATGGTTCATGCTTCAAGCGTATTGAATATTTATGGAGATTTTACCAATAATGGAAAGTTTTTGTATGACGATTTGAATGCATACAATAATCTTGGAAAAGTAAACTTTTTAGGCGATTTATCACAAACAATTAGTGGTACAAGTGCCATAGATTTTTTCGATGTTGAGATAAATAAATCGTTAAATCACGTTTCGTTAAGTAGAAGTATTACTGTAAACAACGACTTGACATTAACAGCAAATAACTTTATTCTTGGGAATAACAATTTAACAATAGCATCAACGGGAGAAATAATAAATGGAGGAACATTAAGTTTTATATCAACTGACGGGACGGGGTATTTGTTCCAAAATAATATCGGAATAACTGGACGCAATACAAGTATATTATTTCCAATTGGAATGAATACAACAAGTTATACTCCTATTTTAATTGGGAATATTGGAACAAATGACAACTTCTCTATTAATGTGAAACAAGGCGTTCTTCAAAGTGGTACTTCGGGGACGGCTTACACATCTGGCGTAGTTGACAGGACTTGGAATATAAATGAAGCTGTTGCTGGCGGTTCTAATGTTACGGCAACAGTTCAATGGAATGCTAGTGATGAACTTTCTGGATTTGATAGAGCCTTGTGTTATCTTTCTCACTATTCAACTTCTTGGGATGCTCCAGCAGCAGCTACTGCAAGTGGTAGTAATCCATATACAAAAACACGTTCCGGATTAACTTCATTTTCGCCTCATGCTGTTATATCCGATATTACATTGCCAATTGAACTTTTATCATTAAATGCAACTCGGGAAAACGAATATATTAGTATTAATTGGGCAACGGCATCGGAAGTAAACAACGATTATTTTACGGTTGAACGCTCTAAAAATGCAGTTGATTTCGAGTTTGTTACGAATTACCCAGGTGCTGGCAATAGTTTTTCATATTTAACTTATAGTGCGATTGATTATGTTCCTTATTCCGAAAAATCGTATTATCGTTTAAAACAAACCGATTACGATGGAAAATATACATACAGCAATATTGTTTCGGTTAATAGTGACGCTAAGTTGAGTGAAAACATTATTCAAATATATCAAATCAACAATTCAATTCAAATTTCGCTTAATAATGACGAAAATGCCGAATACTTTGTTGAGATAGTTGATATGCTGGGACGTTCGCTATTTAAAGGAAACTATAAGTCAATATCGAATAAAATTCGGATTGAGTTAAATGAATTGAAACTTCCGATGGGTATTTATAATATAGCTGTATATAACAATTCGATATTTAAAACAAACAAAGTAATTATCAAATAAAAGGATTGTTGAGATTAACTTTAGATTCAAGAAATATCTACATAAAAAACGAAGCAAAATTGATTTTTGCTTCGTTTTTTATATTCTGAAAAGCAAGAGAAAACTAAACGTCCGACAACATTTGTCGAAGGTTGTCGAACTTATGTTTGTAATCTAACATCGAAGCTCGAATTACTTCGTGTGCTTCTTCTGCATTATAAATATGAGTAATTTCTGCTTTTGTTTTTTCTTGCCCCGGCATATCTTTATACGTTAAAAAATAATGTCTAAGTCTTTCTATTACAAGCTGATTTACGTCTTCTAGTTTTCTGTACGAACCATAAACTAAATCACTTTCGAGAACAGCAATAATTTTATCATCAGCTGTATTATCATCAATCATTCTGAATCCTCCAATCGGACGAGCAACAATTAAAATATCACCGTGTGTAATTTCTTTTTCAGTTAAAATACAAATATCCAACGGGTCTCCATCTCCTTTCATCCCTTCTCGTCCAGTTTTATCAGCACTTATTTGTCCAACTCTATCTGAACAAAAAGTTTGAGGAATAAATCCATATAAAGCAGGAACGGTATTTGAATATTTTTGTGGGCGGTCAAGTTTTAGGTAACCGCTCGCTTTATCCACTTCATATTTAACAGTATCGGTTGGAACAATCTCGACGTAAGCCGTAACTGTTTCTGGAGCATTTTCTCCAATATCGACTCCATGCCAAGGATGTGATTTGTATCTTAATCCCATCAGTCTTCCGATAGGATCCATTAAAGAATTTGTCATTGATTCTAAATATAAATTAATTATTTCGGTACAAAATTAATAAATTATTTTTCAATACAACTGTTTGTTTGTAGTTGAAAGTTTATAAAGTTCGTAAAGTTAAAAGGCAATTAGCAATTAATAATCTTCAATTAACAATTATCACATTAACACATAATCAAATCATCAAATTAGCATATTAAATTCCGAGTATACCCATATTTCCTTATGCCTTTTTTTTCAATTTCATTATCTGCTTTCTAAACATATTTAAGCGAAACGTATTTATAAGTATGTTTTTCAAAAAAAATCAATATATTTGCGAGTTCAAAATAAAAGATAATAAATGTTTAAATTTTAATTACGATGCAAAATAAAGGAGCGATTAGATTATTTGCGGTTGCATTAGCATTGATTAGTGTTTATCAACTTTGGTTTACAGTTGAAACAGCAATGGTCGAGAGAAGTGCAAAAGAGTACGCCAATGGTGATGTTAAAAAAGAAAGAGCTTATCTGGATTCGATTTCAGGAGAAGTTGTTTATAACTTTCTATGGCTTAGAGAATACACCTATTCTGAGTGTAAAGAAAAAGAATTGAACCTCGGTCTTGACCTTAAAGGAGGGATGAACGTTACACTTGAGGTTTCGGTTGTTGATATTATTAAATCAATGGCGAACAACTCTACTGATACAACGTTTAACAATGCATTAGCATTAGCGAAAAAAATGCAAACCAACAGTCAAGAAGATTTTGTAACTCTTTTTGGGAAAGCGTTTGAACAAATCGATCCAAATGCAAAACTTGCAGCTATTTTTAATTCTGTTGAGTTACGAGGAATCATAAATTACAATTCTACAAACGAAGAAGTTCTTAAGATAATAAGAAAAGAATCAGAAGGTGCGATTGATAATTCTTTCAATGTATTACGTACAAGGATTGACCGATTTGGGGTTACACAACCAAACATTCAGAAATTAGAAACATCAGGAAGAATTTTGGTTGAATTACCAGGGGTTAAAGAACCTGAGCGTGTTCGTAAATTATTACAAGGAACAGCAAAATTAGAATTTTGGGAAACATTCGAAAATGCAGAAGTTTATCAATATTTAGCTACTGCAAATGATAAAATTAAGGAATATGAAGATGCAAAAGCAGGTTTAATCAAAGCTGAAAATGCAGATAGTTCTATTGTTAGCGATACTACAAAAACAGCAAATGTTGAGTTATTAGCAACTAAAGATTCAACAATTGCCGATACAACTAAAGATGTTTCATTATTGGAACAATTAGAATCGGATTCAACAGCAACAGATTCTGCTTCAATGGCAAATCCTGAGATAATGAAAAAGAAATATCCATTATTTTCAGTTTTGTCTCCTTGGACTTCAAGAGAAGGTCAACTATTGCAAGGACCAGTTGTTGGAATTTCGCATGTGAAAGACACAAGCAAGGTAAACGATTACTTTGCTATGAAACAAATTCAATCGTTATTTCCTCGAAATTTGAAATTTTTATGGACAATTAAACCTTACGACGAAGAAGGAAATTATCATCAATTAATCGCTATAAAAGTTACAACTCGTGATGGAAAAGCTCCTCTCGACGGAGATGCAATTACAAATGCGACTGAAGAGTTTGGAAATAGCAACGGTGCAGCAAACGTATCGATGAATATGAATGCCGACGGTGCAAAAATTTGGGCGAGATTAACAAAGGATGCTGCAAATATGAATCCGAAGAGGAGTATTGCTATTGTTCTTGACGATTATGTTTATTCGTTTCCAACGGTACAAAACGAAATTAAAGGCGGAAGTTCTCAAATAACTGGAAACTTCACCGTTAACGATGCAAAAGACTTAGCCAACGTATTAAAATCTGGAAAATTACCGGCTCCTGCCAGAATTATCGAAGAAGCTGTTGTTGGTCCATCATTAGGTCAAGAATCTATTAATTCAGGTTTAATATCGTTTATTATTGCATTCATTTTGGTTCTTATTTACATGTGGTTCTACTACAATACAGCGGGTTTGGTTGCAAATATTACATTAGTTACAAATGTCTTTTTCTTATTTGGAGTACTTGCTTCCTTGGGTGCCGTATTAACATTACCTGGTATTGCAGGTATTGTATTAACTATGGGTATGGCTGTTGATGCAAACGTAATTATTTACGAGCGTATTCGAGAAGAATTAAGAGCAGGCAAAGGATTGAAACTAGCTGTTGCCGATGGTTACAGTAACGCAATGTCGGCTATTATCGATGGTAACTTAACCACTTTATTAACTGGGGTTGTCCTTTACATATTTGGTTCAGGTCCAATTCAAGGTTTTGCTACCACCCTAATCATTGGGATTTTAACAACATTATTTTCAGCAATTTTCATATCACGATTGATGTTCGAGAGAATGTTGGATAGAAACAAAAACATTTCGTTTGACAATTCAATAACTCGAAATTGGTTTACGAAGGTAAATATTAATTTCATCGGGATGCGTAAAAAGTTATACCTTGTTTCAGGTATCGTAATTTTGGCTGGAATTATTTCCTTATCGGTAAGAGGATTAAACATGGGCGTTGATTTTACAGGAGGTAGAACTTATATCACACGATTTGATTCTCCAGTTGAAACCAATGAAATAAGAAACTTGCTTACAAAAGAATTTGGTGCAACACCCGATGTTAAAACATTTGGAGCTGACAATCAGGTGAAAATTACAACTAAATACATGGTTGAGGTAACTGATCAAAATGTTGATAGTATTATAGTTTCAAAAATGTATAATTCCTTAGGTGGTTTGTACAAAACTCCTGTTAGCTTGGCTGATTTTAGTACCGATAATGCTTCAATTGGAATCATGAGTTCACAAAAAGTTGGACCAACTATCGCCGATGATATTAAAGTTACAGCTGTACTTTCCATTATTATTGCGTTGTTGGGTATTTTCATCTATATTGCTATTCGTTTCAAAAAATGGCAATGGGGACTCGGTGGAGTTATTTCTTTATTTCACGATTCAATAATCGTAATTTCTATTTTCTCTATTTTCTACGGAATTCTTCCTTTCAATATGGAAATTGACCAAGCATTTATAGCTGCAATTTTGACTGTTATCGGTTACTCAATCAACGACTCGGTTATCATTTTCGACCGTATTAGAGAGTACCGAACGTTACATTCGAAACGAGAGTTAGATGTAAACATTAACTCAGCTATTAACAGCACACTAGGCAGAACATTCAATACTTCTATGACAACAATCGTTGTACTTTTAGCAATATTTATTTTTGGAGGAGAAGTAGTTCGAGGATTTACATTTGCATTGCTTGTAGGGATTGTTGTAGGAACTTACTCTTCGGTATTTAATGCAACTCCAGCAGCTTACGATTTTATTAAAATGGGAGAGCGTAAAGCAGCTAAAAAAGAATTGAAATAAAGATTATTTATACAGAATAGAAAGCTGAGATGTAATTATCTCAGCTTTTTTATTTTAACGAGATTATATTAAAAAACAACTCATCGCTCTTTAAGTTTTTCGCAAATTTCTTCGATACTGCTTTTTACAGGCTTAAATTTATAATCAAATTTTGTTGCGATTTTTGCATTCGAGTAAAGCAATATTTTATGTGCCGAACGAGCTGTTTCTCTTGTAATTGATGGCGATTTTCTCGAAAAGAAACTTTTAACGGCTTCTAGCCTCCAAGCAAGCCCTGAAAGAAATGAATTTGCATACTTATTAGGGCGTTTGACCTTAAAATTATCGGCAATTAAATTAAATATTTCTTGCCACGAAATGTTTTCCGACGACAAAATAAATCGTTCGCCCGAAATATCAGAATTCATCAATTTTATCGAAAGTTGACTCACATCTTTAACATCGACAAAACCAGTAATGCCTTTTGTGTAATAACTAAATCCATGTTGAATCAACCGAAATATTGAAGTGCTGCTGGTATTTCCATAACCTAAAATGATTGAAGGATTTACGATTATAGCATTTAATCCTTCGGCAATTCCTCGCCAAACTTCCATCTCGGCATAAAACTTACTGACCGAATAGGTTGAACTTGAATTATTGGGTTCCCAATAGGTTTCTTCGGTTATCAACTCATCGTTCTCACTAATTCCGAGCGAAGCAATTGAGCTAATGTAACAAAGTTTTTTAATTTTATATTGAAGCGAAAGGTTTACAATATTTGCCGTACCATCGATGTTTGCCTCCAATATTTTTTCTTTGTCGGCAGGATTGTACGAAACCATCGCAGCACAATGAAACACTTGGTCAACATTTTCGAAAGCCGCATTCAAATCGTGTAAATCTAAAACATCGGCATCTATCCAACAAATATTATTTAATAATTCTTCGGGCTTCGAAACATAGGCTTTAAAAATTGCATGAAGCTGCGATAAGTCGCTGTTTTTTCGCTTAATAGCCTTGACTTGTAAACCCGATTTTAATAAATCAAGAAGAATATGTGAACCGACAAGACCGCTTGCTCCGGTAACTAAAATCATGTTTCGAGTATTATAAACTCAACAAATTTGTATATTTACGGGTAAATAAAAAAATTATTTTCTAATAAAGTGCATAAACTTCTATTCATAGTCATATTTTTGAGTTTAACATGCTTCGTTTTTGCACAGAGCAATTTCAAATATATTAAGCAAAATGTAGCATATGAAGATATTTTCTACAACAACATTGAAGCTAAGCATACTTCCATCTATCCGTTTATTGCGAGCAACGAATTCGATACTATTTACAAGCCTGAAAAATTACTAAGCGAAGAACGAGCATATTTAAAAGACACATCGAATCGAAAGAGTTCTTTACTTAAGATGAAATTTACTCCCGTTTTATCGGCTTTATATTATCAAAGCAAAAATTCAGAATATATGTCTTTCGCGAAGGGATTTTCGCTTTCGTCGGAATATAAAAAACATATTTCATTGAATATTTCGGCAATTCATAACAACGAAACTTATGCTAAATACATTTCTGAACGAATTGATTCTACAAACGTAATTCCTCACTACGGACGCAAATATTCGAAACGAGGAGATATGTATTCGTATTTTGATTTTCGTGGATATTTATCATATTCGGCTTCGAAATATATAAATTTTCAAATTGGTAAAGATCGTAATTTTATCGGCGACGGCTATCGCTCACTTTTTTTATCCGATAATGCGAATCCGCTTTCTTTTATTAAAACAACCGTTGAAATATGGAAGGTTAAGTATTTGATAATGTACAATTTGCATCGAGACGTAAATACATCGTCGGATAATCTAGATTTAAACGAAAAATATTCGGTTATACATTATTTGAGCTGGAATATCGGAAAGCGAGTTACAATGAATTTATTTGAGTCGGTTGTATGGCGTGGCGCCGATTCTACAGGATATAGAGGATATGATATAAATTACCTAAATCCCATAATATTTTTCCGACCGATTGATTTTTCAATTGGCTCGCCCGATAATGTAATTATGGGAATTGGTGGAAAAATCAGAGTTTTTAAACGTACGCACTTATATAGTCAATTTTTGATTGACGAATTTAAGTTGAGCGAAATAAAGGCAGGAAATGGCTGGTGGGCAAATAAATTTGGGATTCAAGCCGGAATAAAATCATTTCACTTGTTTAAGGTTAAAAATCTGTATTTTCAATCGGAGCTAAATGCTGTAAGACCATTCACATACTCGCACACGACATCGCTCGAAAATTATGGAAATTATTATCAGTCATTGGCTCATCCTTTGGGTGCAAATTTTGTCGAAGGACTTGTTCTGATTCAATACTCACATAAACGATTGAGTTTATCTACGAAAACAATTTTAGCAAAATACGGACTCGACGCAAACGGCGTAAATTATGGGCAAAATATTTATCGCTCATACGACGATGGTCGAAACGAATGGGGAAACTCGCTTCTTCAAGGCGACTTAAACGAAGTGATGATTTCTGAATTTAAGTTTCGTTACCTTGTAAACACAAAATGGAATTTGAATTTTGACTTTGGATACCGATTCCGAAGCAATAAATCTTCAGCAGGTAGCGAAAAATTTAATTACATTTTCTTTGGATTAAAGACCGATTTATTTTACAACGATGTAGATTATTGATTCTCTTTTTCCCAAATTAGTTTTTTTCCAAACCCCAATGTATTATCAGTAAATTTTAGAAATGTAAGGTCTAATGTCCATAAAGTTGTATTCATCAATAGAGCAAAAGGAAACCGTTTCAAATATGTTTTATTTGCTTTTTTAATCATGTCCCCTCTTGGCTCAGAAAGAATTCCATTCAATTGAATGCCCTGAATTTTACCAACAATTCGAGTTTCAAGTACAATAGAACCTGCCACAAAAGAGTTTTTTTCAACATCTTTTATATGTTTGGTGTTTTTATCAGAAGTAAAAACTAGCATATTTTCGTCTTCCATGTAAGCATAAAAGCAATTTGCACAATAGGCTTTGTTTTCGACCGATGTTGCTAAGGTCAAAACATGATGGAGTTTAATAAATTTTACGATACGGTTGTCTAGCGTTTTCATGATGTAAATATCTAATAAATTCTTAACTTTATAAAAAAATGCAATAACATTTTATAACGAGTCCCCAACTAACGCAAGGCTCAGCCTTGTTATAAAAAAAATAAAAATTTTACCAAGAGGCTGCGTAAAAAGTCAAAATATTTTGTCATTCTGACGCAGTGAAGAATCTAAATAATTAAAATATAACATATTAAGATTTCTCGCATTCACTCGAAATGACAAACTCAACAATTTTACACAGCCTTGCTTTTCTTGATACTTTGTGGCTCGGACATTCTTGTCCGAATTACTTTACAAATACACTGTTCAATTAATTGTTGGAAAGGGTTCCAATAATGGCGGGAATTTTTTTTTTCAAACAGTTTTCAATTCCTTTGAACTCTGCGTTCAATTACGCAGCGTCTTACAAAAGTCTCTACTGGGAAGTAATGACGAAGCAAATGCTTCGCCAAGCGGTTGCTGTGGTATTTCTTACAAATTAAAAAAAACGGGAAAATTGTGATAATTCGATTGGAATAACTGATTGTAAACAATGTTTTGTAAAGCAAAACTTAATTATTCTTTACAAGATTAACTCTTTTCCTTTCCTCATTGTTTTGGAACACACAAACATATATCCCTTCTGGCAAAACTGATAAATCGATTCGTTGGTTATAAATACCACTTATTTGATTGTCATCTAACACCTCTGCAACTTTTTTCCCTAAAATATCATAAATAGTAATATTTACACGACTATCCTTTTTAAGAACATATCTTACTGTTGTTTCATTTTTTGTTGGGTTTGGCATTGCTAATAATTCCCAATTTTGCAGAACATATTTAGCATCTTCTTTAATTATTGTAGATTTTTGCGATATTAATTCATCTGTTTGGGTTTCCAAATCATCATTTACACCTTCTTTTATTCGCTCTGGTGAAGGAGGATTGTTCAACGTTAATGGTGACATCTCCATAGAATGATTAGTATTGCATCCCTCTAAATATGCACGAAGATATGTATTGTTTTTTACCCAAAAGCCACTATTGAATCTGACTGTTCTTCCTGCTCTGAAATGAACAACGCCAGCATTATCAAGAACAAGATTATTTCCAGCTGTAATTTCGTCTGATGCCCTATAAATTTCAATATCTGCATGTGGGGTATATAAATCGCTATTATTTGAAAAATTTCTTGACACAATACAATCTGAGTAATATACAGTGAATGAATTATTGTAAACAACACTTGTCCCAGATGTTCCATAAATATTAATATATGTTACATCTCCATTTATAAGACCTAAATCTTCCCATGTTATAGAAGTTCCATTTCCATAATAATTTACTGGCCAACCTATTCCCGAAGAACCTATAAGAAAATAATCAGCACCATTTAGTTCAGATATATCAGGAAAAACTAAATCATATTCAGATATCTCTTTCCCATTTGCTATAATGTCAACAATTCTTGGTTTTGTTTCAGTTTCTGAATAAACTAATATTTTCGCATTTTTTACACCTTCAGAAACAGGAGAGAACTTAATTTTAAATGTTCCTGTAGAAGTTGATGATAATGTAAAAGGCAAAGTTAATGGTGTTACAAAACTAAACTCTTCATTCGGATCATTAATTATTTCAATATTTGTGATATTTACCGGACTAGAGCTAATATTTTTTATTGTTAAAAAATTATACGTTTCACTATTAATATCTGTAGCTGGAAATTGTAATTTATCAGCGATAACAATACTTCCTTCTCCATATTCATAAAAATAAGCTTTTCTACCATTACTTGCGAATATTGCAGAACTATTATATGAATCCTGACAAAAACCATCACTTTCAATTGGGATAGAAAAATTTTCAGCATAAGTATATGTATTATTATCCAACTTTTTATGAAGATTTATATTCATATTTCCATTGTTTTCAAATATATAGTCCCCATGAACTGAAAGAATTTCCATATCTGATGAAAAAGAAGAAACTAAGCCCCAGTTGTCATTTCCTCCTTCGTTTTTATAATAAACATCTCCATTTATTCCGATGAAATCTCCATTTATAGAAATTTTTGAAATAGGGTTAGAATAATTAAACATTTTTATTGGGTTATTCCAACTATCTCCATTCCTTTTATATAAAGAAACTTTCCCCATATGACTTCCTATTAAAATATAATCTCCAGATATATCAATCATATCTTCATAATTAGGCAGGCTTATAGCATCTTGGTAAGTCCAGCTTGCTCCCTTTTTATATATAAAAAAAGTTCTCCATTGAACTCCTGCACTATAACCAAGTGTTTTGTGATAAGAGGCATTTGGCATTCCAACAACCGCATAATCTCCTGATATAGCCACAACACCTCCGAAAGAAGATTCTACATTGTCGTTAGGAAGAACATCTTCCCCGTCGATTATTCCATCTAAATAAAACTCAGAGCCATTATATCCGTATATAGAAGCCCCCCCCTTACTTTTTTTTGATACATCAATAACACCTCCTGTTGGATAAAAGCCTGGGTCGCCAACAATTAAAAAATCACCAGCAACATCAATTGAATGACCAAATTTATTTCTTATAGATAAATTGCTTCCCATATCGTATTCGCCCCAAATATCTTCACCTCCAAAAATGTTTGTTATAAACATAGTTCCAAAGCTTGGTCCATCATCATTGTAAGTATAATACGAAGGTCTTATACTTCCAATTTTTCTTTTATTAATTTTATCATAAACTTCAACATTTGCATATTGGACATAATAATTATAATCAGAATATGGAATACCTGTATAATATGAACCGATAAATCCAAATTGTTGATTGATAGCTACGGAAACATTCTGAGGAGTAACATCTTCAGCTCCAAAACTAACTTCAAAAGGCTTGTGCAATGAAGATGTCTGCGTAAAGCTCATATCCCTGTATTCTTCCCCTACATCCCAAGTTAATGGGCTATCCCCTGTATTTCTGATTTCAATTGGTCCCCTATCATTTTCTTCCATATTTGGAGAGATATTAATCGAAAGAGTATTTGTAGAATGATCAATATCTGCTTCAAACCAATCCATTTCATCTTCAGAATCATATAGGTTTGTCATTGTTATAAAATTACATCCATCATTACCATATAAATGAAACTCTTCAAGAGAACCGTTTGAATCTGTCGTTCGGTCATCTTTGCTAAGATCTGCGTTGTTAGGAGGTAAAACAGTAACTGTAAAATATATTTTTTTAAAATATTCATTAATCTGGTTTGATTTTAAAATTCCGTATTCAATATTAAAAACAACAGGATCATCTCCCAAGTGCAAATTAACCCTCCTTGCATCATCTAAATTACCATAAATATATTCAGGAGACTCAGGAGACCAGATTTCTAAACGTCCACCTGAACTTCCCGAATATAAATAATGATATACGTCTTCAGTATTAGTTATATTTATTATTGGTATCCCTGCTCGTCTTACAACAAGATGAAAATAATATGTCATAGATTCTATAGTAGAACAATCTATCATTTTTACTTCAATAGTACCTTCTTCCATAAGTTCTTCATAAGGAATAACTGTATGACTAACATTTAAACAGGGTTCTCCTATTTCTGCTGAGGAGCCATCTTGTGTAACATTAATCGAAAGCATATCATAATATCTAAATTCTCCATTTTTATATAAATTCAGTTGAAAATTATAGACGCCTACAGAAGGACAATTGAAATCAATGGATGCACTTCTATTTAATTCAATGCTACCATAATTAGTAACTCCATTGGTTGTATTCTCGATAGTATATGTATAATTTCCTATCTCTTCTCCTATTATTTCCAGATTTATTGAAATTTCTTCACCAACAGCATAATTTGTTTTATTTGGTTCGGCATATAAATTTACAAAAAGAGATTGTAATGGGGCTTCATACTCTACAGTAAAAGAATAAACTTCGGTAACATCGTATTGGTCGGAATTGTCATAATCTATAGAAACTGTGTATGTCACATCCCATGATTGACTCATGCTTACATCATCAATAGCATAATTATGAGGAAATGGATAGTCGCCCTGAAATGAACTTCCATCGCCAAAATTCCACATATGTGTAATTATTGGGTAATCTAATGACGAAGCGTCGGCAGATACAGTTGTACTATTGTCAAAATATACAATCATAGTATTGGCAGATACAGGGCTGGTTGTGTAGTTAACATCAAAATTAATAGCCTGGCTATACAAACTTAAATTTAGTAAGCTTAAAAAGAAGATTATTATGTATCTCATAATTATTGTTTTGTTATATTTCTAAAAAATGATTGTATGTTTTTCACTTTTTATAACTGTTTCACCATCTTGATCTAATTGCTTTAAATACACATCAAAAGTATTCGGCGATGAAGGATAAGGATGTTCTGTTTCTCCAAGGGGGGCAAGAGGTTCAAAATCTCCATCTCCAAAATATATTTTATAAATACCTGGAATATTCGAAGTGTTTTTAAATGTTACTATTCTCGTTCCGCAATCCTTATCAAATAAAAGATCTTCATTTTCTCCATTTATAGAAGAGATTTTTAATTCAAATTCATTATTAGTATTATTAGAACCATCATCAACTCTTGTTATAATTATTACCATTCTAACTTCGTTATCTGAATCTGTTGATGGTGGAATATTAATATCTTTCTTCGCATTTAAAACATTTGGGATATCGTATGTTGCTATGATTTTACCACTAGAATAGTCTAGATTTTTTTCAAAAACATAAATCTTAGAAACAAACTTTTCAGGAGAACTATTTAATTCAACAGAAACAATTGAAGGTTCTGAAAAAGAAATCGTTTTATAATATGATGTAAACGGATTTGATAAACTTTCATTAATTGTTTCAACCTCTGAAAATGGTGTTGAATTATAAAGTAATAGCTCGGTATCTTCTAAATTATTAAGAATAGCTTTATTTTTAACAAAATTGTAATAATCATTATCATTAGGGTCTTCCCAATAATTAAATATTTTTGGAGAAAAATAAACATTTCTTGCTAAAATTGGGAACATCAATTTAGAGTTTTCAAACGTACTACTTCCCCCTGCAATTAAAGAAGCGTCAATTACCGATTTTATATAAGAAAAAGAATTTATTTCTGAAATATTCTGAGATGATATAATATTCTCATTAATATTTGTCATTAACTTTAATTTCTTTTTTACATTTTCATCTGAAGTTAAATTGGGATTAGTTAATGTATATTTTTCATACAAAAACCTCCAAAAACTTGAATAGTCATAAGTAAAACTTCTTATATCTAATTCTGTTCCTTTTGTTAAATGCTGTTTGAAATAATTAATTGTAAGATTATAATAAGTCCAAAAATCGGTGTAAAAACTAGGATTTAATAAGCTAATTAAATTTGCATCTTCTGCGTCTGTAGGATTAAACGTTTCCTTTAAAAGTGTTTGAATAAATTGAGCCTCTCCCTCGATTAACCAATGAAGTTGGTTAGTTTCGTCTGTTGTTAGTCCAGACGTGTTTAATAAAGTCCCTTGAATACCATGATAAAACTCATGCGACAATACATACATCATAGTGTACTTTTCTTTAGTTTCATTATCAGATGTTCCAGTAATTAAGTTAGGAAGAGTGGAATAACAATTATAAACATTCATATCTAGAAAAATCTGTCTGTTATTTCCTAAAATTGCAGACGATGCAGGTTTATTATGCCCATAATATATTGGGATATTTTCTTGTCCATTATAATAAAATATATAAACTTGATAATATCCATCATCGTCCTTAGGGAGTTTAATACTATTATCATCATTAACACCACAAAGTTCCCAATCAACCACCTGTTTTGTCCAATTCTTTTCAAGCGAATATTCTAGTGCCGTTAAATATTTTTCTTCTGCCACCATATAATCTATTCCATTAGACACACTAAAATGTTTTTTAAAAATCTGATCTGTGTAATAAATTTTAAATTTATAATCAGGATAATCAGGAATATCAACCATATTAACTTTATCAAAACAAAGGTAAATTGGACCAAAAGGCTGTGGATTCTCAGTTGAAGTATAAACTTTTTGAATGTTTTCGTCATAAAGTTCAACAATAAAAAAACCTGTTTTTGTTCCAGTTATTACATGATTATATTCAATTGCTCCTTTATTATTGCTTGTATTTAAACTAACAAAAACATTTTGATTTAATTCATACTCTGGTAGTGCTTCGTTAAAAAAATTATCAATTTCTCTAATTCTTATTTGATATTGTTTATCAACATCTTCAAATGGAATATTTCTAAATTTAAGAATTATCTCACGTTCATTTTCAGGTAATAACACATCATTTAAGTCCTCTTCAAAGTTTTCAATAACAGTTTTATGAATTACATCATTCATCTTCAGAGAAGCTAGGCTCACATTTAATTCTATTTGACTTTGTTGCCCATATATGTTAATGCTAGTATATATTAACAATAAAAATATAATATGTATTTTCTTCATTCTCATTTTATTTTAAAGAGTCCATTGAGAGTGTAAATTACCTTTGTTAAAAATTAACATTCTAAAAATTTCACCTTCGTATTTTGTAAATCCAGCTTCATACTTATCTCCATTATACAAGAATGTAACGACAGCACTGAGAGTATAATTCTCCTTTTTTACTACTTTTGTTTTAATGTTTTTTATAATAAGATCCTTATCTATATCAATAGATTTTTTTTCTTCATACTTACTTTTGTATTTTTCTTCATTAAAATTTCCAACCCAGAATCTCAAATAAATAATTAATTTTAAGCAGTCTTCGTCACCGTAGTTTTTTCCAGAGTTTATATATAAACGTTTAATATCTCTAGTCATTTTATATTCTTCTTCATTATATTTAGCTACCATTTCTTTAGTATCAATTATAGGCAACTTATTACCAGAAGCAGGAATAGTTTTTACATAAAATTCAACACCTGGAAGTATTTGTTGTATCTTATCTGGAGCATCTATTTTTTCAAGTGTTGCATTTTTAAGATTGGGATCAACAATAATTATCATATAATCCGGATTAGGATGAACAGTATCAGGCCTGTCAGTTTCAATAAATATTACATTATGATTAATCAGAGCTGTATCAATTTTGTGTTTTTGAATTTTAGTGCTGTCGGGTTTTACGGTATTGTTGTCCGCAAGCTTTTTGCTTGTTCCACAAGAGGTTATAAACATCAGCACAAAAAATGTTAGAGAAATAATAATTCTATTTTTCATAATTTTTCTTTTTATTATTTTTCCTCTAAAGTATTAATTCTTTTTTCCAGTTCAATTATGTAAAGCGTAAGTTCTTCAACTTTTTGTAATAATTTTGTATTCATTTCACCTAACTTAATACCATCTTCTGCTATTTCATCTTTGTTTGGAATATTTGGAAGATGTTTATTTTCTTTTATAAAACTTTCTAGTTCCGATAATGATTTTAATTTATAATTTTCTTCAAAAACATAATCCGGCCAAGGATTTGTTGCTTGCACCACAACTTCTTCTTTTGTCCAAATTGACTTACAAACTAATTTATTATAGTTCCCATTTGAATAGAAAGAAATTACACCATTGCTAGAACCTATTTCAACACTTGGGGGAGGACCAGTTGGGGCTCCTCCGTTTGCAGCACTAAAAGTTAGGGTGTTTCCATCTTTTACTAGCTGTATATTTCCACTTCTTGTGATTATAAAATGCGTATTATCATTTAAAATTTGTTGATTACTGAAAGTTTGATTTGAACCTCCTGTACCAACGCTACTAGTTGAAGTCATTGTTGCAAATTTTAAATCTCCGCCAATGGTTGAGTATATTAACCCAGCTCCATTATTAGCCCCGTCGCTTTCAACATCCCAGCTAAGTTGTTCATTATACTTTGCATTAAATCCGATATAGCTATTGCTCCACATTGGGCTTTCAGAGGGTAATCTGCCAATTATTATTTTTTTAATTCCTGTGTTAAAGATTGCTTTGTCATTTTCACAAGTCATGACATTACAAGTTCCTTCAATATCTTTTACTCCTATATTTCCATTATCATCTGCAACAAGCATTCGTGATTCTGTATTTGATAAATCGGGCAAATCGTCAATTTTTACATTTCCTGCAACATGTAGTTTAGCAGAAGGATCAATTGTTCCAATTCCTACTTTCCCATTTTCAACAAGAGTTATTACAGGGTTGTCAGGCGTACCAATTCTAAACTTATTGGGAAAAATAGCATTTGCATTTGCAATGGGTTCTAAATCCCAAATCGAAGTGGTTCCGTCTTCTACTTCATTTTCTATTCGTATAGTTCCTCCGTATTCACGACCTTCGCCGTCAAGTCCTCCTCCACCTGCTGTTGTTGCCGGAATAAAGGTTTTTAAATGTAATTTCTTTTGTGGATTATTTGTTCCTATTCCTACTTTCCCCTCGTTGTTATAATTTATTATGGTATTGTAATTATTATTGACTTCGCTTTGTATTTTCAAATCGCCTGTTTCTGTATATATCGAATTCTCTGAGCCTGATTCGCCCTGTGATGATGAAAGTATCAGGGTGTTTGTTCCTATTCGGAGTTCTTCGGCTACTTGCAATGTTTCGTAGTTGGCGTTTGTTACGTTCATGCTTTCGGCACTTATGCTTCCAGTAGTTGTTATGTTATCGTCGTCGAAACTTATGGTTCCTGACTCTGAACTTATTTTGCTGTTTATTCCGTCGATATTCAAAAAATTTCCTACTCGCAAATTTTCTAAGTCCAAATCTCCGGTATTAATTCTGCCTGCTCTTATTTCTAGTTCTACATCAAGTTCTTCTAACTCGGCTCGTTCCGATATTATTTCTTCGCTTTCTATTATTTCGCTGTTTACTCGCTGTCCTATTATTACGCCATCTTGTACGTATAGCGTTCCGCGTATGTTGGCATTGCCATTTACATCGAGTTTTTCAATCGGGTCGGTTGTTCCTATTCCTACATTTCCGCTTAGTGGGTTAAGCAAACTGTGAAATCCGTTTTCGCCATCTTGTATCAGTAAATTTCCCGATTCGGTATAAAATCGGTTTTCTACTTGCTGGTCGGCGTTTAATGCCGATTTCAGTATCATGGTGTTTCCGCCTACTCGCATTTCGTTCAATACGCTTAGGTTGCTGAACGAACTGTGGTTTACTTCTATG
>MEOF01000019.1 GCA_001769505.1 Bacteroidetes bacterium GWF2_33_38
ATAACTACCAGCAGTTGAAACAGTTATTGCTTGTGTAGTAGCTCCTGTTGACCAGCTATATCCACTTGCTGCACTTGATGTTAAGGTAACTGAACCTCCTGCACAGAAAGTAGTAGAAGTACCATTTGTAATTGTTGGAGTTGTTGCAACATTTTCAGTAACTGCAGTAGCAGCTGAAGTAGCTGTACAACCATTTCCATCAGTGATTTGAACGATATAGCTACCGGTTGCCGAAGCAGTAATTGATTGAGTCGTTGCTCCTGTTGACCATACGTATCCACTAGCTGCACTTGATGTTAAAGTAACTGAACCACCATCGCAGAAAGAAGTAGGACCACCAGCTGTAATAGTTGGAGTTGTTGCTACATTTTCAGTAACTGCTGTAGCAGCCGAAGTTGCTGTACAGCCATTTCCATCAGTAATTTGAACTGTATAGTTTCCAGTTGCAGAAGCTGTAATTGACTGAGTTGTAGCTCCTGTTGACCAAGAATATCCACTAGCCGCACTTGATGTTAAAGTAACTGAACCGCCATCACAGAAAGTAGTAGCACCACCTGCTGTGATTGTTGGAGTTGTTGCAGTATTTACTGTAACAACCTTAGCAGCTGAAGTAGCTGTACAACCATTTCCATCCGTAATTTGAACAGTATAACTACCAGCAGTTGAAACAGTTATTGCTTGTGTAGTAGCTCCTGTTGACCAGCTATATCCACTTGCTGCACTTGATGTTAAGGTAACTGAACCTCCAGCACAGAAAGTAGTAGAACTACCATTTGCGATTGTTGGAGTGGTAGCTACATTTTCAGTAACTGCAGTAGCAGCTGAAGTAGCTGTACAACCATTTCCATCAGTAATTTGAACAGTATAGTTTCCAGTTGCAGAAGCCGTAATTGATTGAGTTGTAGCTCCTGTTGACCAAGAATATCCACTAGCAGCACTAGAAGTTAAGGTAACTGAACCACCATCGCAGAAAGTAGTTGAACCACCAGCAGTGATTGTTGGAGTTGTTGCAACGTTTTCTGTAACTGTTGTAGCTGCTGAAGTAGCAGTACAACCGTTTGCATCTGTAATTTGAACCGTATAACTACCCGAAGCCGAAGCTGTAATTGATTGAGTAGTAGCTCCAGTTGACCAAAGATATCCACTAGCAGCACTAGAAGTTAATGTAACCGAACCACCATCGCAGAAAGTAGTAGCACCACCTGCTGTAATAGTAGGCGTAGTTGCTTGATTAACGGTAATATAATTTGTTACTGTTTTAGTATCAGTACCATCAGCATTGGTTACTTGTAATGTAACATCATAAGTTCCAGCAGTTGCATAAGAAACGGTTGGATTTTGAGTCGTACTAGTTGCAGGAGTTCCACCTTCAAATGACCAAGACCAAGATGTTGGTGTGTTTGTAGATTCATCAGTGAAATTTACAGAACTTCCTTTACAAATACTTACATCATTCGCAGAAAAATCAGCAACTGGAGCAGTACCTCCAACAGTTATATCTACTGGTGAACTAACTACGCAACTATTTGCATCGGTAGCCGTAACATTGTAAGTTCCTGAACATAAATCTGTAACAGTTTGCGAAATTTGTCCTGTCATTGTGTTGAACTCAATAGACCAACTATTTAACGTATTTCCTCCATTACCTGTTGCTGCATCTTCTGTTACTCGTAGAGTCCAGTTTCCATTTGGATTTTGTCCAGTATGGAAATTTGCAAATGTAACAGAAGGTCTGTAGTCTCCAGAAAGTGCAGTTGTAACACCCTCAATAGCAGTAGCTGCAGACATAATAAAACAAACATTGCTGTAGTTATCAACAGTTCCTCCATTGTCCGTAGATAGCTCAACATTCGTTCCTGTTGGAGATAACAAGTACAAGTCAAGATCGCTTGCTCTATCTTGAGAAATATCTAAACAAACTTTATTTACGCTATAATTTGTACCATCTAAATTTCCTAGCCCACTTACAGCAGCAGTAAAGTTAGTTGTTGCCGATTCGTTATATGCTCCGGTTGCACCACTAAATGTTTCTGTTCCGGGAACATTTAATATATCCCATTCGTAAGAATATGGTGATGTTCCTGATACATTTGCAGTAGCACTACCATCACAAGCACCAACAGAAGTTTCGCTTGTTGTAGTAAACGAAATTGTAGGAGCACTTCCTATTGTAATATAGTCGGTTGAAGATTGAGTGTCAGAACCACTTGCATTTGAAACAGTAAGGCTAACATTGAATGTTCCTGCCGAAGCATAGGTTACACTTGGATTCTGTGCAGTACTAGTGGCAGGAGTTCCTCCTTCAAATGTCCAGCTCCATGAAGTTGGTGCAGCAGCAGAAGCATCAATAAAGTTAATTGTATTACCTAAGCAAGATGTTTGAGTATTTGAGTTAAATGCTGCTATTGGTGCTTGAGCTGGTAAAGCAATACAGAAATTTTCGGTGGCAGTAGCTGTTGTAGGAGCTCCTGTAGCTATTTCTGTACTTGTAGCGTTGTTTGTGATTGTATAGCTACCATTACCATATGTGCAACACATTCCGTCTCCGTATGAGTCGTATATATTAAATGTATAGCACTGTTCATCTAAACACCAATTTACTTGGTCGGTTTCATTTGCAGTTGTATAAGGTCCACCTGAAGATATAACGGTTGAAGTTGCATCTAAAAGTTCCCAAGTTGTTTCGGTAGCATATTGGTCACAAACGATATCCAATTGTACATCTTGACAAATAGTTACCTTAATATAAGATACCTTGGTTTCCATATCAGCTCCTGCTGCATTGGTTGCAGTTAAACTTACGTTATATAACCCAATCGATGGGTAAGTAACAACTGGACTTGGGTCAGTTGAAGTTGAAGGAGTTCCTCCTGGAAATGACCAACTAATAGAAGCAGCACCAATCGCTTGGGTTGCAAATTGAACTGTTTCGCCTGGTGCAATTGTCAATGGACTTCCAACGAAGTCAGCTATCGGCAATTGAGAAGGAACAGTACACATAGTTGGGTGAATAGCGTGAGCTAATGTTACTCCATATTTTGTCGGATAATCAGCCCAAGTATTATCGGTTAGCTGAGACCAACCGGTATTTGGTGTTGATTCGTTTACAGAATTTGTATAAATTGCTATTGAGTCTCCAGTAGTAGTTGGAAGAACAACACCTAAGTAGAAGTCTCCAGTTACAGGAATAGGAGAGTCAAAAGTAACAGTTGTTTCTAATCCACCCGCAACATCAGACATTACTGTTGCATACGATATTGCTTTTGAGCCAATGATTGTTCCTGGAACGCCATTATTGTCGTTCCATACAGCAACAGTTAATGTTGAAGCAGTTCCTGCATCTTCAGCAACACCAAAGCTAATTGTTGCACCTGTAATTTCTTGATAAGGCGAGAAGGCTGCAGCTGAGAAATATTCTGCTTTTGCTTTATCTCCTGCACCATTATTTCCTGATGCATAACCTGTTGCTAAATATGTTTTTTTAGTATAAGCAAAAGGATAATTCAATGTTTCGCAAATTGGTACTGAAGGGTCATTAACAGTAATATAGTCAGTTTTAGTTTCGGTATCAGATCCATTCGCATTTGAAACGGTTAATGAAACTGCATATGTACCAGCAGTACTATAAGTAATTGCTGGAGGTGTTTGTCCTACGTAAGAACTAGGTGTGCCACCAGTAAATGTCCAATTCCACGAAGTTGCAGTACTTCCATATGAATCATCGGTAAAAGTAACTGAGTTACCTTCGAAAATTGTAGTAGGAGTTCCTGTAAAGGCTGCAACTGGAGCTAAATTTGGGTCATAGCACATTACGGGGAAAATAGTATTTTGTAGAGTCATACTCCATGCAGAATAAGTCTCCCAACTTGTACCATATAAACTATAACCAGTATCATCTCCAGAATCTGCATCATCATTGGTTAGTATTGCCAATGTATCTCCAGAAATTGCATTTGGAACCGAACATCCAATAAAGTATGAACCAGCTGGCAATATTACGTCAGCATCAAAAACTATGTCAGTATAACCATCTGTATTAAAATCTGTTACGATATCACTTAAAGGCATTGTTTTGGTTGCTATAACATCTCCTGGCATACCGCTACCATTATCTCTCCAAATATTGAAAGAAATTGTTGACGAGCTTCCAGTAGCTTGAGCCCAATAGAATCTTCCTCCCGTTACTTTGTTAAATGGATAATATGCAGATGCCGTAAATCCTTCTGCTATTCCTGTACATCCATATTCGTTAGTTCCTCCAACATAACCTCCAGTTGAGGTGTAAGCCGATGGTGTGCAACAAAATTGGCTAACCGTATCGCATACTTCTGTTGCATCATCTAAAACTTGAATATAACCATATTTTACATTTGGGTTTGAACCATTTGTATTTGTAGCAACTAAAATTACATCATAAGTACCCGGCGTGCTATAAACTATATTCGAAGGATTTTGAACTGAGCTAGTAGCTGGGCTACCGCCATCGAAAGTCCAATCCCAGCTATCTACAACTCCTGTAGATAAGTCTGAAAAATCAACATTGTCACCTGGAAGGAGCATCCTTGGATATCCAACAAAGTCAGTAGTCGGAGGTAAAGCCAAATCAGGGAATTTGAATGCAACAATTTGAGTCCCTTTTGTATATGAGGCAGATAATCCGTATTCAGTTGTGAACCAAAAAGTTTCATTATCAGAAGGGTCGATACTCATTTGTGCATAGTCTCCCCATCTGTCGTAACTAGCTTGTGATGCAGTTCCTGCTTTAACAACAGTTTCGTCAATATCTAAAACACCAGACGCACTTGCATACTCTGATGCTGATTGACCTGCGATTCTAATGCCAGGGTATAGAGTAGAACTAGAAATTGAATAACCAATTGCAATCTCATTTTTTTGATTCATCGAGATACCTGCCATCCATCGACTATGGGCATCGGGAGCGTATGTTCCACTTTGACGAATAGACCAAGTTCCACCAGTACTTCGTAATTCGTACCAACGAACACCAGCATGGTCTGTTGCGTCAACGTCAACAGTATGTGTACACATTATGGTTTGATAACCTCCAAAATTGATGTATTGTGCACGGAACATGAAAATTTGAGGTATCGCATCAATTTGTTGAGTTGTTCCTTGTTGAGCAATATTTGCCCAATCGGTTCCAAAATTACTATCAAATGCAGGAACTGCTAATTGTTGTACTCTTGTAAATGTTGAGTTTGAAGTAGTTGTCCAATCAACGTCTAATTCATAAATCCATATTTGATCACTACCACCACCAATCGCATCGTCGTTTATGGTAATAAACATACCTGGCTCACCTGTAGCAGCAAAAGTAATGTCATTATCCAACGGCATTATACAATGAAATCCATCAACGGTTGTTGGTCTCCATGAGTTATCAAAACCGACCATTTTGGGACTGGCACCTCCTGTTAGCATAACATCTCGTTGGAAAACATACACGTCGTTTCCGCTGGAATTGTTGGTTGCCATATAATAACCGTCTTGCCAAATACCAAATTTCATATAGTCAGGAACATCTGCTACATCGAATGAATAAGAGTACCAAGTCCCTGTAGGATCATTAGTTGTTGAAACGGCAATAAGCATGTAGTCGTTTGTACCGCAAAGAGAAAATTCAGAATAAAACCAACGATCTGCAAATTCGTCATAAAGAACAATAGGGTCTCCGTCATTACATGTAGAACCCGTAATAGTTCCAAAAACGTCATTCAAATCAGTAGGTCCAGCTAATAAGGCTCCCGTTTTACTATAAATAGAGTAAGTTGTATTTATAGTTTGCATATAATGATTTGGACCTGCCGCTCCATTACAATCTGGAGGTAATGCAGTTGTACTTGGGCCTCCAAAATTTTGCGAAATAATTGGAGCTACGTTTAAGGCTCTTTGTGCTTTTTGCCAAACAGGGTCATCTCCTCTAGGTTCAGCAATGTCAGCATAAGGATAAGATCTAGTTTTAAGTCCAACATTTAATCTTTCTTGATTGAGCTGAGTTTTAATCTTGTTTCTTTCAATTTTCGCAAGTTCTCTTTCTTGCTCAAATTTTTCCCAATCTTTAATTTTAGCATAGGATTTTAGTGGTTGAGTTTCCCCGAGGAAAACTCCTTCGATTACTTCTGTAGGCTTAACAATTTTTACTGACTCATCAACCTGAGCAAAAGTTGTTTTCCCACAAACCATTGCTATTACGAACAGCAATGCACCCAAAAAGGTAATTTGTTTTCTCATGTTTTGTTGTTTTAATTTAGATTTGTTTTATATATAGATTATTAACTACTCAAAAATCATAAACAAGACGAAGACTTACGAATAATAGTTGCTTTTGTTTCATTTTTTGGTCAACTTTTTTTAAATATTTGCTTAGCATACGCGTAAGTTTGTCAAAATTAAAAAAATAAAAGATGAAATAAAAATAAAAAAATTGACAAAATGTTGATAAGCTATTATTGTTTTGATAAATAGAATGTTACGTTGTTAATTTCTGTTGTAGAACAATCTTCGATATTGAGATAAGAAAAAATAAACTAAATTTGAGGTTTAATTACATTAATATAAATATGAGTATCATAAATTCAATATTATCAAAGTTTTTTGGTGATAAATCCAAACGAGACATTGAAGAAGTAATGCCTATCGTTGAAAAAATTAATGAAGAGTATCGAAAGTTAAAATCTTTTTCAAATGATGATTTGAGATTCAAAACGCAAGAATTGAAAAAAAGAATTTTTGATTTTACCTTGCCTCTTGAAAATGAAATAAAGCAGTTGAAAGAAAGTGTAGAGAGTGAAAGTGTTGAAATTGAAGATAGAGAGAAAATCTACGAGAAAATAGATAAACTTGAAAAAGAAGTTTTAGATAAAATAGAAGAAAAATTAGAAGAAATTCTCCCAGAGGCATTTGCTATTATTAAAGAAACATCTCGCCGTTTTAAAGAAAACAGTTCGCTGGAAGTAACAGCTACAGAGTTTGATAGAAACCTTGCTGCATCAAGAAGCAGTATCGAAATTCATGGAGATAAAGCCATCTATTTCAATAAGTGGCTTGCCGGAGGAAATGAAATTACTTGGGACATGGAGCATTACGATGTGCAATTGATTGGGGGCATTGTATTACATCGTGGAAAAATATCAGAAATGGGAACCGGCGAAGGAAAAACACTAGTAGCAACCTTGCCGGTTTTCTTAAATGCCCTTGCTGGACGAGGTGTTCATATTGTTACGGTAAACGATTATTTGGCAAAACGTGACTCAGAATGGATGGGAACTTTGTACGAATTTCATGGCTTGACAGTTGATTGTATTGATAAGCACCAACCACATTCAAATGAAAGAAGGAAAGCTTACAATTCGGACATCACTTTTGGAACAAACAATGAGTTCGGATTCGATTATTTAAGAGACAACATGTCAATATCTCCCGAGGAACTTGTTCAGCGAAAGCACAATTTTGCAATTGTCGATGAGGTTGACTCTGTTTTGATTGATGATGCAAGAACGCCACTTATTATATCTGGTCCAATTCCGAAAGGCGACGATCAGTTGTTTGATGAGTATAAACCAAAAGTTGTTCGATTGCACAACGCTCAGAAGAATTTAGCTACACAATTACTAGCTGATGCAAAACGCTTGATTGGAACAGAAAAAGAAGCCGAAGGAGGGAAATTAGTACTTCAAGCATTTAAGGCTCTTCCCAAAAATAAGGCATTAATAAAGTATTTAAGTGAGCCGGGAATAAAAGCCTTGATGTTGAAAACAGAAAATGTGTATTTAGCTGAAAATGCTAAAAGAATGCCCGAAGTAACTGAAGATTTATTTTTTGTAATTGATGAAAAAAATCATTCGGTTGAACTTACTGAAAAAGGGATTGATTTAATTACATCGGATACAGATGACACAAGATTCTTTGTTCTTCCTGATATAGGCTCAGAAATTGCCGAAATGGAAAAAAGTAATTTAGAGGCAAATAAAAAAATCGAAGCAAAAGATAAACTTTTACAAGAATACGCTGTAAAATCAGAACGAATTCATACTGTCAATCAATTATTGAAAGCCTACGCTCTTTTTGAGATTGATATCGAATACGTAGTAATCGATAATAAGGTTAAAATTGTTGATGAACAAACTGGACGTATCATGGAAGGTCGTCGTTATTCAGATGGTTTACACCAAGCTATCGAGGCAAAAGAAAATGTAAAAGTTGAGGCAGCAACCCAAACTTTTGCTACAATTACTCTCCAAAATTTCTTTAGAATGTATCACAAGCTTTCAGGAATGACAGGAACTGCCGAAACCGAAGCAAAAGAATTTTGGGATATTTATAAATTAGATGTGGTTGTGATCCCAACTAATCGACCAATTGTACGAAAAGATAGAAACGATCTTGTATATAGAACCAAACGAGAAAAATACAACGCAGTTATTGAGGAAATTGTTTCATTGGTAAATGCCGACAGACCTGTATTAGTTGGTACAACCTCGGTTGAAATTTCAGAACTTTTATCTAGAATGTTGAACATTAGGGGAATTAAACACAATGTTCTTAATGCAAAATTACATCAACGTGAAGCTGATATTGTAGCTGAGGCAGGAAGAGCGAAAACGGTTACCATTGCGACCAATATGGCTGGACGAGGAACCGACATTAAGCTTACGAAAGAAGTTAAGGACGCTGGAGGTTTGGCAATTATTGGTACCGAAAGACACGAGTCGAGACGTGTTGACCGACAGTTAAGGGGACGAGCAGGGCGTCAAGGAGATCCAGGATCTTCGCAGTTTTTTGTTTCGTTGGAAGATAATTTGATGCGTTTATTTGGCTCTGATAGAATTGCAAAAATGATGGATCGACTTGGGCTTAAAGAAGGAGAAGTTATCCAGCATTCGATGATTTCAAAATCAATTGAAAGAGCTCAGAAAAAAGTTGAGGAAAACAACTTTGGAATCAGAAAACGTTTGTTGGAATATGACGACGTAATGAATTCGCAACGAGAGGTAATATACAAAAAACGACGTCATGCACTTTATGGCGAACGGATGGATGTTGATATTGCAAATATGCTTTACGATGTTATTGATAGTGTGGTAGCAGAAAAACACGGAAATTCCGATTATGATGAATTTAATTTTGAGTTAATTCGTTTACTTTCTGTGGAAGCTCCGTTTGATGAAAATGAATATTTAAAAAGAGATAAAAGCGAATTAGTCGAGGAAATATATAAGGTCGCACTAGAGAGATATAAACGAAAATCTATAAGTATTGCAGAGCAAGCATTGCCTGTTATAAAAGATGTTTACGAAAAAAACGGACAGGTTTACGAAAATATTATTGTTCCGTTTAGCGATGGAAAAAGGCAATTTCAAGTGTTGACAAATTTGAAAAAATCATATGAATCAAATGCGAAAGAACTTGTTCGTTCATTCGAAAAATCTTCGATGCTTTCGTCTATCGACGATACTTGGAAAGAACATTTGCGAGAGCTAGATGATTTAAAACAATCGGTTCAAAATGCGTCTTATGAACAAAAAGACCCATTATTAATTTATAAATTTGAATCATTTGAATTGTTCCAAAAAGCAATTGATAAAATTAATAAGGACATTTCGTCAACCTTGATGAAAGGTCATATTCCAATTCGTGACGCCAGTCAGGTAAGAGAAGGACAAGCTCCAAAAACTTTAGATCAAAGTAAATACAGAACAGATCGTTCAGGAGGAATTGATTCTCCTAAAAAGCAAGATGAGAAAGTTCAACCTGTACGAGTAGAGAAGAGAGTTGGACGAAATGATTTATGCCCTTGTGGAAGCGGGAAAAAGTATAAAAATTGTCATGGAGTAGGAGAAGAATAGAATAAAAAAAGCCGATTAATCGGCTTTTTTTATTCTGCAAAATAAGATTTATTTCCAACTAAAAAGTTTCAAAATCATTGTCTTTACTATCCGATAATTGAAGGCTAATGCCTCCTTTTTTATTAGTAAGGGGCGAATTCGTTTTCCTTACAACTTGCTGAGCTTGATTGTTTGATTTCTTTGTTTGAAAAACAGTTTTGCTTTTCTTAACATCTTCAACTTTAAAAAATGAAACGGCATCATTTAGTCTTTGTGCTTGCGTTGCTAATTCTTGTGATGCCGAAGCCATTTGCTCCGCAGATGTAGCATTTTCTTGAGTCGATTGGCTCAATTGCTGAATGGCGTTGTTAACCTGATTAGCTCCGGAATTCATTTCGATGCTGGCTGCTGTAATTTCCTGAACAAGCCTTGATGTATTTTGAATATTTGGGACAATATTAACAAGCAATTTTCCCGATTTTTCAGCTATTTCGACACTACTTCCAGTGATTTCGTTTATTTCATTTGCTGCAATCTGGCTTCGCTCGGCAAGTTTTCGAACTTCAGCAGCTACTACTGCAAAGCCTTTTCCATGCTCACCAGCTCTAGCAGCTTCAACAGCTGCATTAAGTGCAAGAATATTGGTTTGAAAAGCAATATCAGTAATTATCGAGATTTTATTGGCAATTTTTTTCATAGCTTCTACAGTTTGGGTTACAGCCTTGCTCCCTTCCTGAATTTCGTTTGCTGCTTGAAGTGCAATTTTTTCGGTTTGCTGAGCATTATCAGTATTCTGCTGAATATTCGATGACATTTCTTCAACCGAAGATGAAATTTCTTCAGCAGCAGCAGCTTGTTCGTTAGCCCCTTCTGATAAATTTTGTGAACTTGCCGTAAATTCTACTGCAGCGGCATCAACCGACTCGGCTCCTGCCTTGACGGTATAAACAATTTCTTTGAGATTATCTCTCATTTTTCGTAAACTTTTTACCAGTTTTCCAGCTTCGTCGGTTTGCTCAATATCTATTCTTGCCGTTAAATCTCCATCTGAAATTTTTTCTGCAAAAGCTATGCTTCTTCTCAGAGGGATAATAACTCCTCTAGCTATAATTATGGCGAAAAGGATAGCAAAGATAGATATTCCGATAGACGAGAGAATTAATCTTAAAATAGTTGTGTTTCCTTCTTCAATTAATTTCACATCATTTTCTGCAATATGTTCTGAGGATATTTTTGAAATTTCATCAAATATAAGGGCAACATCGTGTAATCGCTCAAGTGATTCTTCTTCGTAAATATCTTGAATAGAAATATCTTTATTCTGTGAAGTTGAAAGACTCATGGTATCTTTTATTTTAATTGCCGAGTGATGCAATAATTCATGAGGTTTTTCTAATTTTTCGAAAAGAGACTTAAGTTCGGGAATCATTTCTTCTGCTTTTTTGCGGTCATCGCTGTAGTACCATTCTCCAAATTTACATTTATGCGGATCGGTCTCAACTTTTAGTTCGTGTTCGTAGGGATGAATAACATACTCGCCTAAATTGTTTGTCCATTTTAAGTGGTCGTTGTAGCGTTTACACATTTTGTCTTGTAATTCATTCCCTTCAACTACTAAACTTGAGTTTTTCATCATACTATTAATATTCAAAGTAATTACGATTGCAAATACGACTAATACTCCGATTAGAATGCCGAATGCAATTGCGAATTTTTTTGCAAGATTAATGTTTTTCCATTTCATAGCTTTAGAATTTTTGAATTTGTGGTTAAATATAAGTATTTATAAATATATAAAGACATATATGTCTTTATAATTAACAGAAATTTAACAATTTTTTAATGTTTGTATGTTTTAATTAAGTGCTCGGCATATTTTTTATCGCACTTTTTAATGTGTTCGATAAGCCAAGTTTTAAGTAGCCGATTAATTTTGGTATAAACGAATGGTCTCCCTTCAATATATTGTTTTTTGAGCTTATTTATGGTTGAAATAAATCTTTCGTGTTGAGCCTTGTGCTCTTCGTAAAATTTATAATTCGACTGTTTCATAAAGCGTTCTTCATTTTTGAAATGAAAATCGGAGTAATGAATTAATCCATCTAAAATTTCGAATATTTTATCGATTTTGCTTTTTTCGCTCGAATTGAATTCATTAATCATTTTGATTAATTCTTTATGTTCCATGTCAAAAGAATCAACACTTACGCTTAACGACTCGTTCCACTCAATTAATTTCATGTTTTTTATAAATAACGATATTGCAAACTTAAGAAATATGTTTCAATAATAAAATACTTAATTGCCCCATTAATTATTACATCCTATTGAACTATAATCTTGTAAAATGAAATTAAGAGAACATTTTTAATCCATTTTAATTTAATAAAAATTGCTAATATTGTAATCTGAAAATATGAGTAGCATTTTAAATAGCATAGGGAATTTTTTTTTAAAATATAAATTAAAACAACTCACACGCAAAAGAGGTTGTTATAATTTAGATTCTGCCAAAACAATTGGAGTTGTTTTTAATGCAACCAATCAGCAAAATTACGAAATTGCTCGTTCGTTTATAAAATATTTAATGGCTGGCGATATTAAAGTTGAAGGGCTTGGTTTTGTAAATAGCACGGAAGTGTTGGATTTTTATTCATATCAAACGGGAGTCAGTTTTTTTTCAAAGAAAAATTTAAACTGGTATAAAAAACCAAAACATCAAACGGTTGAAGATTTTATTGCAAAAGAATTTGATATTTTATTGGATATTACTGTTGAAGATGATTTTCCTACAAAATACATTGTAAGTTTGTCGAAAGCTAAATTTAAAGTTGGACGACTTATTGA
The DNA here is from genome assembly GCA_001769505.1 of Bacteroidetes bacterium GWF2_33_38. Lineage (GTDB taxonomy): Bacteria > Bacteroidota > Bacteroidia > Bacteroidales > GWF2-33-38 > GWF2-33-38. The sequence goes on from MEOF01000019.1 coordinate 12,693, forward strand.
AAAAGCTGATTATATGGATTTTATGATTGATATTTCAAAAAACAACAAAAGCATATATTTGATTGAGCAAATCAATCATTATTTATCGCTAATAAATAAAAAGCAGTAATATGAATAAATTTAACGGAACGGGGGTTGCTCTTGTAACACCATTTAGAAAAGATAAAAGCATCGATTTTGCAGCCTTAGAAAAACTTGTGGAACATATTATTTCTAATAAGTGTGACTATTTGGTGATGATGGGAACTACTTCTGAAAATCCCACATTACAAAAAGATGAAAAATCGGCCGTTATTAATCATATTATCGAAATTACAAATAAAAGAGTTCCACTGGTTTTGGGAATTGGAGGAAACAACACTCAGGCTGTGGTTGATGCAATTAAAGAAACTGATTTTACGAATATAGACGGAATTTTAAGTGTTACTCCTTACTATAATAAACCTTCTCAAGAGGGGCTTTATCAACATTTTAAAGAAATTGCACGAATTTCTCCGGTGCCAATTATTTTGTACAATGTTCCTGGGCGTACATCAGTAAATTTATCGGCTGAAACAACATTGAGGTTGGCGAAAGACTTTAAGAATATTGTAGCGATCAAAGAAGCGTCAGGAAATTTTAGTCAAATCATGCAAATAGTTAAGAATAAGCCATCACAATTTGCGGTCATTTCAGGCGACGATGCAATTACTTATCCTCTTATTACGATTGGAGTTGCAGGAGTTATTTCGGTTGTAGCCAATGCTTTGCCATTTGAATTTTCAGAAATGGTACGTTTAGCTCGAGATCAAAAATACGACGAAGCTCTTAAGTTACATTATAAACTTCTCGATTTTATTGATACATTATTTATCGAAGGAAATCCTGCTGGAATAAAATCTGCTTTAGCTGAACTAAGTATTTGTGAAAATAATTTGCGATTGCCATTGGTTGGGGTAAGTTCATCTACTCAAAAAAAACTTTCAAGTTTATTAAAAGAGATATAAGATTAATGCAAAAAAATTAAGGGCTAGCAAATTTGCTAGCCCTTAATTTTTTTAAATGTTAGATTATCGAATAATCAGTTTTTTGCTATAGATTTCGTCTTTCGAAGACCCTACAATAAAATAAGTTCCTGGCTCAAGTCTCCCGTGAGGGTCAATTGCTTCGAGAACACTACCTTCAGAGTTTGTAAATATTACTTTTGAATACATTTCTCGACCTAGAGCGTCAATCACAATTACCAAGACTTCGTCGTTGGATTTTAACCCTGTCATATTTACATAAAATGCCTGATTGTACTGAACAGGGTTTGGATATATTTTAAACATAATTTGTTTGCTATCTTGACCATACTCAACTCGAATTAAATCAGAATAGATTGATTTTCCATACAAATCGGTTTGTTTCAATCTATAATATGAAACTCCTTTATGGGGATTGTCGTCAAATATAACATAATCAACCAGCGATGTTTTTTCGCCTGCAAAAATAATATCTAAGACTTCAAATTTTTCTAAATCAATTGTTTTTTCAATGGTGTAATAGTAAGTACTCATCTCATTCTCAATTAACCACGATAAGTCAATGATATCTCCATTAAGTTTAGCTTCAAAATTTTCGAATTGATATGAAACATTGTTAATTTCATTAATTTCTTCTTCTGTCAGAACTAATGCTTTTGCTGAATTGACAGTAACATCTATGGTATCAATATCGAAACATCCATTTCCATCAACTACAGAAACCCAATATTCACCTGAGGAAGTAACATTTAATGTTTGAACTGTTGAATTGTCATTCCACAAATAGGTTGAATATTCGTTTGTTGCGTCAAGCACAAGAGAACTTTCAACAGTAGTATCGTTTCCTAGCTCAACTGGATTGTCGTTAATTGTTACTTGTAATTGGGCTCTCAATCCCTCCTCTATAATTGAATTAGATTTCCAAACGGTAGTTGAGTCCATATTTAACAAATAACCATCAAAACCATTATTTGTTTTGTCTTCTAAAACTAAACCACGCCCATTGTCCATATTATAATAAGCAATTAATCCTGGTTCTAATCCTAAAAGCAAAATATTTTTATCTGCTATAAGTTCAGAGGCGGAACGAGCCCGATTCCAAATTCTGATTTCATCAATTTCACCACTATGCATATTTCCAATAAGTATGTTTTTAGTGGTTTGAATACTTGTGTATTTTACAATAGTTTGAACGGTTTTTACGCCATTTATGTACCATGTTAGTGTATTGTTTGTGTTGTCTCTTACAATAGCAATGTGAGTCCATTCATTCAATGGAATTGATTGGACAGATGAAAGCGATTGCCATGTACTGCAATATGTATCGCAACAGCCATAGTAATAGTGCAAAGTTCCATCTGTTTCTACAGAGATACGTCCTTCGCCTGAATACCATTTATCTAATAAATAGTGTCGGGAAGAAAAGTCGCTTACTTTTATTTTCATTTCAATGGTCAGGTTTCCTGACATATTCATTGCAACATTGTTTGGAATGACTGCATAATCAGCAGTTGCATTAAAATCGAGTGATTTATTAATATTAGCTGCAGCTGCATAGTAATTAGTCGTGCTAGTAAGTTTAGGACTTGTATAAACTTCTCCTATGTGTAACAAGTTTCCTGCTGTGGGGGCATCGTACCATACAGCTTCATTAGTTCCACTTTCAGCTTCTAATGTTACAGTTCCGCTACCAGCTCGACAAACATTTTCTACAGAAGGAGACGTAAGGGTTATGTTTACTTGAACAGAATCTCGTAAGATACAATTATCATCGGAAACAGAAACCCAGTATAAGCCTGAATTTTCCACCGTGAGTGTTGAAAGAGATGAACCATCGTTCCAAATATATGAATCTCCACTACCCGCATCTAAAACAACTGATTGTAAGGCAGTGGTGTCATTTCCAAGGAAGTTTGTTGATTGATATATTTCAGCAACAACAGGAACTCTAGAGCTCTGATTGTATATGGTTTTATATTTCCATGATTCAAGAGAATCCATATTTAATAAATATCCATCAAAGTTACTACTTGTTAAATCTTCTAGCACTAAACCCTTTCCATTATCCATATCGTAATATGCCAATAGATTTGCTTCATTGCCTAATAGTGAAGAACTCATGTCATTTAAAATCTCAGTTGAAGTTCGAGCTTTGTTCCAAATTCGTATTTCATCTATTTCTCCATTGTGCATATTACCAATGAGTATATCTTTTGTTGTTTGAGATGGAGTGTATATTAATTGAGTTTGCACGGTTTTCACTCCATTTATATACCATGCTAAAATACCGTTTGTGTTATCTCTAACCAATGCAATATGAACCCATTCATTCAGTGGGAGTGTTTGAACCGATGAAAGAGCCCGATAAGACGTGCAATATGTATCACAATTTCCATAATAATATACCAAAACACCAGAGGTTTCAACAGCGATTCGTCCTTCTCCCGAATACCATTTATCAAATAAATAGTGTCGAGTAGTGAAATCTTTAACATTTATCAACATTTCGATAGTTAAATTTCCGGACAAGTCTATTGAAGGATTATTAGGTATTTTTGTATATCCTCCTTTATTTGGGAAGTACAAGGTGTTGTCAACATTTATTGATGCTGCATAATATGTTGTAGTTGTAGTAAGTTCAGGTGTAATGTAACTATTTCCTGTAGCTAATAAATTTCCTCCAAATTCTGAATCGTACCATGCACAGGTTCCAGTTGAACTTTCTGCAGTTAATGTTAAAGACCCAACTCCATAATTACATGAAATTCCAGCAATAGGAGGTGTTGGAGCATTGTATATTAAAAGAGTATAAGTTAATTTTTCACCAATTGTGGCATTCGACGGATTAGATAAAGTTATAATCAACGTTTCATCTGATTCTTGTGTACTGTCACAGATTAAAGGTATTGTGATATACGCACAAAGACTATCAATAGGTATCGTTATAGTTCCGTTTGATAAATTGAAGTCTTGACCGTTTATTGCATCTCCACCTGTAATAGCGTAATCAACTGTTACTTCTTGGTCGTAAACATGATCAATGCTTAGTTTACATTCTACTTCTGATACTGATTCAAAAACAACTTGTGATGCATTCTCAAACTGAACAATTGGTTTAGTATCATTATCCAATATAGAAAAAGAATATTCATCGTTGCCTCCCAAAACTGCATTTGTAGGATTTGAAAGTTGAACTTGTATGTTTTCACTTGTTTCTTCAGTCAAATCGTCATTCAATACAGCATTTATATATGATTTTGAATCTCCTGCTTGTATTGTAACAGAACCATTCGATAATGTGTAATCATTACCATTGGTAGCATTTCCTCCGATGATTGTATAATCAACGGTTACTTCATTGTCGTAATCAATTGTGTTAATTACAAGAGGAATTGTCGAAGCATATTTATATTTTGAGACAAAACAATCAATATTCCCACTTCCAAATAACGTGTCGATATTGAAACATAATGTGTCAGAGGCATTATAACCCGAAATATATGCGTTTCCGTCATTTTCAATCATAACGACCGACCCTTGCTCATATGAAGATCCATAAATTTGTTTAGCAAAAACTTCATTTCCATTTATGTCGGTAAGTCCGATAAAAGCATCGTAATTAGTTGCAGAACTTGAATTCAAATTTGAACTTCCCCATGTAATTTCATTTGTGAATGCTCCTGTTAAATGCACATAATTGTTTAGAACACTAACATCAACACCAATATCTGCTCCTGCACCTCCTTTATTAGCTGCAAAAATCAAATTGCCATCTGCATCGTATTTTGCATATATCATATCAGAACTTCCATTTATTGTGATTGTCTCAGAGCTAATAGTTCCACTTCCATAAATTGAACCTGTTAGGAAAATATTCCCTTCTGCATCATGATCTATACTATTCCAAAAATCATCTTTAGTTCCTCCTCCTGTTTTGACCCAGAGAATATTGCCATCGGAGTCAACTTTTAAAACAACTAAATCTTTTAAGCCGAGGCTTGTATAGGTATCTGCTCCGATATATAAACTTCCACTATAGCTTCCCGCAAAATAATAATATCCATTGCTTGATACAACACGATTAATTTTTGTATTGATATTATTACTTTTAATTTTAGTTGCCCAAATAAATGCTCCTGATGTGTCAAGTTTTGTAATAAAATTGTTTAGGGCAGATGATTCAACTGAAAGAGTAGTTCCTCCAAAATCAACAGTCCCTTTAAATAATCCAGATAAAATGATTTCATTGTTATTCAATTCTATGGCTTCAACCCTACTAACATCAGTTCCCCAAGCTACATTCTTAGCCCAAATTACATCTCCTGATGAACTATATTTAACTAAAAATGCGTCTTGCCCACCAGAACTAACCACACTTGTAGTTCCAAAGTACGCTGTAGTTTTAAACCCTCCAGTAACATATATGTTATCATCAGAATCAATTTGAATATCTAGAGGTGTATCTACGTCGGTTCCTCCAGCTTGTTTAACCCAAAGTATTGTTCCATTCGGATTGTATTTGACCAATAACATATCGCTAGCACCACTGCTTACATATGAATCATTTTGAATAGTTACGGTTCCTTCAAATGACATCATTAAAACTACATTTTTATCGCTGTCAACAATCATTGATCTTGGATAAGCATTAGTTGTTGATGTAATCTGTTTTGTCCACTCCCAATATTCTGGTGTAGTCTCATTTTCATAAGCACTTGAAGTTGTTGTTTCAAACGCAATTTCTCGGTAGGAGTCATCATCATTTATTGTAAAAGTGTGTTCGACTACAGAACCAAGAGTTAAGCCTGCAGATGGATTTGATAGGCTTATAATAACGGTTTCATCGGATTCTAAAATTACATCATTAATTAGGTTAAGATTAATTGGGTTAAGCGTTTCTCCGTTATTGAATGTGAGTGTCCCCGAAGCGAGTACAAAATCGGTATTGGGTGTTGCTGTTCCACTAATTGCATAGTCAATTGTAACATCAAAAGGTAATGCGAAATTTAATTCTACATCAATCTCTTCAATGCCGTTTAATTCATATCCATTTGAATTGACTTGAGAAAACTGAACTGTTGCTTGACTTGCGAGACCAATCGTAAAACTTTCAAATGAATCTATTCCACTTCTTTTTGCGTAACCAGAAGCAACTGTTCTGCCCACAGAATTGTCGGTCGGAATGGTTGTTGTGGATTCATTTGAAGCCCAGTCTGCATAATCAGAAGATGAACTACTACGACTTATTACAAAAAATTCATTGTCGGTCAAATTTGAAATGTTCGATGTATAAAGATGAATACCAAAATCACCACCGGTTTTTGAAGCATTAGCGGTTAAAGTCCAATTTGCAATTTCTGACTTCGCATTATAAAAGTTAAGACTATTTTGAGTTGTATTTAGTCTTAAATCGATGTTATTTCCAGTTTCTGAAATAGTATTAACAGAGGCTGTTAAATAACTGACTCCTGTAATATTGTTGTTTACAAAATCAAGGCGATTATAGTTACTACTAGATACTCCGACTCCTACAGGAAAAGCATAAGTATTTGTGTTAGTTGCAATATATCTTCTCAAATTTCCATTGATAAAACTATTGCTCGAATAACCTGAAATACTTAAATAGCCCGTGTTTGATACAATAACGTTATTTGAGTTAGTTGTGATTATACCATCAGTTAGAGTTAGAACTCCACTAATTGTAATATCGTTTCCAATATCAACGCCATTTCCCGAATTGTTGATAATTAAATTCTCAAAAGCATTAATCCCACTAAGGGTTTGTGTTTCGTCTCCATTAAAAGTTACGTTGCCAAACCGCTTATTAAATACAGTATTTGTGGCTATCCAATTACCTGTAATTGAAATAGAATAATTGTACGAAGATACGTCGAATGTACAATCTGAAACAACAAGAGAATCATTAACTGTAATTGAGCCAGCAAGAGTTTTAGTTCCAGAACTAATTAAATTTAAGTTGTTGTAAGTAATTCCTTTAATGTATTGAGTTGATGTAGATTCGTATATAACAGTATTTCCAATTGCATTAGCCACTAAACCTGAAACAAAAACTTGTTGCATATTTAATGTTAACGATGAATTTTCACCTTGAGTTAAAGTCGCAGAGCCTTGTAAAACCGACCTTACTGTTATGTCTCCATTGTTTATTGTATTGGCGTTTATTGTTAGCTTTCCTATAGAACCTGTCCCTGCAATTGTGCTTGCATTTGTTTGCAAAACAAGCGAAACAGAATTGGATGTTAATGTAGAATTTACGGTTAAGCCTCCAGTCGATGTTAATGAGCCATTTTCAGTCCCAGTTATATTTCCTGTTGATGAGATATTTATACCTCCATTTCCGACATAAGTACTGTAGCTGGCAGCCCAATTTGCAGTTCCATTAATTGTGAGGCTATAACAACTATAACCCGGCCCGTTCATAACTACGGTATGTCCAGTAGAAATAGTTACATAATCATTGACTGTTGGCACGACTCCTCCTACCCAAGTTGATGTTGAAGTCCAATTTCCAGAAGTTGCACTTAGAATAGGTCCTCGAATAGTGATTGCTAATGATTTATTTTCGCCTGAACCGCAGGTTGGCGTTACGGTAACATAAACATTTCCTGATGTTCCCGAACCCCAATTCACGCTTATCTCAGAAGTTCCCGAACCGCTTGATATAGTTCCTCCATCTACTGACCAAGCATAAGAATAACCAACAATATCATTTACTGAATATGTAACTCCTGATTGATTTTGACTAACAACAGATTCTCCAACAATATCAGTTGTTGGAAATGGGTTAATAATTATTGGTATTATAATGGAAGAATTGTTGTCTCCACAATTGTTTTGTTCAACTACACTGACTTCTCCATCTCCTCCAGTCAACCCCCAAGTAATTAAAATTGAATTTGTTCCTTGTCCTGAAATTATATTACCTCCAACGCATGACCAATTGTATGAATTCCCAAGATAATTTGTAACAGAATAAGAAACGCTTGCGTCGTTGATACATACGGTTGTGTCTCCAATAATTTCAGTTGCTACAAAATCAGAACAAATAGTACTCGCAAAACCAATTTGAGCAGATAAGGTTCCCATTCCCGAACGTTTAGCAATATTCGATTCTAAATCAACGTGAGTACCACTTAGAGTCCAAGCTGATGATTCATCAACTCTTTTTATTAATCGAGTTGAACTGAGTAAATTGTAACTATCAAAGCCTTCACCATTTAATTCGATATCAAAATTAGAACTTGCCAAACCATCAGAAGCAACTAAATTCCAATATCCTTCTGAAAATTGATGCTGAACTGTAAAGCCTCCGTCGATTAAAGGAAGTCCGTTGCTCCCCGCATCGGAAGAAATAAATTCTGTTGTTAAAGCTCCGGAAGTTAAGTTGTTAAACAATAATGTTGCTTTTCTGTTTTCAGTTTGACTTCCAATAGGAAATATAATACTAGTTGCTGGAGTATTTATCCATCGTTTGAATTTACCAACTATGTTTCCACTTGTATATGTCAACGTTCCTGTAACAGAGGTGCTTGTTCCCAATGTAATTGTATTTGACCCACAATTAATATTTCCCGAAGACAAATTCAGAATATTTGTAACGGATATATTATTAAGTAAAACAACTTCTCCAGAAGATTTATTGATGGTTAAATTATAAAAAGATTCTCCTGTTGATTTTGTAATATTTTGGTTTCCTGTTCCATTTAAAGAGAAAACACCAGTGCCAGTTGTAAAAGTTCCAGAATTTGTCCAATTGCGACCCAAGGTAAAATTATAATTGTTTGCGTTGAAAGTCCCCGCAGTAATTGTAAAATCATTAAATACAGTGAAATCATTTGTTAACCTTGCTGTTGCATTTGAGCTATTGACATTTACATTAGCAAAGGAAACTAGCGAATTTATTGAGATTATTGAACTTGCTGGTGTTGATGTATTACCAATTTGTAGAGTTCCTCCAGTAACATTAAGTGTTCCATTAGTTGTTTTAATTCCAAGATAGCTAGTTCCTCCTCCAGCTCTTGGTATTACAATTGTTCCTCCTGACATATTGAAAATAGAACCATTAACTGACATTTCGAAAGGCGAAATAGTTGTTGAGGTTGAACCATAAACCGGAACATTTATAGTTCCGTCGCTAATATCTAGTCTCGTTAAGGTTGTTGTATACGTTCTGTCTAATCGTCCAGCAATGTTTAATGTTCCACCTGAAACAGTGATTTGTCCGCCACCTGAAATAAGATTTTCGTCCGATGCATTTCCAATGTTTAGAGTTCCTGCACTAAGGGTAAGATTGCCCGTTGCAGTTAAACTCGCTCCAGTATTAACAGTTGCGTTTACAGAATTTATCCAAAAGCCTCCGGTTGCAGGGATAACGTAAGCCGTTGTATAAGGAGTTATTGTTGTGGTTCCAGAAACAGAATACTTAAATGTACCATTTGTAAGTGTTAAGTAATTTGCCGTTGCTCCCGAAGAAAAAGTTGAAGATGTAACGTCCAAAATATTAGCATTTGAAGTTCCCATGTTCAAAGTTATCAAATTAAATTTGGTTGTAGCTCCTGTTCCACTTATCGTTTGATTCCCATTTTTATTGAAAGTGATGTTACATAAACTGCCAGAATCTGCATATAAATTGAATGTTCCATTATTAACAATATTTCCTGCATGATAAAGTAAGTGTGTTCGATTTGAACCAGTGTTCACTGTGAAAGTACCGCCAACATTAATAGTTAAATCTCCTGTTACGGTTAACGTTCTGGCAGTGTTTCCAATATATTGCAAAATCCCAGAAGTCCCTTCTCCAACGGTTAAGTTGTAACAAGTAGCATTAGCATTACGAATGCTAACGGTATGACCATTTTTAATCACTACATTGCTTGCAGATGTAGGAACAACTCCGCCAACCCACGTGGCTGTATTGTCCCAATCACCAGTAGCTGCCGAATAAATTGTAGTAGGAGCACTTGTAGCTTGACTTCCAGTAAGTGGGTCGCTCACGCCTCCCTCTGTTACTGCCATTATTTTGAAATAGTACGTTGTTCCAGGTAATAGCGATGAGGCTGTGTAAGTAACTGTATTTGCGACCGTTTGAGATAAATAATCAAAATTTACATTGTCGGTAGAGTAGTAAACAGCATAGCCAACTTCATTACTTGCCCAATTTGTCCAATTAAGAACAATCGAAGTTGACGTTACAGTACCAAACGATAAAGTTCCACTAACGGCAGTTGGAGTTGGTGGGGTAAAAGTTAATTTAGAATTAGATTCGGGAATGGTTGATAAATTGTTTTGGGCTGTGGCACTAAAAGTAGCTGTATTTGCTGTTTGTTGAGTTCTTAATTGAGTATTTACAGTTCCATTAATTCCACAAGTGTAAGTAAAAGCAGGAGTCCCGTTTATCATAGTTCCGTAACGATATTCAATAACGCCTGTTTTTTCATAAATTTTCACTTGATAATTCATATCAGGAGTTGTGTTTTGGTAAACAGCCATATTAATCCATTCAACAGTTAAAATTCTGTCGGGAGAAGTTCCTGTTAATAGATATTTAATGCTTTCTCCTAGTGGGTCAACAGCACCTTGAGTTGTTTGATCGTCGTAAAAAGGAGCTAATGCAATTAACGTTCCTCCAGATGTTGAAAAATAGCTGTTAACGTATGAGTAAGCACCTCCGTCGGCACCTCCAGTTGCAGTAGAAGATGAAAAATCCATATATCCATTTGTCGATACGCTAAATTTTGTGTATCGAACTCCGTTATACCAGAAATCAAAACCTATATCATGTTGGTACGACCTATTATCGTCTTCTATATAGCTTGTGTTGTTTCTCCAACTTGAGAGCGGAGTACCAGTCGATCCAATACTATTGTAAGTATTTCCAGTGCTTCGTGTAACGGTGTAATTTGTTATACTTTGTGCAAAAATTTGCACACTTAATACTAAAACGACTGCGATTAGGAGTATATATTTTTTCATAACTATAAAATTTCAATTTTAACGATGTTCTTTATACGCAAAGATACCATAAAAGTTGCAAAAAACAGAAAGTTTTAAACAAGCATTAATCGTACTTAATTTATTAGAATGCAATATTTTAAGTAAGACTATTAACAAACACTAAAGGTTTCCGCATTGGTGTACAATTTTAAGTGATTTGTCAATATTTTCCGCAAGCGTAGTTTTCGCTTCAAGCCAGTTAATATGGAATCCATTTTTTTCCATTCGGCGAAACCATGTCATTTGTCTTTTTGAAAATTGATGAATTGCAATATTGAGTTTTTCAAACATTTCATCAAATGAAAGTTCTTTGAAAATATATTTAGAAATGTACTTGTATTCTAAACCATAATATTCGATATCTTCTTTGGAAATACCTTTTTGTATCAACGCTTCAACTTCCTGAACCATACCATGTTCAAGTCTATACTTTAACCGATTGGTGATTTTTGTTTTTACAATTTCTCGATCTGTATTTAATCCCAAAATTGTATGTGAAAATTTTGGTAATTTTGTGTAGTTAATCGTGTTTGTTTTATTAAATTTTTCAATTTCTATCGCTCTAATAATCCTTTTCTTCGAGTCAAAATCAGAATTATTATGCGTTTTTCTTAATTTTTTTAAGATTTCAACGAGTTCAGACATTCCTTTTTTTTCTAATTCGTCTCGAAGCTCTTTATTTGAAGGAACGTGTAGTAATTTATATCCTGAAAGAATAGCCTCAATATACATTCCTGTTCCACCGCAAAGTATTGCTTTTTTATCTCGTTTTTTGATATCATCGTAAGCACTCATAAAATCTTGTTGAAACTCAAATACATTGTACTTGTACCCAGCGTCAACAATATCGATTAAGTGATAATTAATAAAATTATTATTGACTTTGTAATCGTCAATATCTTTACCAGTTCCGATATCCATTCCACGATAAACCTGACGAGAGTCGGCGCTGATGATTTCTCCATTAATTTTATTTGCTAAATGTGCTGCAAAAGTTGTTTTTCCAACAGCTGTTGGTCCAAGAATAACGATTAATTTATTTTCGCTCATTTAAAGATATTGAATTACAGATTGTTTATGGTTAAAAAATAAATAATCTTAAAATTAATTATAATTTTGCAGAAAATAAACAATTAGCGTATGAACTTAGATTTAAATCAAATATTGAATAGAGCAAAAAATATTTTAACCGAACCTATTAAAGAATGGGAGATAATAAAATCAGAAGATTCGGACAAGAATCAACTTTTGAAAAATTATGTGCTTCCTTTTGCAATAACAATATTTGTTGCATCGTTTTTCGGGAATTTAATGTTTTTGAGTTTTTTCTCATTTACATTTCAATTTTTAAGTGCATTGGTTTCTGCATTAACTTCGGTACTAGGAGTTTACATCTCAGCCTATGTTATTACCGAGCTTTCGCCTAGTTTTAATTCGAAGAAAAATTTAAATTCGACTTTCAAATTAGTTGCGTATTCTTTTACCGCATCTTTCGTTGTAAGCATTGTTACAGGATTAATTCCAGCATTATCGATATTATCAATAGCAGGATTGTATTCTTTATACCTTATATATACGGGATTAACCCCAATTCTTGAAACATCTGAGGATAAAAAAGTGCCATTTCTCATCGTTTCTACACTTGTGATTATTGTTACTTACTTAGTTCTTGCGTTTTTATTGGGTTTAATTCTTACTCCTTTTTTAGCAACAACGGTGCTATCGTTATAAATTTATGCGAGAATCAAGTATTAACATTAAAAACAAAAAGGCTTTTTTTGATTATGAGATTGTCGAACGGTTTGTCGCAGGGATTGTATTAACGGGAACAGAAATAAAATCAATTCGACAAGGGCAGGTTAATTTTACCGATGCATATTGTTTTATTTTAAAACAGGAGATGTGGATAAAAGGACTTCATATCTCAGAGTATTCTCACGGAAACATATATAATCATGAACCTAAACGCGATAGAAAGCTACTTCTAAATTCGCGTGAAATTAAAAAAATATCAACAAAAGTTAAGGAAAAAGGATTTACTATAGTTCCTTTAAAAATGTTTATTAACGGGAATGGATTTGCAAAAGTTGAAATATCCTTGGCTCGAGGAAAAGCTCAACACGATAAACGCGAAACCTTAAAGAAAAAGGATGCAACTCGAGAAATCGAAAGAAGAGACCGATATTAAATTCCGTCTCGTTTATATTTTTTATAAGACTTTCTATCACACAAAAAATTAAATCTGATTTAGGAATTCAAAAACGAAAATGATTTTTAATTACATTTGTAAGTATTAAAACTTGAAAATGAAATTATTTAAAATCGAAACGGGGAGCTTTAAGCTTGATGGAGGGGCAATGTTTGGAGTTGTTCCCAAAGTTATGTGGGCAAAACAATATCCTGCAGACGAAAACAATCAGTGTAATTTAGTAATGCGTAGCTTGTTAATCAATGATGGCAACAGAATTGTCTTAATTGATAATGGATTAGGGGAAAAACAAGACGAGCATTTTATAAAAAATTTTGGTCTTTTTGGAGACGACTCACTTGAAAAATCCTTATCAACTGCTGGATATTCATTTGATGACATCACCGACATTGTACTTACTCATTTGCATTTCGATCATTGCGGAGGAACTATAAAATATAACGAAAAAAGGGAATTGGTTCCTGCTTTTAAAAATGCAACAGTATGGAGTAGTCAAGAACAATGGGAGCTTGCCATGAATCCGAATAAACGAGAAAAAGCTTCGTATTTAAAAGAAAATTTTGTGCCTATTTTAGAATCCGGGAAATTGCGATTATTCGACAATAATATGTTTCTAACACCGAATATTGAATTACGTTTGGTGCATGGACACTCTTCTGGTCAAACGATTGTGTACATAAATTATAATGGAAAAACCGTAATTTATACAGCTGATTTATTACCCTTAGTTGCACAAATTCCTATTCCATGGGTTATGAGTTATGATACCAGACCTCTACTTACGCTTGAAGAAAAACAAAGCTTATTGGAAGAAGCCGTTGAGAAAAATCAAATTTTATTTTTCGAACACGATTTTTATACCGAATGTTGCACCGTAAAAATGACCGAAAAAGGAATAAGGTTAGATAAAGCAATGAAATTTGAAGAAATTCTTTAAACCTGAAATTATGAGCACTGAACTAAATTTATCATTTCCTGACAGAAAACTATTGCCAGATAGCTGTTATATGAGTTTTCCTTTAAATCAAACAGAATACCTCATCGATGGCGAAATTCAAAAATGGGTTGGAGAATTTGAAAAAGTATATTCTCCTGTTTTTTTAAATCAAAACGGAGTAATTGAAAATTATATAGGAAGTTATCCTTTAATGGATAAAGAAAAGTCGTTATTGGCATTAAATTCCGCTGTAAAAGCTTTTGATAATGGAAATGGCGAGTGGCCCAAAATGACAATTTCAGATAGAATAAAATGTTTTAAACACTTTGTTTTATTGATGAAAAATGAACGAACAGCAATTGTAAAATTATTGATGTGGGAAATCGGAAAAAGCTTAAGCGACTCTGAAAAAGAATTTGATAGAACTATAGATTATATCAATGATACGATTGATGCATTAAAAAAATTAGATCGGGATTCATCTCGTTTTACGATTTCTCAAAATATTATAGCTCAAGTTCGTAGAGCTCCGTTGGGAGTCGTCTTGTGCATGGGGCCTTTCAATTACCCGTTAAATGAAACTTTCACAACGCTAATCCCTGCTTTAATCATGGGAAATGTCATAATTTTTAAGCCGCCAAAACATGGCGTTTTACTTCATTCACCATTGCTAAAAGCGTTTAAAGAAGCTTTTCCAAAAGGCGTAATTAATACCGTTTATGGCGATGGCAAAAAAGTAATTTCCCCATTGATGGAATCGGGGAAAATAAATGTACTTGCATTTATTGGCTCGAGCCGCGTAGCTGATATTTTAAAAGTTCAACACCCGAAACCACATCGTTTAAAATCGATTTTAGGTTTAGAGGCAAAAAATCCAGCTATCATTTTACCCGATGCTGATATTGAAAGTACCGTTAAAGAATGCATATCTGGAGCCTTATCGTTTAATGGACAGCGTTGTACAGCATTAAAAATTCTTTTTGTTCATGAATCTATTCTAGAGTCGTTTTCCGAAAGATTTTGTAAGGAAGTTTCAAAACTAATTATTGGCATGCCATGGGATAATGGCGTAAATATCACACCTTTACCTGAGACAAATAAAACTGAATATTTAATAGCTTTAGTTGAAGATGCCTTGAGCCATGGTGCAAAGATTGCAAACGAAAATGGAGGTAAATTTAATCGTTCTTTATTTTTTCCTGCGGTTTTGTCAAATGTTAATAATCAAATGAGGATTTATCACGAAGAACAATTTGGACCTATTGTTCCAATCGTGAGTTTTAAAAATATATCCGAGCCGTTGAATTATGTAATTAGTTCGGATTACGGACAACAGGCAAGTATTTTTGGGAATGATTCGGATAAGATAGCAGAATTAATTGATACTCTTGTAAATCAGGTATGCAGAGTAAATGTTAATTCACAATGTCAGCGAGGACCTGACGAGTTTCCATTTACTGGGAGAAAAGATTCTGCAGAAGGTACACTTTCAGTGTCTGATGCTTTAAAAGTTTTTTCAATTCGCACCCTAGTAGCCGCTAAAGAAAACGATTTAAATAAACAGATTATCACAGATATTTTAAAAGAACAAAAATCGAATTTTTTATCAACTGATTTTATTTTCTAAATATTTTCAAGGAAGTAAGTATTAAAATCTCGCTATATTTTAAAAAATTAGTGGGATTTTGTTTTTTCGCTCAATTACAAAAAAGTGAATAAATGTAAATTCTTAAAAAAATAAAAGTATTCAAAAAATGATTAAATTATTCAAAATGAGTAGAAAATGATACTTTTTTTCTATATTCGCATTAATGAGTTATTAAAATGAGTCAAAATATGTTAACATTTAATAATAAAATATATTCATATTTGCTTTTATTTGTATTCTTAATTACTGTTAATGAGGCTTTTGCGCAAGAATTATCTGCGGGAGAGCAAGAGGTAAAAGCCAAAGCAATTGAACTTTTTAAAGAAAAAAAATATGAAGAGGCAATTCCATATTTTTCACAATTGTTGAGTTTATATCCTAAAGACCCTGACTATAATTACAAATATGGAGTATGTTTAGTAATTGCAAATCGAGAAATTAAAGATGCGATAACATATTTAACTTTTGCGGCAAGCAAAGATGTTCCATCCAATTCATATTTTTATCTTGGCAAAGCTTTTCATTATTCATATAAGTTCGATGATGCAATAAAATTTTATAACCGATATAAAGAAAAAGCAGAAAAATCAGAAGCAAAAGAACTTGAAGTTGACTTGCATATTTCGATGTGTAATAATGGAAAAGAACTTATTCGATACATCAGCGATTTAATTGTTCTTGAAAATAAGCAAATAAAAAAGATAGACTTTTATCGTTCGTATGAAATACGTGATTTTGGAGGACAAATTCTTGTTGCCCCCGAAGACTTCAGATCAAAAACGGATAAAGATGATAAAGAGGCAACCATAATGTTTTTATCAGAAAAGCTAGGAATGGTTTATTATGCGAGTTATGGGAAATCGAAAGAAAACGGAAAAGATATTTATCGACGAGTTCGAAATGCTGATGGAACATGGTCTGAACCTGAGAATTTAGGCACGATAATTAATACTCCATACGACGAAAACTTTCCGTATATACATCCTGATGGCGTAACACTTTACTTTTCTTCAAAGGGGCATAAAAGTATGGGAGGATACGATGTTTACCGTTCGGTTTTTAATGAAAATACAAGTACTTGGTCAGCTCCTGAGAATTTAGATTTCCCTACAAACTCTCCTTACGATGATATTATGTTTGCAACTGATGCAAGTGAAGATATTGCATATTTTGCATCAAAAAGGGAAACTAGTGGAGAAAAAATATCTGTGTATAAAATACAAGTTGATAAAAATCCTATTGAAAAAGAAGTTATTGATTTAGAGAAAGTTATAGAAAAGTCTAAGCTTGAAGTTTCACCTATTGCCGATAACTTAAAAGCAAGTGAAAATACTACGATTGAGGGAACAAACAATTTGAATATGAATTTAAAGTCAGAAGATATTGATTATAACTCATATACTTTTGCCAAACTTAATATTTCTGATAACACGACTTCTGATAATATTTTTAAAGAGGTTCAGAAAGATGCCGAAGTTTTAAAAATAGCTTCTACAAAAGCTCGCAAAGATGCTGATTATTCCTATGTAATTGCAAATAATAAAAATCAAGAAGCTGATAGAAAGTATAAAGAAGCTTCAGATTATAAAGCACAAGCAAGCACAAGTTCTTCCGAAACTCAAAAACGAGAACTGATTTCAAAAGCGGTACAGTTAGAGACCGAAGCAGAAAAGAATACCAACGAAGCGATGGTGGCTTACAATGTTGCTCGAAGTCTAGAAAAAATAGCTGACAACAAAGAAAAGGAAGCTATAAATGCAAACAATCTTTACAAAGGATTACAGTCGGGAGAAAATCAAGATGTTGTTTACTTGGCAAGTCGAGTTAATGAGAATAGAGAAAAGCTAAATAAAGATACAAATCAAACATTCGACACTAGCGAAAAGAAAATACAAGCTGAAAATAAAGCTAAAGAATTAGAAATAGCATTGAGCTCAGTTCAAGAGATTTCGAAAGAAACCAGTCGATTACGAAACGAAATGTCGAAATTAGATGCTGATTTAAAAGCCGACGAAAATGCCGCATATAAAGAACAACTTCAAACACGTTACAACGAAGTGAAAAACCAATATGATTCAAAAAAATCAGAGGAAGAAACATTGCTTTCGAGTGTTCAAAAAATTAATAATGAAGTTGATGATTTGAATACTCAAGTTGCATTTTTAGAAAATCTTTCAACGGATATATCTTCAGAAAGTGTTGATAAAAATGAGATTGCATCAAAGGCGTCTTCAATTGATAAGACAGAACTTAATAATCAAATCAACGAAAAAGAATTTATTGCCGATAACAAAACGGCTGAGAAAAATCCTGAAACGAAAGAAATAGATGATGTTGTTTTTGAATCTACTGAGACAATAGCAGTAGCAAATAAAAATACTGTTCCTAATTCAACACAAATAGATGCGAACAAACAAGTCGTCGATTCGCTTAATTACATGATTGCCGAAAAGAAAAAAGAACTCGAGAACGCCCCAAATGAAGCAGAACGCACAAAAATTGAAAATGAAATAGAAGAACTTGATTTTTTGGTTGACATGAAAAATCAACAAGTGAAAAATAATGTTGCAGAAACCAAAACCGACAATGCAATTGTGGAAGAAAACCCAATTGATAATGCATTAATATTCCCATTTGGCGAAAATGTAGGAAGTGTACAACAAGATTATGAAAAAGAACTTTTTAAAGCACAATATCACGAAAACGTAGCAAAAACATATCAGGCAAACCTTGAAACAATGAAATCAAGTCTTGATACTGTTTCAAATCCTGAAACCAAGAAGGCAATCGAAGGTTCTATTAGAAATATCGAAAAAGAAATTGCAAGCAATAAAAGCTTTGCTGAAAATAGTTTAAACAAGGCTCACAGTATTAAGTCTGAAAATCCAAACGATGTTGTTGATACTGAAATTTCTCCTGCCGAGTTATTCAAAAAAGCAACCGCTTATACTCAAGTAAATGAAATTCCTCTTGACGAAAACCAGAAAGAACAAGTTGAGACAACTCCACAAGACCGAAATTTTGCCGAAAATGCCTTTTCAAATTACGCAAAATACGATAAACAAGCACAAGCAAAGATTGATGAAGCAAATAAAATTGAAAAACAAGGAACAAAAAGTAAAATATTAAAAGAAGTTGATGAAATTAATAAGAAAGCCGATAATGAATTTCACATTTATAACGAAACCTACGCTCTAGTTAATACTGAAGAGTTTCAAGTATATAATGAGGTAATTGAAGATAACCGAATTGTTGCCGAAAACAATGATTTAAAAAATGCACATTCTTTAGCAAACGAAGCAAATATTTATTTCGATAAAGCAAAAGTTATCCGTAAAAATGCAGATTTGATTGTTGACCGAAAACAAAAAACCGATGAGTTGATTGTTGCTAAAGACTTAGAATTATTAGCAATATCAAAACAAAAACAAGCAATTGATTTATATATTAAAGCTAAAAAAGATGGCGTTCAACCACAATATATTGTTTCATCTGATTTGATTGGCGAAAATCCAGTTTCAAAAAGTATAGCATCAAAAGACAATACATCGAATCAGGAAATAACACTCCTATACGAAGAAGAAGAAAATCTTAAAAAATTCAGGGATAAAGAATATCAAGCCAATACATTATTAAAAGTAACTTCGAAGCAACTTGAAGATATTGAAAAAGAAAAGCAAGCTGCAAATCTTATCATGAGCGACAGCAAGAGAGTTAAAGCTCTTGAGGTTATTAAACAAAAAGAAAATGCAGTAAAAGAAAAACTCATCGAGGCTTACGTTGCACACGGGCAGGCTGACAGTTTAAAATACTCAGTTTATAAAAATCAAATTGATCAACTTTCTGCTCCTCTCGCAAGCAATTCGAACAAGAGAATTCTTACAAAACAATATGCAAACGAGGCTGATTTTTATTACAACGAAGCTCAAAAATTGAGAGAAGCAGGGAAATCGGAGCCAAACAAAGAAGAAAAAATTAAAAGTTTGAAAAAGGCTACCGATTTG
The DNA here is from genome assembly GCA_001769505.1 of Bacteroidetes bacterium GWF2_33_38. Classification (GTDB taxonomy): domain Bacteria; phylum Bacteroidota; class Bacteroidia; order Bacteroidales; family GWF2-33-38; genus GWF2-33-38. The sequence continues at coordinate 32,509 of MEOF01000019.1, forward strand.
GAGAAAAAAGCACTTGGCTCGCAAGAGGTTGCAGTTAATATTATGATGGATGTTAATCCTGTAATGTTTGCATCAAACAATGATTTGGTAAAATTGGATATTCTTGAAAATCTTAACAAACCTGTAAGTGTTGTTAATATTGAAGCCGTTGAAGAGAAAAAAATTCTTGAGCAAATTAATCTCACAAAAGAAGATGTTGAAGCAATTGATTTAGCTAAAGAAAAACAAGACGAAGCTGACGTTGCTCTGAAAGAAAGCGAACTTTTATTGAAACAAGCCGACGAAATGAAAGCAATGGCTGTTGGACTTACGTCTAAGAAAGCAAAAAAGAAAGCTTTGAAAGAAGCCGAAAAGGTTGAGAAAAAAGGATTAAATCAGCAATTTAGTGCTGCAGAAACCTATGAACTAGTTAATAATACTAAGTTTTCGATTTACGAAGATTATGTTAAAAATGTTCGTATAAATGATAATACAAACGAAGCTAGACAAGGCAAATTACTTGAAAAGCAAGCAAGTCAAAAATTCAATAAAGCTAAAGGTTTACGAGACAGATATTACGCTTCAATTTCAAATGGTAAAGAGCCTGACATGAAGATTCTTAACGATGCAAATCAATTGGAGTTAGAATCAATACAGGAAATGAAAAAAGCATATCGCATATACTTACATATGCCATCAATTGATTCTATTCAAAAAAGAGACTCTCTCCTAGCCGTATCAGCTATTTCGGAAGAAATGCTTATCCGCTCAACTGCTGATATTACACCACTTGGTATGGCAAAATCAGATACTTTAAAAACGAATAATACAAATACAGAAAATATTGATTTAGCTGCAAATACAGTAGTTGAACCTAAAAATACAGACCCTGTAAAAAGCGAAGTAAATGCAACTGAAGAGATTGCTGCAAATACCGAAAAAACAGCTAGTACATCAGAAGTTAAAAATGAAACACCTTCAGTAGGCAAGTCAGATGCTGGTTTTGTATTTGGATTTTCAATTTTTGGTAACTCGCAATATTCAGATGCAAATCCAATTCCAATCAATGCAAAAATCCCCGATTGCATCGTGTTTAAAATTCAGGTTGGAGCTTTTGTAAACCCAATTCCGCAAAATACATTTAAAGGATTGTTCCCAATGACCGGCGAAAAACTTCCAAATAGCCAATACACTCGTTATTTTGTTGGAATGTTTCGCTCTGTTGAGGCTTCAAAACTTGTGCTAAACGAGGTTCATAACATTGGCTTTAAAGATGCTTTTATTGTTGCATATATTGATGGAAACAAAGTGTCGCAAACACAAGCAATTAATTTAATAAACGCAGGAAAAGACGACTGCGTTGCCGGTTATGCTCAAATTACCCAAAATGAGCTTAACTTAGTTCGAAATAAGCTTACTTCGGGTACTGATGTTGCTTCAAATGTTGTTACTGAAAACACAAATAAAACGGTAGCCGAAACAGTTGGGCGAAACTTGGTCGAAGCTCAAGATATTACAAAAGTTGACGGGCTTTTATACACCGTACAAATAGGAGTATTTAAAACAGCTCCAACAACAGATAGATTAAAGAATTTATCTCCTATTTATCAACAACAAACCGAATCAGGATTTATTCGATTCACAACCGGAATATTTGACAATTTTGATGTTGCTAAAGCTGAAAGAGACAAAGTTATCGATTTAGGAATTAATGATGCGTTTGTTGCAGCTTATTACAAAGGTCAACGAATAACCTTAGATGAGGCTCGAAAAATGGAACGAGAAAAAACAGCTCCTCTTGCAAAAACGGCAAGTGTAAATGCTCCGAAAAACGATGTCGCATCTGAAAATTCACCGTCGATGAATAAAGGAGAGCTTACATTTAAAGTTCAAATAGGAGCTTATGAAAAGCAAGTTCCGACAGAAGTAGTTTCTTCCTTATTGAAAGCATCGGCGATGAAAGATTTTGAACAAAAAGTTATGAATGGAATCTCAGTATATTCGGTTGGAAAATTCACCAATTACAATGAAGCAGTTCAATTAAAAAATATTTTAGTAAACGACAATATCCCCGATGCATTTGTCGTTGCTTATCAGGGCGAAAATAAGATTTCGGTTGAAGATGCTAAAAAACTTTTAAATCAGTAATTTATGCAAAATAAAGTTAAAGAAAATCCGATGAACGAAAATCTTGATAAATCACAATCAAGAGAAGAACACTTCATCGTTTTACACAACGACGAAGTAAACACATTTGATTACGTAATTGAAACTTTGGTTAAGGTTTGTGAACACAATTCGGTTCAAGCTGAACAATGTGCTCATATTGTACATTTTAAAGGCAAATGCGAAGTAAAAAAGGGCACGTACGAATATTTAAAGCCAAAAAAAGACGAGCTTATAAATAAAGGTTTAAACGCAACAATCGAATAACATGGCAATCACAGCTATAATTATACTCATTGTTCTAGGCGTTTTGCTTTTACTTCTCGAATTTCTTGTAATCCCAGGTGTAACAATTGCTGGTATTGGTGGTATTATACTTGTTGGAGGAGCCGTATATCTTTCATATGAAAAATATGGAGCAGCAGCAGGGCATTTGACTTTAGCCGGTTCGTTAGTTTTTCTTATCGTAATTTTAATTATTGCTTTTAATTCAAAAACTTGGAATAAGTTAAAATTGAAGTCGGTTATAGAAAGTAAAGTTACAAATGTTGAAGAAGATCAGGTAAAAATAGGAGATATTGGAAATACTATTTCAAGACTTGCACCCATGGGAAAAGTCATGATTAATAATGAAATTTTTGAAGCTCAATCGAGTGGTGAATATATAAATCAACACACCGAAATTGAAGTTATTGCCCTTAGTCAAAATAAAATAATTGTTAAACCACTTAAATAATAAAAACTATGTTTGAAGGAACAGCTCTTTACATTGCAGTAACCATAGCGGCATTTATAGGTCTATGGATAATTTTGTATTTTATTCCTCTTGGGTTATGGTTCCAAGCACTTGTCTCTGGAGTTAATATTTCATTAATTCAGTTAATTTTTATGCGTTGGCGAAAAGTTCCGCCAAGAGCTATTGTGCAAGCAATGATTGAAGGCACAAAAGCAGGAATTCCATTGAATCGAAATGAGTTAGAGGCACATTATCTTGCTGGAGGAAAAGTCGCTCAGGTTGTTCACGCTTTGGTTTCAGCATCAAAGGCAAACATTCAGCTCTCCTTTCAAATGGCAACAGCTATTGACTTGGCCGGAAGAGATGTTTTCGAAGCGGTTCAAATGTCGGTAAATCCGAAAGTTATAAACACGCCTCCTGTTGCAGCAGTTGCAAAAGACGGAATTCAGCTTATTGCAAAAGCAAGAGTTACCGTTCGGGCAAATATTAAGCAATTAGTTGGAGGAGCCGGCGAAGAAACCATTTTAGCTCGTGTAGGCGAAGGAATTGTTTCATCAATAGGTTCTTCTGCATCTCATAAAGCCGTTCTCGAAAATCCTGATTCTATTTCTAGAGTTGTGCTAGAAAAAGGACTTGATGCAGGAACTGCTTTTGAAATTTTATCAATTGATATTGCTGATATCGACATAGGAAAAAATATTGGTGCTGTTTTACAAACCGACCAAGCCGAAGCCGATTTAAAGATTGCTCAAGCAAAAGCTGAAGAACGAAGAGCAATGGCAGTTGCAACCGAACAAGAAATGAAATCGAAAGCACAAGAAGCTCGTGCAAATGTAATTCAAGCAGAAGCTCAAATACCAATGGCAATAGCAGAGGCATTCCGTTCGGGTAATTTAGGTATCATGGATTATTATAGAATGAAAAATATTGAAGCTGACACAAATATGCGTGAATCCATTTCAAAACCTACAAAGGGGAAGTAATGAATAATTGTATTGTCTGATTTCAGAATTAAAATTGCTTACTTAATTTTTACAAATTGAGTAGGCAATTTTTTGTTTATACTATGTAATCAATCATAAATTATGGAAAGAATAGCTGTTTTTCCTGGTTCATTTGACCCATTCACGCTTGGGCATGAGTCAATCGTTAATAGGTCTTTATCGTTGTTCGATAAAATATATATTGTAGTCGGTTATAATTCAAAAAAAGAGGGTTATTTCACCGTCGAAAAACGCATGGAATGGATTAATAAAGTTTACAAAAATAATAATCGAATTATTGTGGACAGCTATTCCGGTTTGACAGTTGATTTTTGTAAAAGAGTTCATGCAAAGTATATTTTACGAGGATTAAGAACCTCGTCGGATTTTGAATACGAGCGTACAATTGCACAACTAAACAGAGCTATGGCCGTTGAAATTGAATCGGTATTTTTGCTCACAACACCCGAATTAACTCCAATCAATTCAACCATAGTAAGAGAAATTATTCGACATGGAGGCGATGCTCAAAAGTTTGTTCCGGCTCAAATCGACTTGTCAGATGTATAAAGTTGGCTCACTATTTTTTCTGTTTTATTTTCTATTCAATTTTGCTTCCATTTCACAAAATGTAAGTTTATACGGCTACGCTCCATCTTATAAAGGAGAAGAAATTGTGTTTAGCACATTTTCAGATTTAATTACCAACACCGTCGAAAACATTGGTTCGTGCCGAGTTGATTCGGTCGGAAATTTTTCTTGTGTATTGAATCTTAATGAGACGAAAGAAGTTTTTACGGATTTAGGAATCTTCCATTGTATTTTTTATGCTGAGCCAAATCAACGAATCAAAATTAATTTTCCAGAGAAAGTAGAAAAGGAGTTAAAAGATTTTTTAAATCCATATTTTGAACCCGTACAATTTTTTATCGGGCTTAACGATTCGCTTGACATAAATTTCAACATTAAAACATTTGACGAAGTTTACGATAATTATATGTCAACTAAATTTCTAAATATGTATAGCAAGCCTGGGAAAGCCGATGTCGAGTTTTTTATACATCGAACCGAAGGACGATTTATCGATAGTTTAAATCAATATTTTAATGTTTATAAAAAGTATAAATATGCAAGTTTAAAAAATTTGTCGTACATAATGGATTACCAACGAATGACGTTCGATTATTTTCGAAACAATCCAATTTGTTACTACAATATTGCATACATGGAATTGTTTAACAGTTTGTTCGAAAACTTTTTAGCACGACATGCTTCTACTGCAAAAGGCGAAGAACTTAAAGACGATATATTTTTGGGTAGAGGAATTTCGGCCATTAAAAATACATTGCGAAAAAACATCGAATTCTCGAACGACACGCTTCAAGAACTTATTCTGTTGAAAGGCTTGCACGATGCTTTTTTTATTCGAAATATGGTTCAATATCCTACTTTTCCCGAGAATCAATTACATCAAGTTCTTGACTCAATCGAAATTCTTACAAAAATTCCGGCACACAAAAAAATCGCGAAAAACATTCGTGCTAAAACGAAATTTCTTGCATCGGGAACCGAAGCTCCTGATTTTGAATTATTGAATAATGAAAATGAAAAAATTAGCCTAAAGAGTTTACATGGAAAATATGTTTACTTAAATTTTTGTAATACAAATAGCCGCGAATGCCGCGAAGAATTTGAATTGATAAAACAACTATCGAAACGATATAAAAACTTAGAAATCATCAGCATTTCGACAAATTCAAATTTTAACGAAGCCGTTGATTATTTTAATACAAATAATTATAAATGGACTCTCTTGGATTTTAATTCTGAAATAGAAGTGGTGAAAAAATACAATGTGAATGTTTTTCCTACGTATTTTTTAATTGATAAAATCGGATTATTCGTTCTTTCGCCTGCAAAATCGCCTAAAGAAAATATTGACCAATTATTTAAAAGAATATTTAAAGAAAACGAAGCCCTAAGTCCAAATGATTATGACGATTTGTTTAAAAAGCCAAGCCCTTTGAAGTAATCCTACTAAAAATGAAATTTTGATAAGTGTTCGTTATTATGAACGAAATGATTAATCCCTTACAATTTTGAAGGTAGTTTTTTAATTTATTATTGTCCATTACAAGGTTATATCGTTATTATATTTGCTCAATTGATTTTCAATTTCGGCTACAGTTGGCAACACACTTTGGAATTCTTTTGGTAATGAATGGATTAGATTATATTCGCTTATTCCAATTGGCTTTTGAATATCTCTTAAAGCATATTCGGCTTCAATTTTATCTTTTGTTTTACAAAGAATTAATCCAACGCTTGGATTATCGGTTTTATGTTTTAGTTGGCTATCAATTGCCGATAAATAGAAATTTAGTTTTCCCGCATATTCAGGCTTAAATTTTCCAGCTTTTAGCTCAACAACTACAAAGCAACGCAAATGTAAGTGATAAAAAAGCAGATCGATGTAATAATCATTCTCGTTTACAACTAAGTTGTATTGTCTGCCAACAAATGCAAAACCTTTGCCCATTTCTAATAAAAATTTACTAATGTGCTGTATCATTGCATTTTCAATTTCACGTTCCAATGCATCTTGTTCTAAACCTAAAAAATCAAAATTATATGGATTACGAATAGTTTCAATAGCCAATTGCGATTGAGGTATTGGCAAAGTGTTGCTAAAATTGCTTATAGCTTTTCCTTTTGATTGGAAATATTGATTTTTAATTTGTATTTCTAATTGATCTCTCGACCAGCCATTTTCAATGGTTGTTTGAGCATAAAACAATGCTTCGTCTAAATTTTTTGTTTGAGAAATTATAAGTTTATTGTGTCCCCAAGGAATTTGTGCCACAGCCTGTGGCACAAATGTAAATTGTTGGCTATAAAACAAATACCACTGTCTAATTGCATAAAGATTTCGTTTAGAAAATCCGTTAATATTCGGAAAACTGATTTTTAAATCAATTGATAATTGTTCTAAAATTGCATCGCCCCATTGAGCCTCTTTTTGTTTTTGAACAATTTCTTGTCCCAATTCCCAATAAACTTTCATTAATTGAGAATTAACAGCAACCGCAGCTTTTAATTGAGCAGAACTAATTTTAAGTTTTATACTTTCAAGCCAAGAAACGTATGCTACATTTTTCAAGTTCATTATTCAAAAAGAATCTAGAGTAATTTATACCGATAGAATTTTCCTAATTTCGTATCGGTATATTTTCTCGGCAGAAAACTTTTAAAAACCACCTCCGTTGATATAAGCATTTAGCTATATCTTTTAGGGGCAGCATAAAATCAATTTTCATAACTTCTGATTCTTTACGAATTTTGTTTGATTAATATATGTTCTGCTCAATAACATATAAAAAGACTTGGATGTTTTTTTTTTTTTTTTTTGCAAATTGCTGTACTTTTATAAACGTAGTTATAATAGTGTTTTGTATATAAAAAAACTAATCTCAATTATTATGAAAAAAAACTTGCTGACTTTCTTGATGTTAACATGCTTATTTAACATCGGATACTCGCAAAGTATCCACATTATAGACTTATCGGCATTGACCGCTGTTTATGCCGACGAAACCGATTTAACCAACGATTCCTTAGACCTTATCGTAAGTTTTAAACTTAAAGAATTCGATTTGGCAACGCAAGTAAATTTTATGTTTGGATCTATTCAAAATGAAGGAAACATATTGACACAAACCGCAAACATTGTTTTTGAAAACGATTCATATTTCTTGAACTATGCAAATCAAACAAACAAGATTGAGAATTACACAACAACGTGCAGCATTCGTTTGAGCAATCAACAATATGTCAATTATCAAACACTTACTCTTGTTGTTACAGGGCAAAACGGCGAACAAAGTAATACCTTATATTGGAACAAATAATTTAAAAATTAGAGTCATGAAAAAAATAATATTTGTAGTAATTTTAAGCATATTACTGATTAATACACAGGCACAAAATGTTTTTACGGTAACTCAAACAAGCGACCCAGACCCATTTTTATACTCAGAAAACCCTGATAATCCTGAAATTCAAGGTACATTGCAATGGGCAGTTCGTAAAGCAAACGATTCTGAATCGGCTTGTATTATTAATTTTGCAATACAAGGAACAGCACCACACGTAATTGAGTTGGAATATGGATTGCCTTCTATTCGGCAAACGATAATCATTGATGGAACAAGCCAGCAAGGCTATCAAGAAAACATACCTGCTATTATTATCGATGGACAAAATAAATTAGTTACGGCATTTCAATTTTATTTTACTGACAATTCGGAAGTAAAAGGCTTATACATACGAAATTTTCTCATGTACGGAATAGGATTTTCAAATAGCAACAATCTAACAATTGAAAAAAATACCATCAACAATATTTATTCATACGATACTGACATAAGAGTATCAGTAGGTTTGTATTTTGCAACATGCGGGAATGTGAATATTTATGGGAATTATATAGGAAATCAACTAAATTTTGATGAAAATATACACATCGAAAATCATGGCATACTTATAAATTTTGGAAGTACCGATTTTAGAATAGGAGACACCGAGCAAGGACAGGCAAATACAATCAGCAATGTGGGCGAAACAGGAATAAAACTAGCAACACAAGACGATTACGGAATTACCATATCGGCAAACAAAATTTACAACAATCCTATAGCCATTTCATTACTAAATGGAGCAAATGAAGCCAAACAAGCTCCAACAATCAGTTCTTACGACGAAGCAGGAGTAACAGGAACTTCTGAGCCTAACGATGTAATTGAAATATTTGGAAGTGCTAGAGATGAAAATGCAAATGAGTATCTAACAAGTATAACTGCCGATGAATTAGGAAACTGGACAACAACATTAGAAAATACAACATGGAATGGAATTGTTGCAACAGCTACTGACGAAAGTGGGAATACTAGTAAATTAAGCAATGTATTTAATTCAGAAATTGATTATTGTTTAAACAATCCTATAAATGTTGGTTATGAAACGGAAGATATTACATGTATTGATGGTAACGATGGTAGTATCACTCTAAGTATCAGTGGAGGCTACTCTCCATATAGTATTATTTGGGAAACCAATCCAGTACAAACATCTACAAATATAACTAATTTGATAGCCGGCACATATAAATTTAATATAACCGATTTACATGGTTGCACAAAGCATGATAGTATAACATTGACAGAACCATATAAACAAGTACAAATCTATGAGGATTTAATATTGAATTATTCTTCTGCAAATTTATTATCTGATGTTTCTAATGCCGTAGATAAATTTGATAATTTGTATGTTGTTGGAACTACCAACGATGATGTCCTTGTTAAAAAAATTACGTTAATAAAATATAATAATTCGGGTATTGAGCAATGGATTAGAGATTTTACCGTTAATAGTGAATTAAAAAAAATAATAATTGATAAACAGAGTAATGTAATAGTTATTGGAACGAAAACGGAAAATAATGCAAAAAGTATTATTGCAACCAAATATAATCAATCAGGTTCAATATTATGGAATGGCTTATACAACTTAGCGAACAGCGATGATGAAATTATTGATGCAATAGCTGACAACGATAATAATATAGTTATCGCTGGCAATATAGATAATTACAATAAAATTTTGATAGTAAAATTTGATTACTTAGGAAATTTACTTTGGGCAACAAATTACAACGATTTTTCTTCAAAAGTTAATGCAATTGTGGCAGATGGTAGCAATATTTATCTTACAGGTTCTAGTACTAACATAAATGAAGATTTTGTAACGCTTTGCTATTCAGGAAATGGAACTTTTTTATGGTCAAAGTTATATAATGGTTCTGATAATGAAACCGATGAGGCTATTTCAATTGATATTGACAATACGAGCGTATATGTAACTGGTAAAAGTTTTAGTACTACTAATGATTATGATATTGTTACTATAAAGTATTTAAAGAATGGAACTGAACAATGGATTGCAAAATTTAATGGAGTAAGTAATAATGTTGATATCCCTTGCAAGATTGCTGTTAATCAAAACATTTTCATTACTGCAAAAAGCAATAATGGATTTAATAATTCTGACTTTTTAACATTATGTTATGATGTTAATGGTCAACTTAATTGGGGGCAAATTTATAATGGTGCATCTAATGACAATGATATCCCTACTGATTTTAGAGTAACAAACTCAAATATTGTAGTAACAGGTATAAGTACAGATTTTTGCACGGGTTCAGACTATTTGACAATTAATTATAAAACTACTGGTGAATTAGATTGGGTTCAACGCTTTAGTAGTGAGGGAAATAATCCCGATATCCCAAACTCAATTTCGATAGATAATAATTCAAATGTTTTTGTTTCAGGATTAAGTACAAATAAATTTGGTAATTTTGATATTACCACTGTAAAATATAAAAATATTGAAACACAATGCCTATCCTTCCCAAACAAACTCAAAAACAAAGAAGATATACAAACTGAAAATATGAGCCGTAATATATTTATGCTCGTAAATAGTTTTATTTATTTAGCTCAAAGCAAAGAATTACTAAATACTGTTTATAATGAAGCCAAAAAATCAGAGGACTTTGAGGTACGTTACAACACATTAATTCAAAAAAATCCACAATTTAAAACATTGGTTGAAAAACAACTGAAAAATTGTTTTTATGCCGATAAGCCAGATATTCCTGAGCCATATAAAGATATAGAAAGTAAATTAATATATGATAATGATTTATATGTTCCCAATATTTATATTCCAAACATTAATATAGCTGATTTAAATAAACTACCTATAATCGCAATAGGCACGTCTGAAGTTAACGATGATGATGAAATTGTCGGATATACTTTGTCAAAAGATGGTCAAGTTAAGGAAATACTTATTAGTGAAGAACTTGCAAATAGTTCTAAAATTCCAATTATTATAATGAATTACTCTATTAAAAATGAAGAAGAATACATTAAGTCAATTAATGACAGTGGGGGGATAATAAACAATAATAAAAGCAATTCTTATAACATTTATTTAACACAATTTTCAATAAATTATAGATATGAGTCTAATTTCAGATCTGATTATCATCTTCGAATGATATATTTTTTTAGCAGTGGACAATATGAAGATGATACTCCTAATTACTTGATAAAGAAAATAAATAAAAGAGAGATTGGGGAAGTTTTTTATGATATGTTCCCTCTCAGTGGGGTGGATTATTGGAATGATTTAATAGGGATAGCAGTTGCAACATATGAACATGACTGGTGGGCTGGTTTAAAACCTGTGGCTGTAAATTCATCTCAAGTCCCAATGTCTCCTTGTGTTGTTCCTTGTCGGATGAGCTATTTAAATGAATGGTATCAAGCGTTTTATTTCCCTTTTAATGAATTATCATATTCGTGCCTATCTAAAGGTTCTTGTCTAATTATTAATTTATAATCTTTATGAAAACTATTAAGTTTATATTTTTTATAATTGTTTTTAGTGGGACGAGGTGTGTTGCTCAAGACCAAAAGTATAAAAATGATTTAAGTATTTATTATAATTGGAAATATATTGGGAATACAATTTCAATTGATTATTGTAAAAATGTTTATCAAAATTCATTTGTTATAGGGGCACAGATGTATTTAAATCAAATCCCGAATGTTAACGGATATCCATTTAAAGATAAGGCTTATGCTTATGGTATTTCAGAAAGATTTGGACTCAATATTGGATATAAATATATAATTAAAAACGAAAATATATTAAAAATATTCGTGAGTTCAAATATTCAATATTCAAATATTAGATTTAGGATAGAAGATGGTAATAATTTAAATGACTATGGGATTATTGCCCTTAGCGATCTTACAGATAGACATAATATTTTTGAATTATTGCTTGGAGTTGGTATAAATATCAAAATATATAAAAATGTTTACTTTATGCAATCTGTATTTGTTGGAAAATCGTTCCTTTCTAGTAAAAATTATGGTAGTAGATTTAATAATACGACTTCCTATAGATACGGTATAACATATCAATTTGGAAAAAATCTTAAATAAATAATAACAGTAAATAAAAAAATATGAAAACAATATTATTAGGCGTTTTATTGATATGTTTTGTAAATTTATTTTCTCAAAATAGGGGTAATTTATATAATAGTACATTAACAGAATTATCAAACACAATTGGTTCGTTTTACACTGAATCATGTGATGGTATGAAAAGTATTAACGATACGAAGTATAATTCCAATTATTATAATACAGATGATGGAGGAAATGCAGTATATTTTTATAAATCTATAGAGTTTCAACAAAATGGTGTTGCAGATAATTTTACTATCCTTATTTACCCGAATCCAAGTTTTGGAATAATAAATATTACAAGCAATGATGACACAGCCCCAATATGCCTTGAAATATACAGCAGTCTCGGACAAAAAGTATATGCCAATAACTTTAAAAACTGTGCAATGGCAAAAAACATTAATTTAAACTTAGCAGATGGTGTCTATTATTGCAGATTTCGTAAAGAAACTGGGGCAGTATTGAATCAGAAATTAGTAATACAAAATGAGTAAAATACAAAAAATAAGAGACTGCCTTTGGGCAGCCCCTTATTTTTTCTCGGTAGAAAACTTTTAAAAACCACCTCCGTTGATATAAGCATTTAGCTCATCAATCGACGATTCAAAAGTGAATGCATCGTTAAGTTGGTAATAGTTTCCAATATCGTAAGTGTGTCCGTATGCATATTTGGCAAGTTCTAAACGAGTATCTTCAAATGTGAATAGAAGCATAATTTCTTTTACTTGCGATGATAATAAACAGTTTGAATTTATTACTTGTTTAGCAATAGTTAATTTACTGTCTTCAAATGTTTTTGAAGCAATGGATTGTTTAACGCTAAAAAACGAATTTTGATCCATCGGTTGAGGACAACCAATTGGGCCCGAATAACCAGGTAAATAAACAACAACCTGAGTAGGAGGAGGAGTATTGTCAACATATACGTTGGTGCCCGTTCCAGTAGTTGTTGTGGTCGTAGAATAGGTTGTAGTTGTAGATGAGCTTGTTCCGCCCATATTACCATCGTTAATATTCATATTTACATTTAATCCAACACCTCCAATGTTTAAACCCATCGAAACATTTTCGTTTGTTCCTCCGGTAGTGGTAGTTGTGGTTTCGGTATATGTAACATTAGCCACAGGAACAACAACTGCTGCAGGAGCAATGGTTGTATAAACAATGGTTGCTTGTTGAGGTGCAGGCGGTGCACTTTGTGCAATTGGCACTTCGCTTCTGAAACGGAAAACATACTCCCCTTTGTTGTTTAGTTTAAGAGTGTAGGTTGTTTCAGTTCCCGGATTAAGCATAATTTGCTTTTGCAACTGCCCCAATGTTTTGTCTTCAAAAATTGCACGAACCGTATAATTCGGTGCGTTTAAATCGGTAATTTTGATATTCGTTTCAGGACTTGCATTTTGCATAATTCCATTTAAAACAATCGAAAATTTTTCGCCACCTTCGCTAAAGAAGATGAAATTCGATAATTGTGCATTCATTGATTTAATTACTACGAACGCAATTAATAAGAGTAATAGTTTTTTCATAAGTTTATGTATAATTGATTATTGCGGCGGCAATTTACAAAATTAATACCAAATTTCAATTAAGAATTAAGTGCTTTTCTGATGCTCCCTTTTTTGTTTAAAAGTTCTTGAGCTTCGTTGTACGTAATGTTCATTTGTTCAGAAATAATTCTAACGGCTCTTTCTTTGAGTTTGATGTTATTTAATTGTAAGTCAATCATTTTATTTCCTTTTACCTTTCCCAGTTTTATCATTACCGAAGTAGAAATCATATTTAAAACAAGTTTTTGAGCAGTGCCTGCTTTCATACGAGTGCTACCGGTAACAAACTCAGGTCCAACCACAACTTCAATAGAATATTTCGATTCGTGAGCAAGTAAACTATTCTCGTTGCAAGTAATGCAAGCGGTTTCGATGTTGTGTAAACTGCAATTTTGAATTGCACCTACCACGTATGGAGTTGTTCCTGAAGCTGATAATCCGATAACAAAATCGTTTTTCGAAATCTTGTGTTTTTGCAAATCTCGCCAGCCTTTTTCAAAATCATCTTCGGCATTTTCAACAGCTTTGCGAATGGCTTTTTCGCCTCCGGCAATAACTCCGATTACAAGATTTTCGTCGACTCCAAATGTCGGAGGACATTCCGATGCATCAACCACACCTAAACGCCCACTGGTCCCAGAACCGATGTAAAATAAACGCCCACCTTTTTTCATTTTTTTTACTATCGCTTCAACCACAGTTTCAATAATTGCAATGCTTTTTTCAATAGCAAGCGGAACGGTTTTGTCTTCTTTATTAATATTTGTAAGAAGTTCGTGTGCCGTCATATTTTCAAGATTGTCGTAATATGAATTCGATTCTGTTGTTTTCACGAGAATAATAGTTGGTTTAACATTCGTGATATTTTTACAAACTTAATGCATTTTGGATATCATCACCAAACATTTCAGTAATCGGATTTTCGATTCGTTTTTTAATGGCAATTAAAAATCCAACAGAGTCACGACCGTCAATTATTCTATGGTCGTACGATAATGCGACGTACATCATTTGTCGAATTTCAATTTTATCATCTACAACAATAGGGCGTTTGACAATATTGTGCATTCCTAAAATAGCCGATTGTGGAGGATTTAAAATAGGAGTCGAAAGCAAAGAGCCAAAAACACCACCGTTAGAAATTGTAAATGTTCCTCCAGTTAATTCTTCAAGCGAAATTTTTCCTGTTCGTCCTTTTTCAGCCAGTTCGGCAATATTAAGTTCGATTTCGGCAATGCTCATCTGCTCGGTGTTACGAAGTATTGGCACCATCAAGCCTTTATCCGTTTGAACGGCAATACCAATATCCGAGTAATTAAAATTAATAATATCTTCCCCGTCAATTATTGCATTTACATTCGGAAATTCTTTCAACGAATCGGAAACCGCTTTTGTAAAAATTGACATGTAGCCCATTTTTACGCCATGTTTTTGTTGAAAAGCATCTTTATATGTTGCACGAAGATTGATTATATTCGACATATCAATTTCGTTGAACGTGGTAAGCATAGCCGTTTCGTTTTTCACGGCAACTAAGCGTTGACTAATTTTTCGTCGTAACATCGACATTTTTGTTCGAGTAAATTGTCGATGTTCGGGGATTATTTCTCCAATTTTTGCCGATGATATTTTTCTCAATACATCAGCTTTTTGAATTTTTTTATAACCTTTAAAATCGTTATTTATAGATAAATGATTGTCTTGAATTATTTTTTTTGCCAAAGGCGTAATTTTTATTTTTTCGATGGTTGAATGTTGAATAATTGTTTCTTTTTCAAAAATATTTTGAGGTGCATTATCCGAAATATTAGTGGTATTTGGTTCGATGGTGCAGGCAATAGAATTAACTGGAACAGGGATTCCCGCTTTAGCTAAAATGTTAATTTTTCCGCTAGCTTCGGCAACAAGCGACAATGTTGCTTTATCGGATTCAATTTCAGCAATTTCTTGGTCTTTTTCGACAAAATCGCCATCTTTGACTAACCACGATGCTATTTCAACTTCTGTTATCGATTCTCCAGGGCTAGGTATTTTTATTTCAATCATTTTTCTAATTTTCAATCTTCAATTAACAATTTACCATTCTGCTAAAAATCTTTCATGCAATTCATTTTACAATACACTGTTTTTAAATCGCAGTTGCAAAGAACAAATGTTTTATCAAGAATTTTTTGTTGACTTTTATTATGAATTTCGAGTAACCCGGTTGCAGGACTCCCACTTTCGGGACGCCCAATTGCCCGAAATGTATATTCGGGAAGCATGCGTTGTAAAAATGTCCAAGCTCCCATGTTTAGAGGCTCTTCCTGAACCCAAGTCAGTTGTGTCGCATTTTCGTATTTTTCAATAATTTTCGTGATTTGTTCTTTTGGAAAAGGATACAATTGTTCGATTCGCACAATAGCCGTTTCAGTATTGTTTATTTCTTTTCTTTTTTCGAGTAATTCGTAGTATATCTTACCCGAACAAAATGCTATTTGTTTAATCTGCTTAGGATTTGAAACGATATCGTCGATAATTTCCTGAAAATTAGTTTCGCTTAAATCTTCAATTGTTGAAATGCAAGCAGGAAGACGCAATAGACTTTTAGGTGTAAAAATAACCAAGGGCATTCGGGTTGGGTTTAGCACTTGACGACGCAAAATGTGAAAAAAGTTTGCCGGAGTTGAACAATTTGCAACGTACATATTGTTGCGAGCACAAAGAGCTAAATATCTTTCCATTCTGGCACTTGAATGTTCTGGACCTTGACCTTCATATCCATGAGGAAGTAAAAGGGTAACACCATTCATCAAATCCCATTTTTCTCGAGCAGAGCTAAGATATTGGTCAATAATTACTTGAGCTACATTGTTGAAGTCACCAAATTGAGCTTCCCAAATGGTTATAGCATCAGGTTTGGCAAGTGCGTAGCCATATTCAAATCCAAGTACGCCATATTCTGATAGATGAGAATTGTAAACACAAAATCCGGCTTGATTTGCATCGATATTTTGCAAGGGAATATATTTTTCATCAGTATCTTCAATTACTAATGTAGCATGGCGATGCGAAAAAGTTCCCCGTTCCGAATCTTGACCGCTTAATCTTACGGGGTAGCCTTGTTTTAATAGAGTTCCATAAGCCAGCAGTTCGCACATGCCCCAATCAAGCTTATTTGCTTCAATCATTTGCCAACGGTCATCCATTAATTTTTCAATCTTTTTGAAAAACTTTCTATCGGAAGGCAGACTTGTTATGGATTTTGCAATTTCTCGAATAGTGCTTTTATCTACAGATGTGTTTACAATATCGTTTAACGATTTATTTTCGGAAGCATAATATTTTGCCCAAATATTTGAAAGGAAATGTTTAATGACTACAGAATTGTTTTTTTTTGATTCGGTCAATGCGTTTTCCAGTAAATCGTTAAACTCGTTTTGAATTTGTTGAATCAGCGTTTCCGATAAAACTTTTTCATTTAGTAATTGATTTGCGTATATGTCTCGTGAGTTTGGGTGCGATGCAATTGCTTTATATAAGGTTGGTTGTGTAAAACGAGGTTCGTCTCCTTCGTTATGTCCATATTTTCGGTAGCATAAAATATCAATAAAAATATCGGTGTGAAATTTTTGTCGATATTCAATAGCTGTAATAACTGTATTTACTAAGGCTTCAACATCGTCGCCATTGACATGGAAAATTGGTGCTTTAATGACTTTTCCAATATCGGTTGAATAAATACTCGAGCGAGCGTCTAAATAATTAGTCGTGAATCCAACCTGATTGTTAATAACCAGATGTAATGTGCCTCCAGTACGATAACCGTTAAGCTGCGACATTTGCAATACTTCATAAACGATTCCTTGAGCTGCGACTGCTGCATCGCCATGAATAATAATTGGTAATACTTTGTTTTCGTTTTTGTTGTATGTATGGTCGAGTTTTGCTCGAGCAATACCTTGTACTACTCCGCTAACCGTTTCAAGATGTGATGGATTTGGAACAAGTCCGATTTTAATTTTTTTATGTTCAGAAGTGTTGTACTCAATGTCGTACCCTAAATGATATTTTACATCTCCTAATATGTTGTCTTGGCTGTAATTTTTTCCGTTATATTCTGAAAAAATATTTTCGAAAGGCTTTTGCAATACATTACTCAACACATTTAGTCGCCCTCGGTGCGACATCCCAATAACAAAATCTTCGATTTCGAAACGAGAGCCATTTTCAATGGCCGCATTTAGTGCCGGAATAAGCGATTCGGCTCCTTCTAGTGAGAAACGTTTTTGTCCTGTGAATTTTTTATGAATAAAAGCTTCAAAACCAACAGCTTTGGCTAAGTGTTTAAAAATTGCTTTTTTTTCGTCAATTGTGAAATTGGGTTTGTTTTGAGTTGATTCCATTTTTTCTTGAATCCACTTTACAACTTCTGGATTTCTGATGTAAGCATATTCAACCCCAACCGACTGACAATATGTTTCTTCGAGGTGATTTACAATTTGAGACAATGTTGAGACTCCAATACCTATTTCTTTTCCTGCTTGAAAAACAGTGTTCAAATCGGCTTTATCTA
This sequence comes from Bacteroidetes bacterium GWF2_33_38, assembly GCA_001769505.1. Lineage (GTDB taxonomy): Bacteria > Bacteroidota > Bacteroidia > Bacteroidales > GWF2-33-38 > GWF2-33-38. Next base: position 50,589 of record MEOF01000019.1, read on the forward strand.
AACTGAAATTTTCGATTGCCAATGTGGGAAGATATTGTCGTCGTTTACGAACCGGATTTGTTTTGGTAAAAAAGTGTCCGCGTTGACGATAACCATTAATTAAGTTAATGACCTTGAATTCTTTATCAACTTGCTTGTCGGAAAACTTGATAGAATAATTTTGTTGAGCAAACTCGAATCCTTGAAAAAATAACTGCCAACTTTCATCAACCGAATTTTTATCTTCTTGATAATTATTATAAAGTTGATTTACATAATCAAGATTTGATAAAAACGAAAATTTGTCCATTCAAACTGCAAATTATTTTGCTGTAAAGATAAAAAAACATTTAAGTAAATTAGTGCTTAATATTGAATGTTTGTTAATAAAAATCACTCACATTCGTACTTAACGGTTATACTATCAGTGGTTTCGTCGTCGAAATTTTTCCACACAATGACATCGCCTCCACATAAGGTACTTTCTTCGGTTTTTTCGATAAGTTCGTCAGTGTTAGTATTGTAGTGAGCTTTGTAGCAATCTTCACAAATTGGAGTATCCTGATCTTCGAGCCAATCGCAAGAAGAAAAACTTACGGCAACGAGTAGAAAAAACAATATTTTTCGCATTTGTTTGTGTTTTAAATTAGATTATTCAACTGTTTTTACATAAACCAATTTATCGTCGTCTTTGTCGTAATAATCTTTTAAGCGAGCTTCTAAATCGCATTTACATCTGTCGTAAAATTTTTGAGTTGGAATGTATTTTTCTCTTGAAGATGTTTCGATATATATTTTTCTCCCATTCTGTTTTTTAATTGCATTGTATGTTTCATCAAAGATTTTTTTACCAATGCCTTTATCTCGAAAATCGTTGTGTACGGCAATCCAATACAAGTCGAAGCTTTTGGTTGTGCATGGAATTTCACCATAACAACTGTACCCTATTGTTTTTCCTTCATAATCGGCAAAGATAAAATAATAACCACTTTCGATTCCTTTTTCAACTCGTTCTTGTACCAATTCGACGGCGACATCTATTTCGTGGTCGTAAAAAAAACCGGTTGAAGAAACTATTTCTCGAACATGTTGAATGTCTTTTTCGCTTGGTAGTTCTCGTATTGTTAAGTTCATTTTGCTTATTTTCTTTTTAAATGATACTTGTAAAGATAATACTTAGAAAAAATAAAAGCAATTTAAAAAATACTAAATTTTGTGCCAACACAAACCTTTTTGTTTTGTCATTCCGAACGTATGTGAGGAATCGAATAATGCAACTAAATCCCTTCGGGTTTCAGAATAATTCCCAAACTCTTTTTTCCATCAATTTTTACAATTATCGGCGAGCTAAATTGCACATGACGAATATAATCGTCTTCGTATGCTGGTTCTTGTTTTTCAAGATAATCAATGTCGTAATGTCCGTCTTTGATAAACGGATTAATGGTAAAATATCCAACCCTGAACGATGTTAAATTTTGGAAAAAGTGAGTTCCTTGACTTGGGTCAATTCGATAATTTTCGAGACCTGATTCAATAATAACTCTTGCCGCTGAAATTTGTGCCCACTTTACCGGAATCCCCAACCATGGGTCGCTTGAACCCCAACGTCCGGGACCGACAAGAACGTAGTTTTTGTTTTCGGCAACGAATTTATCGTTAAGTTTTTCGATTAATCTTACAATTTCGTTTGTTTTTGAAGCGTTAAACGATTTTGGTTTTACATATACAAAATCGTAGATATCTTTAATTATTCCGTCTCCCAAAGCTGATTTTGATGTTATAATTGTGGATTCAGGATCAATATGTTCGATTTCTTCGGTAAATGCTTCTTCGTTTTCGACAATTGGTCTGATTTGCAATAAATTAAATGTGCTTTTCGCATTTTTGCCTGAGTTTAAATCAACGGCAAATTCTATCTCGACAGGGTCGCTCATTTCTCGTTGCCCAATTTCAAGTATGGTTTCAAGAATTTTAGCTAATGGAAATTTGTTGTAATTCAAAATATTCGAGAAGGTGATTACACGTTGTCCTTCGTCAAACATACCATCTTTTATGCAATTGTTTTCAATGTCGTAGGTTGAGGCAATATTGGTAAGCATTCCGTCTTTTTCGGCTTCGCTAATTCGAAGTTTTAAAATATTTATGGCATCGTTGGTCGAAGGCGTAAAACTATTCGAATTCAAATCAAGAGCATAAAAATATTTTTGTGTTTCTTTCAATGCCATATCGGTTGATGAAAGCTGTAATACTTTTTGCGGATATTTTGGCGAAAATCGCAAATTTGCTCCACCATCAACAATATATTTTCCCAGTCCAATAGCGATGTTTGCGATACCATCTTCGGGTTTTTCGGGTGGAATAGGATAGAAATTTATGGATCGAGCAACTCCCGAAATACTTGGATAAAATCGGTCTCCATTTTGTTTTCCGCAAACTTCTTGCAATACAATTCCCATTTTTTCTTCATCAATTACATTGCGAGTTGCAGCCATATATGCTTTACTGCCTTTGAAAAACACCGAAGCGTAAACGCTTTTGATTGCTTCGCTAAGTTTTTCAATCATTACTTTATCCGATTTTATTTTAGGAATCATGTAAGTAGAATAAACTCCTGCAAAAGGTTGGTAATGTGAATCTTCGAGTAAACTTGAAGAACGAACGGCGATTGGATTATTTATGAAGGTAATAAAAGTTTGCAAATCATCATGAATACGTATTGGGAGCTTTGCCTTTATAAAGTGGTGCAAAATCACATCGTCAGAAGAGTTTGATAACGCAATGTCGTATAAACAATTGCTCTCCATATATTCGTCGAAAACATCGGTGCTAAGTACCACAGTTCGTGGGATTGTAACGACAACATTTTCGAAATTCTCAAAAACTTTATTTCTTTTAATCAATGAATCAATAAAAGCAAGTCCTCTCGCTTTTCCTCCAAGTGAGCCCTCGCCAATTCTTGAAAAATTCAAATATTCGTCAAAGCTTTCACGATAAAATTTTGCAATAATTCCACGCCCTTTATTTAACCTATATTCAGAAATGGTGTCATATAAAAACTGTTTAACGCTATCTAGACAGTCGAACTGATTACTTCGTATATGTTTAAACAATTCAGCCAGCGGAAAGGTTGCTCTTGCATAAAGCCATTTCGAAATATCGTTTCGATTGAAGTGATATTGAAGGCTTTCGTCTGGAATTTCAAATAATTTTTGTTGCAATCCTTGTAAATCAGAAATCGTAAAAAGTACAGTATTTGTTTTTGGATCAATAACTTTAAAATCGCCAAATGATAATGATTCTTTCACATAATCACGAACTTCGAGCGATAAAGTTTTAGAATACTTGTGAATGAAATTCACGCCTACATTATCTGCTATTTCTCGATTTTTTAAGTCGGAAGACTGCATTAAAAATGGCATAAATTCATCAGCACTGCGAACTTCTTCAAACAGTTTTAGCCCTGCTAATTTTTCTTTAACTCCGTCTTTAGGAAAACTCATATCACTGATTATCCCAAGCATATTGTTTTTATACTTGTTAAAGTAGGCAATGGCTTGATTATAGGAAGTTGCCAACAGAACTTTAGGTCTTCCTCGCATTCTCATCGTTTTTTGATGGTCGTTCAGACCTTCAGAAGTAAATTCTTTCGATTGTTGAAATATTATTTTATACAAATTAGGTAAATAACTTGAATAATATCGAATAGAATCTTCTACAAGCATAATTACCTGAACACCGACTTTATTTACGTCGTTTTCGACATTCATGCCATCTTCAATCAGTTTAATAATTGCTAAAAGTAAGTCGGCATTTCCAAGCCAACTGAAAACATAATCAATGGCCGACAAATCTTCTCTGCTCAAACGAATAGAAACTTCTCGCGAAAAAGGAGTTAAAACAACAATTGGCTTTTCAAAATATTTGGTTTTTATTTCTCGGGCAAGTTTAAATGTATCAACATCGCTTATGCTGAGCATTGCAATTACCAAATCGACCTTTTCGGTTTCGAGTATGTGAAAAGCCTCAGTGCTTGTTGAGGCTTGTACAAATTGAGGCGGATACCGTAAGTTTAGCGAAACATATTCGTTAAATATTTGCTCGTCGATTCGACCATCTTCTTCTAAAATAAAATAATCGTAGGTGCTACATAGAATTAATACTTTATAAATTCTTTTGTTCATAAGTTGGCGAAAGGGGACATCTTCAAATGAATATCTTTCGGGTTTTACAAATTTTTGTGTCATAAATGTCGCAGTTCTATTGTCTTTGTATATGAGAATAATTGTCAAGATAATAACTTCCGCAAAATTAATAATAAACCTATCAAAGACAAAAATTGCCAAATCAATAATTTAGTGCACTTTATCAATTATTAAAGAGTAGCGATAAATTATGAATAAATAAATCGAATGTCTTGATAGTCAACAATATATAAAATTAGATATATTGATTTTTGATTTTTTTTATCAAAAATATTTTCCATTTTATCGCAGAAAAGCTTAATTTCAGATTTATGATTAAAAATATCAGGGTTGCTGAAAACTGAATTAAAAGAGTAAGCAAAATTAAAATCTATATTTATGAAAAAAATTCTGTTTTTATTTGTTTGTGTTTTATTTATTGGAACAGCTTTGACAAAAGCACAAAAGCTCGATAAATTTGGTGCCGACATGGGCAAAAAAGAAGTCATGGGCAAAGAAGTTCGGGTTCCATATACCGATGTAATAAGTTATTTTGGATACGTTAAACCAGGTGCTGCTCCTGACGAAACAAAAGGTGGAAAAAAATATTACTATTTGTATGTTTGGATTCCCGCAGTTGCTCCCGAAATAGGAGTTCGAATGATTTCTCCAGTACCCGATAAAATGGTGCCTGAAAAAACCGACTATGTTGCACAAGATTTTGATATTAAGGATAAAACAAATTATTTCGATACTTGGATTTCTTTAGAAAGAGCCGACGGAATAACATCTGTTGATGATATTTTAGCAAAATCGAAATCGGCAAAATGGAATTTGTATGACCAAAATGACGATTCAGGCGAAATGCCAGCACAGCCATCAGGAAGTAAATACAATTCGTTGATGAGAATTACCAGCAATCCGAACGACCCATTAAAAGCATTGGTTGTTGGTTTATACCGAATAGGCTTTACTACATATAAAGTAGGCGAAGTTCAAGGTAGTTTTATGGCTCAAGTTGGAGCACCAGTTAAACTCCCGGGAGTTGCTGTTGCAAAAGATGTTGACTCGTTAGTTAAATTGTTAAAAGAAGCAAAAGAGTAAAATAATTTTAAGTATTTTATGGCGTATTTCATTTGGCAATTAAAAATATAAACAAATGTAAGTGTCTCGATTTTTTGGGACACTTTTTTTATTTCTAGATATAATCATTTAAGTTGAAAATTTAGCTGTTGTATAAAATTGTTTTATAACAGTATAAACAGTACTTTTTTTCATTCAAATCAGTCTGTTTTATATTTTCATTTCATTAAATTTGATGCAGAAATAAACATGAAAATTTACAATAAGCAAGAAAATGGATTTACTCAGCCAAATTAGGGCAAATGCTAAAAAAAATAAAAAAAGAATAGTATTACCCGAAGGAACCTCAATCAGAACATTGAAGGCAGCCGACATAATCTTACGAGAAGATATCGCCGACTTAATTTTATTAGGAAACATTCAAGAAATAAAAAATCTTGAAAAAGAACTTAGCCTAAATTTATCGAAAGCAACTATAATTGACCCGAAGACTTCGGAGAAGAGACTTGATTATGCAAATAAGTTTTACGAATTGCGAAAATCTAAAGGCGTTACCATTGCACAAGCATTAGAAATAATATCCGAAGACATTTATTTTGGTCCGATGATGGTTATGATGGGAGACGCCGATGGCGAGGTTAGCGGAGCCGAACACTCTACCGGCGATACGGTTAGACCCGCTTTGCAAACAGTTAAAACAGCACCGGGTTTTTCAGTTGTGTCGGGAGCAATGATTGTTGTTACCAAAAAGAATACAATGGGCGACGATGGCGTTTTTGTATTTTCAGATGTAGCAATTACGGTAGATCCAACAGCTGAACAATTAGCCGAGATAGCAATTTGTAGTGCCGATACAGCTAAAGCCGTAGCAAATATAAAAGAACCAAGAGTTGCCATGTTGTCGTTTTCGACAAAAGGCTCAGCTAAACACGAATTTGTAGATAAAGTTCAAAAAGCTGTTCAGATAGTTAAAGAATTAAGACCTGATATTAATATTGACGGAGAACTACAAGCCGACGCTGCAATTATTCAATCGGTTGGAGAAAAAAAATCACCGGGTTCAAAAGTTGCCGGAAAAGCGAATGTGTTGATATTCCCTGACTTACAATCGGGAAATATTGGCTATAAATTAGTCGAAAGATTGGGAGATGCTCAAGCAATTGGACCAATTTTGCAAGGATTGGGAGCTCCGATTAACGACTTGTCAAGAGGTTGCTCGGTTGACGATATAGTTAACTTAGTGGCAATAACAGCTAATCAAGTGAAATAATTATGAAGACCAATTTTATTGGTCTTTTTTTATAAATATAAATGAATAAACAATGAATATATTAGTCTTAAACTGTGGGAGTTCTTCGATTAAATATCAATTCCTTGATATGTGTAATAATGCAGAACTTAAAGCTAAAGGTATTATCGAAAGAATTGGTTTGAAAGATGGAATCGTAAAACACAAGCGATTTGACGATGTAAAACATCAACTAATAACTGATGTCCCAAACCATGAAGTGGGGATTAATATAATATTAGCTATTTTGACAAATCCTGAGTATGGAGTTATTAAAACAATTGATGAAATAAAAGCTGTTGGACATAGGGTTGCACACGGAGGTGAAAATTTTACTAAAAGTGTATTGATTAACCAAGCTGTTAAAGACGATATCGAAAAATGCATTGATTTAGCTCCGCTTCACAATCCAGCAAATTTGAAAGGAATATTAGCAATGGAAAAACTTATTCCAAATGTTCCGCAAGTTGCAGTCTTCGACACATCGTTTCATCAAACTATGCCACCCGAAGCGTATATTTATGCATTACCATATGAATATTACGACAAATATAAACTTCGTCGATATGGATTTCATGGAACAAGTCATAAATATGTAGCACAAAGAGCAAGTCAATTTATTGGCAAAAAATACGAAGATTTAAAAATAATAACAGCTCACCTAGGAAATGGGGCGTCGATGTGTGCCATTAAAAATGGCGAATCGGTAGATACATCAATGGGGTTAACTCCTATCGAAGGACTTGTAATGGGAACTCGAAGTGGCGATGCCGGACTAGGTGTTGTTTTGTACATGATGGAGAAAGAAAATTTGTCGCTTAAAGCGATGAGTGATATTGTAAATAAAAAATCTGGATTATTAGGAATTTCAGGCTTAACATCCGACATGAGAGATTTACGAAAAGCAAGAGATGAAGGAAACGAGAAAGCAAAACTTGCCATTGATATTTTTGTTTACCGAATTAGAAAATACATTGGTTCATATACATACGTACTTGGCGGAGCCGACATGATTGTGTTTACTGGAGGAATTGGCGAAAACGAAGAACTTATTCGAAAAATGGTTTGCGAAAATCTAGAATTTGCAGGTATCGAATTAGATTTAGCATTAAATAATTCAGCGAAAGGAGAGCCTACAATTATTTCATCTCCAAACTCAAAAACGAAAGTCGTTGTTATGCCAACAAACGAAGAGTTAGTTATAGCGTGCGATACAAATAAAATTGTTTCAAAAAACAATTGTTTTTAATAGCTTTGTGAACTTTTAAAAAATAATTGATAAAAAATATTAAAAACAAATGAAAATCCTTGTATTAAATTGCGGAAGTTCGTCGGTTAAGTTTCAACTTATGGACATGATTAGCGGGAGAGAAGAAGATGTAGATGTCTTGGCATCGGGTATTATAGAACGTATTGGACTTAAAGACAGTAAAATTTCATACGAACCAAAAGGTCAAAATAAAGTTAAAAAAATTCAGGATATTGCCGACCACACACAAGGGATTGATTTAATTCTTCAAATGTTGTTAGACCCACAAATAGGAGTGTTAAAATCGAAACACGAAATAGCAGCAGTTGGACATAGAGTTGTTCACGGTGGCGAAACTTTCAGTGGAAGTGTAAAAATTACGCAAGATGTAATCGACAAGATGATTGAATGTGTTGATTTAGCTCCACTTCACAATCCAGCAAATTTAAAAGGCATTTACGCAATGCAGAAATTGCTGCCTGACGTACCTCAGTGTGGAACATTCGATACTGCATTTCATCAAACAATGCCCGACTATGCTTACATGTATGCAATTCCGTATGCTTTGTACGATAAATATAAGATTCGTCGATATGGTTTCCACGGAGCGAGTCATTACTACGTCTCTAAAAAAGCAGCTCAATTAATGGGGAAAAAATATGAAGAAGTTAAAATAATTACCTGCCATTTAGGAAACGGAGCATCGATAGCGGCTGTGAAAAACGGGAAATCGGTTGATACCTCAATGGGCTTGACCCCGGTTGAAGGATTAATGATGGGAACACGTGCCGGCGACCTTGATATTGGAGCTTTATTTTACATCATGGATAAAGAAAAACTTGACCGTGAAGCCGCAAATAATCTTGTAAACAAGCTAAGTGGAGTGTTAGGGGTTTCGGAATTGTCGTCAGATATGAGAGATGTTGAAGAAGCTGCTTGGTTAAAAGGCGATTACAAATCAGACTTAGCTCTTAAGATGTATTTTTACAGAGTTAAAAAATATATTGGCTCTTATGCAGCAGCCATGGGCGGAGTTGATGCAATTGTTTTTACAGGTGGAGTAGGAGAGAGAGGGCCAGAAACAAGAGAATTTATTTGCTCGGATATGGAATTCATGGGAGTTAAATTTAATAAAGCAGCAAATGATGGTGTAAAAGCCAAACTAGTTGAGATTTCGATGCCTGATTCAAAAGTTAAAGTTTATGCAATTCCAACCAACGAGGAGTTGGTAATTGCTCAAGATGCATATAAATTAATTAACGGATAAAAACTCGAAAAATAATGGAATTAAACTCTTTACAACAATTTGTAGAAATTGCAAAAAATAAAACCAAAAGACGTATTGCTGTTGCCGCAGCAGCAGACGAGCCTGTTCTTGAGGCTGTAAATAATGCAATGAAATTGGGTATTATTGACCCAATACTTGTTGGTGAAAAATCAAAAATAGAAGAGATTTGTAAAAAAATTAACTTCAATTTAGCAGGTATTCAAATTATTGATGAGTCAGATCCATACAAGGCTTCTGTTAAAGCAGTTTCTATTATTAGAGAAGGAAACGCCGAAATCTTGATGAAAGGTTTGGTTGCAACAGGTCCTATGTTAAAAGCTGTGTTGGATAAAGAAAACGGATTACGAACCGGAGCTGCTTTGAGTCATGTCGCATTTTTCGAATCTCCTTATTATCATAAGCTTATAGCTGTTACTGATGCTGCAATGAATGTGGCTCCAGAATTTGAAGAAAAAGTAGATATGCTTAAAAATGCAGTCAATGTTTTTCATAAATTAGGACTAAAAAATCCAAAGGTTGCTGTGGTTGGAGCTGTTGAGTCAGTTAATCCGAAGATGGAAGCAACCGTTCATGCTGCCATGATGACTATGATGAACAAGCGAGGACAGATTAAAGGTTGCATAGTTGATGGACCATTAGCTTTAGATAATGCTGTATCGAAAGAAGCTGCCGAACATAAAGGTATTGTGAGTGAAGTTGCCGGCGATGCTGACCTAATCTTAACACCGGATATTAATGCCGGAAATGTGCTATATAAATCGTTGAATTTTTTAGGCGGAGCCACGGTTGCGGCTGTTATTATGGGAGCTAAAGTACCTATTGTACTTACTTCAAGAGCTGATTCCGATAAGAGTAAAATGCTTTCGATTGCCTTAGCAGCAGCAATGGATTAAGAGTTAAAATAGTTTTTGCAGAAACATAGTATGAAAAAGCAAGGAGACATCTCTCCTTGCTTTTTTTTGAAAGCATAATCCGAACAAAATGTTTGATTATCAATTTCTTTTTTTACCTTTAGGAGAGATTATATTCTTAGTTGAGATAAAAAATCAAAAAAAATGAAATCTATTGTAATAACAATTGTTAGTTTGATTTTTATGATTACGATTTTGAGTTCGTGTTCAACATCAAACTTTTCGGTATCGAAACGAAGATACAATGATGGTTTTTACGTGGATTTTAACAAAAAAAATAAACACATCGGCGAAGAATATCCTAATATTTCCCCAAATAAAATTTACTATAAAGATATTCGTTTCGAAGAGCCAGACATTGCAGAACCTACTTTCGAGGCTTCAAAAGATGAAGTGAATTTGAATTTACTGATTACAAACAAAGAGAATCACAAACCAATTATAAAAAATAAAGAAAACAAACCGATTGTAAAGAAATCTCCATTATCCAAAAAGATCAAAAGTGTCGATAATCCACCCATTGATGTTGGAAAAACTGCACAAACGTATGCAATAATAAGTTTTGTTCTTGGCTTGTTAGGGGTTATTACTTATTTTACGGCAATACCTGCAATTGTATTCGGTATTATGAGCTTAAAAAGGTATAAATTGTCAGGAACAAGTCGTTTAAAATGGATGGCAATTCTTGGTCTTGTGCTTGGAATAGTTTTTACTTTACTGATAATTGTAGTTGTGTTTTATCTTTACCTTCTTTTAGTAGCCCTTGCATAGTGAGTTTATTGGAAATAAATTCACTTCTTTTGTGAAGTTGTTCAAAACCCTTATTTCAATTTTTCTCAAACAATATCAAAAGTTTTGATTATAGAAATTATACCGATTAAACATCAAAATGTCGCATACTTTCACTTCGTTCTGTATGCTTGTTTTGCTTTAATATCGGCATTAACCATTGTTGTTCCAAAATTTCTTTAACAATCATTTTGAAACACAATTGGTATAATACCAATTACATTTCCAAGTGAAAACAAAAAAATCATTTTACAAAATCCGAAAAATATTTTTTTCCTTTCACAAAATACTCATAAACAATGCTTTTTGGATAAAGCAAGTGATTTGTTTTCGTGCTATGTTTTGATTTAAAAGCCCTGCGTTTTTTTCGAAGCGAAGAGATTGATGAATAAAACGAGAAATGAGCTTTAATTACTGCCCAAAAATCGTTGAAATAACCTGAAAATAAAAATTTAAGACTTGCAATTCCATCTAAAATTAGTCGAATAAAGATTGTTTGAAAAAGCACATTTGAATCTAAATTTTTATATAAAATAGCCAAGTTATTTCTGAAATTTAACATTGTTTTTTTCGGATTGCTTTTGGCTAAAGTTCCTCCTCCAACATGAAAAACTTCGCTAGTCGGAACAACTGAAATTTTAAAGTTCATTGCATGAAGTCGCCAACAAAGGTCGATTTCTTCCATATGGGCAAAAAAATCTTTATCCAATCCTCCCGCCTCAAAATATAAATTTGAACGAATCGCCAAACAGGCTCCTGTCGCCCAAAAAACCTCAATACTTTCGTTATATTGAGCCACATCTTCCTCGATGGTATCAAAAATTCGCCCTCGACAAAACGGAAAACCGTATTTGTCGATAAAACCTCCAGAAGCACCTGCATATTCAAACTTATTGCGATTGTAATAATCTTTAATTTTTGGCATACAAGCACCAACCTGAGGATTGTTGTCAAACATTTCGACTAGTGGTTCGAGCCAACCCGCAGAAACTTCTACATCAGAATTTAGCAACACAAAATACTCTGCGTCGATTTGTTGTAATGCTCTATTATAGCCTTCGGCAAATCCCCAGTTTTTTTCCAAGCGAATTAACTTTATCTGAGAAAACGATTGTTTTAAAAAATGAACTGAGTCGTCGGTCGAATTATTATCAGCAACGTATAGCTCAACATTATTTTGAGGTGTATTTTTAATTAAAAAAGGCAAAAAAGTTTCCAAAAACCTTTTTCCATTCCAATTTAATATTACGACTGCCGTTTTAATCATTGATAAATCAGACTTTTTTAGTTTTCCACCTTCTGTGCGACCACAACCAATATTCGGGTTGCAATTTAATAGTTTCTTCTAACTTTTTCACATGTAAATTCGTAATTTCGTATTCCGCTGTATTTTTAGGATTATTTGTTAAAGTCGAAATATCCATTTCGTAAAAGCCTCTCTTGACTTTTCGCATTTGAAAATACAGAACTGTAAAATCGAGTTTCTTGGCAATTTTTTCTGGACCTAAAAAAACAGCAGTATCTTGATTCAGAAAATTTGTCCAGTATTGAATCTCGTCTTTGTGTGGAGTTTGATCGCTTATAAATGCTGTAATTGTGGGGATATTTCCTTGTTTATACTCCATTAATTTTTTGTACGATTCTTTCATTGAAACAGGTTTAACACCAAATTTACTTCGCAATTTGATGTAAAAATTATTGAATTTTTTATTCGTCAAAGGCTTGTATAACGTGAGCACATTATATTTTGTAAAAAATGGAAATCCAATCATATATTCCCAATTCCCATAATGACCAATAACTGCCACAATGCTACGCTTTTGAGCAAACAATTCATCAACTATTGTTAAATTATTGTACTTGCAGCGTTTTTGCATTTCGGACTCTGAAATGTGAATAAGTTTAATGGTTTCGACAAAAGTGTCGCTTAAATGAGCATAGTATTTTCGTGCAATTTGCTTGATTTCATCGTCTGATTTTTTAGGAAAAGAATTCCGTAAATTATTCAGAATAATCTGCTGTCGATATTTAAAAACATCACGCAGAAAAAAGGTTATTATATCTGATAGAATGTACAAACAACGAAACGGGAAAAGTCCCAATAACCAAAGAAATGAATATACAATCGCAAATGAAATACTTGACATTAATTTATGAAATTATCGAGGATTATCGAATAAAATTTTGGATTGGTTGCCATAATAATCGTCAACATTTTCTTGATCGTGATTATAAAAAGGAACATCTCGTTTATGAAGATGCATTTGCCAATTCTTATTGCTAATTTCGCCAGGCATATCAGAATGTAGCAATACATAGTCGTCATCGACTAAATCGGGATTATAAAACAAAAATTTTCGATTTGTTTTACCTGCAATTTCGTTGTACTGCCATATTTCATATGGGTAAGAACTTGTTTCGTACTTTTCTTCGTTAATTGTATTTGGTGGTCCATATTGCAAATAAACTCGTCCTCTATCGGTTTCGTATCCTTTCTTGATGGCCGTATTGTAAAATTCGTTTACAGCTCTTACATTTTTATAGTAATCGAGCCAAGCTTGATAAGGACTTTCGGCATTTCGTTTTTTCCAAAATCCATAAAAGAAATTTCGCATGGTTTGAATATCGTCTCCTTTGATTTGGTTTTCGGCAAAAATTACTTCAAAATTATCGGAAATTGGTCGCAGTGAGCGTAAATGTTCACGAAGAGTATCTGCACTCGTAAATAAATCGACAAATGACACATCTCCAATTTGAGATAAATAATCGTATTTTTTATCGTCAAAAGCAGGGTTGCTTCTTAAGAAATTGTACTTGTGCATTTTCAACAAATTATTTTCTTTATCTCTTATTTCTAAAACAATATTATAATTTCCCGAAGGTAATTTTTCGATATTAAATTCGCTAAAGTGAACATATAATTTACTGGGCGATAGTTTTCTAAATAATTTATAATCAGAAAGTGGTTTATTATCAATTTTGTTTTCAATATAATAATTAATCAAAAAAATGCTACTGTCTGCCATCAATTTATCTGAATTGTACAGTTCGCAGTAATAAATCAACTTATCGATATTTTCAGGGAAAAAATTTGAAACATACGGAACCATATCATAGCCATTTTTTGAAAGCACATTTACATTTTCTGTTTTTGAATATTTTTCTACTATTTCGAAATCGGAAAAAGCAAATGTCGATTCATTATAATCAACTGTAATCGCATCTTTGTAAATAAATGGTTTCACATCTGTATTAATATCCCGAATGCTAAATTCAAAGATATACGTGCCATTTTTAAGAGAATTTCGTTGCAAATCGATGAAATTTGGAAATACTTGCAAGGTATCGTCAATTTCAGGACTATTAAGTGTGTATTTATCGACACTTCTAATGGTGTCGTTTTGCTTAAATAACATCGTAATTTCGACCGATGCTTGATACTTATCGTTTTTATTTTTCACAAATTTGACCGTACTTCCAACAATCGTTAAATACGTTTCGATATAAGAACCAGTTTTCTGATTATAAAAGCTCGCATAATCTAAATAAGCTCTAGTATTTTGACCGAAAATACTATAAGAAAAGCCAATTAGAAAAAAAAGAAGAATTATTGGATTTTTCATATTGTGAAGTGGTTTTGTTTATGAGGCTAATTTACAAAATTAAGTTATACAGTATAAATAAATTTGCAATATTTCATTTGCGTAAAAAAAATAGTAAGCCTATAAGCCGGGTTCTGTACTCCGAAGAGCTTCTATCATTTATCTAGTTTGGTTGTCGCCAACCAACTCAAGCAACCTACCCCCCGACATCGAGCGAGTAACCCTAAACCGTCGGTATACATGGTCTTACAACACACAAGACGTACCATATTATATTCGCATATAATATCTATGAGCTCTTACCTCACGTTTTCACCCTTACCTTGCAAGCAAGGCGGTTATTTTCTGTTACGTTAACTATGCTCTCACGAACATCTTCTCGTTAAGAAGTGTGTTACTCTGTGTTGCCCGGACTTTCCTCTTTGAACAAGCCAAAGCGATAGAACGGCCTACTATTCTTTGCAAAGGTAAGAATAAAAAACGAGTTATGAGTTTCGATGTTTATTGTTTGAAAATTTGTAGCTTGGACATTCTTGTCCGAGTTACTTTACAGATAAGGAAAGAAATTAAAATAATTGTTGGAAAGGATTCCAACAACGGAGAAAATTTTCCTATTTTTTTCTGAATTTATGACCAAATTTTTTGTAAACTAAAAATGCAAGGATAGCTAATAATAATAAACCCCAAAGCTTGGCAATAAAAATAAGAATAGCTTCTAAAATGCTCCAACCTAATTTTAACGATTCAATAAATTTAGTTACGAGACTTGTCTCAAAAGCTTCAATATTCTCATCATTCGATACTAGCCATCTTTTAACATCTTTTCGTTGGTAAATATACAGATTAACTGTACTAAAGTTGATTTGATCTTGTAGGTATAAATTTGATATTTTAGCTTTATCTGCTTGCATCTTTTTGTTAAAAAGATTTTCTTCAGTTTTTAATGCCTGATTTAATTTTTGGTCTTTGCTATCCGAGGCTTTTGTTAATCGTTCTTCATATTCAGACGTTCTATCCTGAGTCAATTTATTTGATAATAAATCCAAACCAATATCATTTGCTTTAATTATTCGATAGTCCAAGTAATCTATATGTTTCGCAATAACTTTTAAAGTACTGTCTAACATCATGTTTGGAACTCGTAACTCCATTGTATTTGAGACAGTAAAATAAATTGTTTCAAGAGAAGAATCTGCACTAACTGGGATAATTTCTCGTTTGCTTATACGACTATTTAGATTAGTGTACGTAACAAAACCATTATGATTTAAAATAATTTCTTCGATTCGATAAGTTGTATTAATAACATTTTGAACTTTAAATTTAATATCTGCCGTACGTATAAATTTATGTGTTGTATCACTTTTATTCTCCACAGCTGCTGAAGATGACATAAAGCCATTATCTATTTTAGATTCCTTATCTTTAACTGGACTTATTCCTTCCTCTATATCTTTGTTTCCCGATTGCGAACAAGAATACATAAAAATACTAATACTTATAATGAGAAAGAAAATAATTCTTGATTTCATATTTTATTAATTTTTGTTTGCTATATATTATTTGAACGAAAATCCTTTTTGACTGCAACAATTAATTGCTAATCTTAATCTAATTTCGAGACATAATCGTCGAGTTCAACAACTGCTTCATTGGTAATAATATCAAAACTTTTTACAATTTCGGGATAAACAGATATGTCTTTGGCTTCTCTAGCCAATAGTTCAAGGCGTTTTAAGTCGGCAGCAAGAATTTTAATTCCCATTACGGCAACCGATGATTTTGCTTTATGAGCTAAAGCCCCTAGCGACTCCCAATTTTCATTGTTTAGATGTAAATAAAACTCTGCTCTATATTCAATAACTTGTGATTTGAAAATAGTAACCAGTTCGCGAATTAAATCGTTGTTTCCATCAGCAATTTCAGTAACATATGTAAGGTCGATGTGCTTATATGTAGATTCCATTTTTTAACAAATAATTACTTTAATAATTTTTTCGATAAGTTGTTCGGCTTTAAACGGTTTTGAAATATAATCGTTCATCCCGATTGAGAAGCATTTTTCTTTTTCACCCTTGATAGCTGCGGCAGTTAAAGCAATAATTGGAACTTCTTTTTTGTTGTAAGGTAGTTGTTCTCGAATTATTTTTGTAGCCTCGTATCCGTCCATTGTTGGCATATGAATATCCATAAGAATAACATCAAATTGTTTTTGCTTTATCAAATCAATAGCTTCGACTCCATTGTTGGCAATTTCGAAGGTGAATTTATTTTTCTTTAAAATTGTACTTACCAACAATTGATTAATCTGATTATCGTCAACAATTAAAACGTGCGTATGCTTGTTTTCGGCACTAAATTTATCGTTGTACTCTTTGTAGATATTTTCAACTTTTTTCAACTCTTTGCCACTTGACTTTTTAAATGTTAGATTAAATGAAAACTTGCTACCAACATTTACTTCGCTATTCAAATATATTTGTCCTCCTTGAAGCTCAATAAGTTGCTTCGAGATAGTTAATCCCAGTCCGCTACCACCGAATCTTCGTGTAGTTGAAGAACTTGCTTGGTTGAAACTCGAAAATATTGTTTCAAATTTACTTTTTTCGATTCCTATACCGGTATCAGAAACCGAGAATAGTAAGGTAACAGTATCTATAGATTCATCAATTTGTTTAATATTTACGGTTATTTTTCCTTTTTCGGTAAATTTAACGGCATTGTCAGCTAAGTTTATCAAAATTTGATTTAACCTAACGGGGTCGCCAATAATGTATTCTGGAACGTTTTCGCCAATATTTACAATAAATCTTATGTTTTTTTCGCCGATTTTAAATTGTAGAATTGGTTTGAGACTATTTGTAAGTTCGTATAAATTAAACTCGGTATTTTCAAATTCAATTTTTTTGGCTTCAATTTTTGAAAAATCAAGAATGTCATTAATGATTACGAGTAAATTATCCGACGATTTTTTTATATAGTTAAGATATTCTTTTTGATTTTCGTTAATCTCTGTTTCGAGAATTAAATCGGTCATGCCAATAATTGCATTCATAGGAGTTCGAATTTCGTGGCTCATATTTGCCAAAAATTCTTCTTTTATTTTTGCCGAACTTTCGGCTTGTTCTTTGGCTAAGCGTAGAGCTAAATTTTGCTTTTCGATTTGCGAAAGCATATCGTTTACTCCGGCAATAAGTTCTCCTACTTCATCGTTACTTTTTTGATTAATTCGAATCGAGAAATCTTTTTTCAACGAAATAAGATTAACAACATTTGTAAGTTTTAGAATTGGTCTTGAAATAACTTTTTGAAGATTTATTGCTATTAAAAATGTTAAAATCAAGGAAGAAAAAAGGATGATTGAGAGAATGAAGATATAATCGTTCAGCCGATTCTTATATTCAACCAAATCAGAATCAATATAAATTGAGCCAAGTTTTTCGCTGTTGAAAAAAATTGAACGAGACACAATTAGGGAGTTCTCTGAAAAGATGATGGTGTCGTGTCCAAGCAATTTTGGATCAATCATCATGATTCTGTCAGCATCACGAATAAATTCAGCAAAAGCATTGTTTCTATCATCAAAAATTACGGCAAGCTGAATGTGTTGATTTGCAGTTAAGGTTTGAAGCGATTTCTTCGACTCTTCTTTACCATTGAAAGGAAACGAAAGATTGGCGGTGTTATTATTTCCAATTACTTGAGCCAAAATAGACAAGCTATTAGAATAATTTTTATTGAATTGATTTTTGTCATATATAAAAAATACGGTTTCAGAAATTACCAATGTTAGCGATGTTATTGATAAAATCAATAATACAATTTTCGTTTTTATGGATAAATTTTTAAAACCTATTTTCATCTTCAGATATAATCTTTGCTAAAAATAATAATTTTGAACTGATTTTTAAATTTATGTTAACGGCATGATTGTTATTTATTTCAAATCGGTGTTTTGCGTTTTGCTCTGTAAAATTTATAATCCCGCCCAAATCACAAAAACGTTCAATATCATTGCCAACACTTAAAACCGGTTTTCCTTCAATTTTCTCAAAAATTAAATCTAATTCAGAGGGATTTACATCGGAAAGAAATAACAAATGACATTTAGTTATTTCTTCAGGGGTTTTAAAATGTACGATTTTCCAATTTCGATTTTGTAACTGTTTTCCTCTGAAAATTTCATTTAAAAGTCCTCGAAATGGATCGTAACCGTATATTCCGATTACAAATTCCGATTGTGAGTTTTCATAAGCTGAATTTGGCCACTGAGTAAAATTTATGAAGTTATAAATATAAGCGGCTTTTACTTCATACTCGGTATATTGTTGTGCTACGATTTTATGCGTCGAAACGGAGAAAAGCATAATCAGTACGATTCCGATTTTAATAGAGTTATATGATGATATTTTTTTATTCATTTATAT
Source organism: Bacteroidetes bacterium GWF2_33_38 (assembly GCA_001769505.1). Lineage (GTDB taxonomy): Bacteria > Bacteroidota > Bacteroidia > Bacteroidales > GWF2-33-38 > GWF2-33-38. The sequence continues at coordinate 69,389 of MEOF01000019.1, forward strand.
TTACTCTATTTCCATTTTCAAATTTAACCACAAAAGCATCTTCAAATCCCATCTGAATCATTTCCTCTTTATAGCGAATAGCTTGGTCTAACGACGAGAATTGTCCAACTACATATTTAAACATTCCTTCGTGATTGTACCTAGTAACAGTCAAGCCTTTAAACGCTAAGTGATTAGTGTTAATTTGATTTTTTGTTGCTTTTAGCTGCACTTTATATACAAGCCCTTGAGTTGGTGCTTCAATATTTTCGGTTTTCACAATAGCCGTTTTTTCTTTCGAAACAATTGGTTCGATTTTGCTTATTTTTTCTTTCGATTTCTCTTTCGGTGCTTCTTTTTCTTTCGGCTTAGTTGTTAAAGCTTCGGGGCTGATAATGTTTTCTCGCTTGGTTTTAACCGAAGCTGCTTCTTTCGTAAGTATTTTTACATTTGCAGTTGTGTCAATAATCTCAAAAACTTTAACATCAATATTATCACTCAAATTCATATCGACATTTTCTTTAATCACATAGTTTGCTGGTGTAATACCATTTTCAGCCAACATTTCTATAACCTGGCTTATTCGTTTTTTCGATAAGGAACAATCTTGCGAAATTTCATCTTCACTTTTACAAAAACTATTTATTTCAATAGCTAAGTTTTTATTGTTCAAAACCAATTGTGAAAGTTCTAATATGTCGATAAAGTATTTTTTATCTACTTCCGAATTGTTTTCGATAAATTTTACAGGATATGTAATAACAACTTTTTGTTTTGATACGTCAATTTTATTAACGTCAAGAGTATCTGTTTTTGCATTAGTTGTATCGCTGGTTTGTAAAAAATATGATTGTGTAATTTCCTTCTCCGACTCTTTAACTGTTGTATTAACTTGTGGACTTGTGTAAATTGTATCGGCTCCGACCACATAAGGCGTTAAATTAAAATTATCGCCCTCGGCGTAAAAATAATGCTGATTTGTTTTTTGCTCGTAAACGGTTTCTTGATTTATCTGACTTAATGTGGTTGTGTCGGTGCTTTCAATAGCTTGGTTGATGAGCCCTATTAACTTATCGAAATCTTTTTTAGGAGCAACTGTTTGTTTTGGTTCTTCGTATAAATTATCGGTAATATACTTAATATCAGCCGAATTCATTGAATCGGTTACATTAATTATATCCTCGATTATTTGCATTAATACATCGTAATCTTTTTTTATCAAACTATCTGGTTTTTCAGTATTTAGAAGTTTATTTACATCGTAAAAATTATTTTTTACCGTGCATTCTTCTCCAACTATTTTACCTAAAGTAATCACAGGTTTTAATTGAATTTCTTGAAATAATTCATAAAAATAGGTTTGATTTGGAACATATATATTGATTAGTTGAGGCAAATAATTATCGGCATGAACAATCATATCGTAATTTTTTCCTGGAGGAAAAATCATCAAGAATTTGCCGGTTAATGGGTTGGGATTGTACACATATTTAACTCTTGTATGAGTTTCTTTATCAATTACTTGGATTTTTGCTCCAATAGGAATTAATGGATTTCCTGCCAAAATAGTTCCTTTAACAAGTGTAAGCGGAACCGATTTATTAAATAAAACTTTATAAATATTCAAATTGTTCGAAAATGCACTTTCTTTTCTAGACAAGTAACCGACGCTACCATTTGCAATGATTGAGAATCCTAAATCGTCGTAAGTTGAATTTATCGGATAACCCATATTTATAGGCTTAATCCATTTGCCTGGAGCATATTGTGTTGTTTTAAAAATATCGAACCCTCCCATAGAATTGTGTCCTTGCGACGAAAAATACAAGGTTTTGTTGTCAGGATGAATAAAAGGCATGACTTCATCAAGATTTGTATTTATTCGATTACCCATATTTGTAGGTTTCGACCAACTGCCATCTTCTTGTTTTTGAATATAATAAATATCTTTTCCCCCAATTCCACCTGGAGCATTGCTTGAAAAATATATTGAATTTCCATCAGCACTTATGGCAATATTCTCTTCCCAATTATTCGTATTTACATGCAAAACGGGTTTTACGCTCGTGCATTTTCGGTGTTCGTTATCAATCAAACAAGAATAAATATCGTTGCTGCTTGAAATAAATAGGGTTTGTCCGTCAGGCGAAATTCCAGCAAGTTTTAGATTGCTATCAATAATCGAATCAATTAGTATTTCTTGTGGCAAATTCCATTTATCATTGTAAAGAGCCGAGTACATTATTTGTGAAGCGAAAAGATTTTCCTTAGGATTTGTCAAAATATCTTTTATAAAAAACAAATCGCTTTCATCGGCAGAAACATATGGCGAATATTCATTTTCGTTAGTCGAGAATGAAACTTTTTCAATTTTTACATCTAAAGAGTCTTGAATAAATTTTTTAGCATTTTTTATCCACTCCATATATTTTTTTGCACTCGTTGGAGTAACATCAACCGCTTCGTACATCGAAACTGTTTGATATTTTTTCAAATATGTTCCAGCTTTTTTAAAATCGTGTTTATCTAAATAAATCAAACCTAAATCTTTAAATATTTCACCTGGAACGATTTGCTCATTTTTAGTAATCACATATTCCAAATATGGAATTGCCTTTTCTTTATCCAAATTCAAATAACAGGCTCCTATATAATATTTAATTTCGATTTGATATTCATAATCGACAGAATCAATTTTTTTAAGATATTCAAGGGCATCACTGTATTGTTCAAGATTGAAATATTCAACTCCTTTGTTAAAATTTTTTTTAATGAATTTTTTGCTTTGAGCTATGGTAAAATTTAGCGAAAAAAGAAAGATGAATATGAACAAGAATATTTTTTTTACTCGCATATTGCAGATAAATTTTCGTGAAATTAAAAAAAAATACCCAAAAAATGTACATATCTTAAAATATTAATTAGATTTTTGCACAAAAAATGGATAATGTTTCCCATTGTTGAGAAAAAAATATTAAAAAAAATGGATTTTCTTTCTGACCAGAAAGGGATTATTCGAAGATTTGAGCGAGAAGAAAAAAATTGGATTCCGCATTTAGAAAATACAAAAAACAAAATCACAAAATCGATAGGTGGTAAAAATAATAAATGCGTTATCGTACTTGGAAGTGGTTGGTGCTTAGATGTTCCACTTCATGATTTGTCGCAAAATTTTGAGACGGTTCATTTAGTCGATATTTTTCATCCAAGCCACATTCAAAAAGAAGTTCAAAAATTCAGCAATGTAAAACTAATCGAAGCTGACATTACAAATGGCTTGATTGAAAAAGCATTTTATTTTGTTCAGAAAAACAAAAAGGCTACAACTTTTGATTTCAATGAGTTGCTGTCAATTCCTAAAATCGATATTTCAGATTACGATTTTATTGTTTCGGTAAATATTTTAAACCAATTGGATATTTTAATTGTTGATTATCTTCAAAAATATTTGAAAATTTCTAGTGAAAACATTGAGAATACTCGCCGATTTATTCAAAATTATCACATTGAAATGATGCCAGCAAAAAAATCCTTATTGATTAGCGATTTTGAAGAAATATTGTTTGATAAAAAAGATATTGAACGTAGTCGGAAAAAATTAATTTATTCCAATTTATTCAATCCCGAAGTTGGCGAAAAATGGATTTGGAAATTCGATACTAAGAAGATGTACAATACAAATTACAAAACGTATTTCAATGTAATTGCTATTGATTTATAATAGATTGTAAAACTAAATATTATTCTTTTTCTTCTATTAAATCCCTCAACGCATTTTCAAGATTAGGAAACTGAAATCGAAAACCGGCATGTTGTATTTTTTCTGAAGAAACTCTGCTACCTTTCAAAATTATTTCAGCCATTTCGCCAAAAATAAATTTCATTAACAATTCAGGAACTTTGGGAAACCAAAGAGGTTTTCCAAGAACTTGTGCTAATGTTTTTGTAAACTCGTAATTTGTGCTAAAATCGGGAGCGACGGCGTTGTATGCACCATTCATTTGAGAATCTTCAATGGCTTTGACATATATTTCGCACAAGTCGTCGACATGTATCCATGGCATATATTGATTTCCACTACCAATTGCTGAGCCAATTCCTAATTTAATCGGTGTAATCATTTTTTCCAAACCACCTCCATTTGCCGACAATACAACTCCTGTCCTGATTTTTACGGTTCTGATTCCTATTTCATCGAATTGAGTCGCCGATTGTTCCCATTTTTGACAAGTTGTGCCTAGAAAATCCTCGGATGGATGGTCGGTTTCAATATGTATTTTCTCCGAAGTAATTGCACCGTAATAGCCTATGGCAGAAGCCGAAATATATGCGTTTATCTTTTTATCGTGGTCTTTTATTTTTTCAAAAATCAAATTTGTCGATTTTACACGGCTTGCTATAATTTCGTTTTTTCTATCAGTTGTCCATTTTTTTTCGCCAATATTTGTACCTGCAAGATTTACAATGAAATCTGCCGTTTCAATGGCTTCATCTTGGATTTGATTTTTATCAATATTCCACATGTACGATTGAATATGCGAATTGTTACTGTTTGTTCGGCTCAACACAGCAACATCGTAACCTTTTTTGATTAACTTTTTGCTAAGCGCTTGTCCGATTAATCCAGTTCCTCCTGCTAGTAAAACTGTTGGCATAATTTTTCGAATATTTCCAAATCAATGAATAATTATTAGAAATAAAAAAAGCCTCATATGAGGCTTTTTATTCTAATGCGAACTTCCTTTCATTAAAAATTGTTCTCCTGTTTCGTTTACAATTCTTTTGTACCAAGCTTCGCCATATCCTGGTTGTTCTAATTTTGGAGTAACATATTTGTACCCTTCTTTAGGTTCTGATTTAACTTTTACGTTTCCGTCCATATATTTTGCAAATAATTCGCCATAAAGTTTTAACCATTCTTTATGGGTATAATTTCCTTTGTTTACTGAAAATTCGGTAAGCAATTTAATTGCATTTTCCTTTTCTCCTTTTTGCAATAGGTCTCCTGCTTTTTTGTCAATAGTAGCAACATCGCTTATAAATTGTTGTTCCATTAAAAGTTGCTTTTTACGGATATCAGGCCAAATTAAACTAAAATTTGTGTACGAATAATTTGAAACCATATTAAATACCCAAAAAGCAGATTCTAAGGTAAAGTCCATAATAGTTCCATTTCCAACTGCATAAGCCTCTGGAATTTTAATTGCAGAAGTGTACATTGGGAAATAAACAGTACTTGCTGCATCGTCGACACTAAACCAAAATATGCCACCCACTTCTTTTGGTAATAAAGCTCGTGATTGAGTAACAAAAGAAAATCCGGTTTGTTGAGTTGCAGTAGCACGTTCGTTGCAATACTCTTTTCCGTCAATTTTAAAAGTTAAAGGTCGCCATCTGTATGGATTTCCAAAAGGACCCGCTCCAATGTCTTTTCTCATATCTAACTCGGTTCCTTCTAAATGATCTCTCATAAAGTCCATAACTTGATGAACATTTATTTTAGCATCTGGTTTTATCCACAATGGCATACGATTATTCGAAAAATTCGCAGGTGTAAAAGGTGTTCCTGCTTTATGTTCTTGAGAATGCACAATGTTTCCTTTTGCATAATCCCAATATTTCGACATTTCTTTGTTTACAGAATTAAAAAAAGCCCAAACTCGAATTTCACAAAAACGAGCACCACCAAAATCAACAGGAGCATATACATCTGAGAAACTGAATTCGGCATCAGAACCAAGGTATAATTTTTTAGTTTTCGCAAAAGAAACTACATCAGGGGCATGGAAAGTTGTTTGATTTACATCGAACCAATTATTTTTCTTTTGTAAAGGAAAAGTTGTAATTCGCGCTTGATTTGCATGAGCCGAAACATACCCGTCGGGAATCATTCGAGCAACCCAAACAGCTCCTTTATTTCCAACCCCTTTTCCTATAATCTCAAAAATCCAAACCTCGTTTGGATCAGAAATTGACATAGATTCGCCAGAACTGTAATATCCATACTTTTCAACGAGTTCTGCCATTGTTTTTATGGCTTCTCTTGCTGTCTTAGCTCGTTGCAAAGTCAAATATATAAGACTTCCATAATCAATAATTCCTGTTGAGTCTTGTAAATCCGAATTTCCCCCATAAGTTGTTTCTCCAATTGCCAATTGGTGCTCGTTCATGTTGCCAATAACCGAATATGTATGAAGCACTTGGTCGATTTCTCCCAAATATTTTCCCGAATCCCATTCGTACACTTTGAATTTTGTCCCTGCAGGATAATCCGCTGCTGGAGTAAAATATAATTCCCCGTAAAGCATATGAGAATCTGCTGCATAGCTAATCATGGTCGAGCCATCAGTCGAAGCTCCTTTTGTTATCAGAAAATTTGTACATGCTACTATGTAACCTGCAAAAAATAAGGTAATCAAAAAAGTTAATGCTGTTTTTTTCATCTGTTTATATTTTATTATTGGTTAATTATCAGATAGAATCTGCCATAAATAATCATTTGTGTTTTGTATGCAAATTTTTGCCGATGGCTATTTCATCTCTTTTTTAGTTTGAACAAAAATAAAAAATATTAATGTATATCCATTTATTTGGCTTCGTATTTTTAATCTTTTTTACAGACATACCTAAAAACATTATTGCAAGTATGACAGAGCTACAAAAAATCATTTGTTTTCTTTTGAGTGTTTTCAGTATATTTACGCAAGAAATTTTTTGAAAATGGCAGGAAAAATATATTTAATTCCGATGACACTAGGCGACATTCCTGTCGAAAATGTTATTCCGGATATTGTAAAACGAATTATAAATTCAATTGATGTTTATATTGTTGAAAATGTACGAACTACTCGACGGTATTTAAGCAAATGCGGAATAGAAAAACCAATTAATGAATTGGTGTTTTTCGAACTTAATAAGTTCACAAAACCGCATGAATTAGAAAAATATATTGAACCAATTTTTCAAAATCAAAATATTGGAATTGTATCAGAAGCTGGAATTGCAGGCGTTGCAGACCCAGGAGCTGAAATCGTAAAACTTGCCCATAAAAAGGGCATTCAAGTTGTTCCACTATCAGGACCATCGTCAATAATATTGGCATTGTCGGCATCGGGAATGAACGGACAAAATTTTGCTTTTAACGGATATCTTCCAGTAAATTCTGACGAGCGAAAAAAACAAATATTGTTTCTCGAAAAACGATCTAAAACCGAAAATCAAGCACAAATTTTTATGGAAACACCTTATCGTAACAATCAAATGATTGACGATATTTTATCGATTTGCAATCTGGAAACGAATCTCTGTATTGCTACCGATATCACGCTAGATACTGAATTTATTCGCACGCAAAATATTCAATTGTGGAAAGTCAATAAGCCAAACTTAAACAAACGACCTACAATATTTATCATCATGTCGAAATAATATTATAGAAAAATTTACAGCATATAATTCAATTCGATAATATTTTGAGAAAAGTGTAACGAAAATTATAATAAGCATATTGATTTGATTTTTTAATTTTTTTCATATATTTGAGATACAATTAACAAACTAAACCTATTATAAAATGAAAAACGATTACGTATGTCCTAATTGCAGAGGATTTTTAAATGTAGAGCAAAATATTTGCTTCTCGGCAAAAACTAGAGATGGAAAAGTAGGATTAATATATCTAAATCCTGAAGTTGGTAATTATAATTTTATAAAACACAATTCATTTGACGTGAAAGACGGAGATCAACCCGAGTTCTATTGCCCAATATGTAATGCGAATCTTGCTGCACCTGAGTTAATTACAAAACTTTCGAAAGTAATTATGCTTGAAAATGGCAAAGATGAACACGAAATTATTTTCTCAAGAGTTCAAGGAGAAAGATGTACATATAAAATCAAAGGTGAAAAAGTTGTGCCTTTTGGCGAGCATGCATCGAAATATTTAAGCTTATTGAAATATAGTAAATAATGAATTTTATTGAAAAACAAAAAGCTCGCTAAAACGAGCTTTTTGTTTTTTATTACGAAGTAGGAATGATTCGTTTGTCAATCATATTTGTTTTTATTTTATTTTCAGTTTCAAGCATAGCTGGAAATATCGATAGTTTGTTACAAATATTTAACAAAACTAAAACTGAAAAAGACAAAGTCGATTTACTATTTCAAATCGGAAAGGAATACCAAAAAGTCAATATCGATTCCGGAATATATTATTTCACAAAAGCTGAAAAAATTGCCGATAAAAATAATATTCAAAATCGAAGGGCTGATATTATAAAAAACATAGGAAATTGTTACCAAGCTATAGGGAACTTGGAAAAAGCGTTGGAGCATTACTTAAAGGCACTTGATATTAGTTTAAAAATAGATTCGCTTGATAAAAAAGATACGTTAAATAAAAAATTATCAGCAAATTTATATCACAATATTTCATTAATCAAAAATTTTCAAGGGGATAATAATCAAGCAATCAGATTATTATACGAAAGTCGGAAACTCAGACTCGAAATAAATGATTTTTACGGCTTAGCTGTATTTACGTATCCTAGTTTGGGTGCTATATATATGGAACGGGGAGAATATTCGAAAGCATCAACATATTTTTACAATGCTCTTGATATTTGGGAAAAATCTGACAATAAAATAGGCATTGCTGATGCTTACGATTATTTAGGTGTAATCAGCGAAAAGCAAAATGATTATCAAAGGGCTCTGCAATATTATACAAAATCTTTACAGTTAAGAGAAAAAATAGGAGATGAATATTTTTTGTCATTTTCATACAATAACATTGGTGTTGCATATTTTCATTTAAAAAATTATGAAAAAGCCTTGGAGTTCTGTGGTAAATCATTGGAAATAAAACTGAAAACTAACGATAAATTAAGTACTCGGAACACGTACAGTAACATTGGACTGATATATCAACTTCAAGGGGATTACGAATTGAGTTTGTCTTACTTTTTAAAAACTGTGGAAATAAGTGAAGAGTTTGAAGACTTATATGAAACAACTAAGGCTTATATTAATGTTGGAACAACATTGGGATATTTAAAAAAGTTTGAATCAGCCGAAGAATATCTAATAAACGCTTTTGAGATAGCCAAAAAGAATAATTATCTCGATTTACTTAAGGATGTTACTGAAAATATTTCGGTAGTATATCAAAATACTAATCAATATGAAAAAGCTTTTAACATGCTACTTTTACATAAGCAGATTTCTGATAGTTTGTTTAATGCTGATATGATAAAAAAACTGACAAGTATTGAGTTAAATTACGAGTTTGAAAAAATACAAGCAACCGATTCAATTAGAATGGCGAGAGTTGCATTTGAAAAAGAATTTCTCCAGAACGAAAAATTGAATCGTCAAAAAATTATCACCTACATTCTCATTTTCGGAATTATTATTATGTTGATTATGGCGTACCTTATTTTCCGCACATTTAAAATTAACCAAAAAGCCAAACAAAATGAATTAAAAAGCAGAGCAACTGAAATCGAAAAAAGTTTGTTGCGTACACAAATGAATCCTCACTTTATATTCAATTCAATGAATTCGATACAGCATTTTATTTCAAAAAACGACAGTTACGAGGCAGAAAGGTATTTGTCAAAATTTGCTAAATTAATTCGTTTTATTCTTGAAAATTCCTCCCAGCCATATGTTTGCCTGCATGATGAAATAAGTTCTCTACAATTATATTTGGAATTAGAACAGTTGAGGTTTAATTATAAATTTGATTTCACGATAAATATTGATGACCGCATTGACGATGAGTTTATTAAAATTCCTCCAATGTTGATTCAGCCTTATGTCGAAAATGCAATTTTACATGGAATAATGCCCAAAGAAACAAACGGAAGAATATTATTGGAAGTTAAGATTGATGAAAAGAACAGTGTCCTTTATTGTAATATTGTTGATGACGGAATAGGTCGGGAAAAATCGAAAGAATTGAAATCTAAAAACTCCATCCGACACAAATCGATTGGCATGCAAATTACAAACGAACGGCTCAACTTTTTAAATAAAGAAAGTCAATCAAACATTTGGGTAAGAATTATTGACCTAGAGAATGCATCAGGAACAAGGATAGAACTTACAATCCCATATAAAGATGAATAATTTTTTGATTGCATAAATCCAAATTAATTTCTAAATTGCTACAAATTGTTAATATGATTCGAGCAATAATTATTGATGACGAAAAAGCCGGACGAGAAACACTTAAAAATTTTATATCGAAGTATTGCGATGGAATTAACGTTGTTGCCGAAGGAGAATCCGTAAAATCGGGAATAAAAGTAATTCTCGAGCATTCCCCCGATTTAGTTTTTCTCGATATTCAAATGCATGACGGAACAGGATTCGATTTGCTTGAAATGCTTCCTCAAATAAATTTTAAACTAATCTTTGTTACATCACATGACCAGTTTGCAATTCGTGCTTTCAAATATAGTGCTATCGATTATTTGTTAAAACCCGTTGACCCCGACCAACTATTAGCTGCGATTAAAAGAATCCTTGATAAAAATGTTATTTTCGAAATACAAAAAAAATTGGATGTGCTTTTATCGAATAAAATTGAAATTAAAAAAATAGCATTGTCCACTTTTGATGGAATACGATTCATTAAAATTGAGGATATTATTCGTTGCGAATCAGATAATAATTATACAATGTTCTTTTTGAAAAACAAAGAGAAAATACTCGTTTCGAAAACATTGAAAGACTTTGAAACAATGCTATCTGAATTAAGTTTTTTTCGTGTACATAAATCGCATTTGATTAATATTCAATACATTTCAAGATTTGTTCCCGATGACGGAGGATATCTAATAATGGAAGATAATTCAAAAATCGAGGTTTCACGACGAAAAAAAGATGGACTACTCTCAATTTTGATGAAATAAAAACAATTCACTTTGTTTAGATATTTATTCCTTTTATCGTCTCATTTAAAACGCTTGTCAACGTAAAATTTTCATTTATCATTTACGAGGTTTTTCCCATTAACTAAATGAATGCCACCGTTAACTAATTTGGTATTTTATAAAGAGTAATTCTCAGTTATGTTTGCTTTAAATATTATTTATTTAAACAAAACATATATGAAAAAACTCTTGTCATTTGCAATGTGCTATTTTATCGGATTAGGTCTGATATTGGCTCAAAGCACAACTCCTGAAGTAGTTTCTTCAGGCGGAGAATTCTTCGAAGGTTCTAATGCTAGCCTAAGCTGGACGGTCGGAGAAACAATCACGGAAACTTCTGGAAACCTGAATATTTCATTAACACAAGGGTTTCAGCAAGGTTCTTACACCATTGTTAATATTTATGAAAAGCCCGAATCGAAAATTAGTATTTCTATTTTTCCGAATCCGACTACCGATTTTATAAATATTAACATCAACAACTCTGACGAAACTTTTGAAGTTTGGCTTATTGACATTAATGGGAAAACAATTTTTAGCGATAATTCTATTACAAAATCGAGTAAGATTGATTTGTCATCATATTTAGCTTCTAATTATATATTGAAAGTTAAAAGCAAAGATGGCAGTTTGTTAAAGTCATATAAAATCATAAAAAACAGTTAATAATAACCCTTAAATTAAATATGTATGAAAAAGTTTTTACTTACAATTGCAGCAATTATAATGGTAGCCATTACTTTTGCTCAAACACCAAATGCTTTTAAATATCAAGCTATTGCTAGAGATGTTGCTGGCAACATCATTCAAAACCAAAACGTAAGTTTTCGAATTAGCATAGTGGAAAATGGTGTTGATGTTTATACCGAAACATTCTTAACATTAACTAATAATTTTGGATTGGTAAATCTAGAAATTGGAAATGGAAACGTAGAATTTGGCGATTTCACAACAATTGATTGGACCAATAATACATTTTCGCTTAAAATTGAATTTGATGTAGAAGGAGGCTCGGCATTTGAACTTATGGGAACTTCAAATTTATTAGCGGTTCCTTTTGCTCTTCATGCAAAAACAGCCGAAAATGGATTTAGTGGTAACTATAACGACCTCGCCAATGCTCCTGATTTGTCAAATTTTGATGCGAACTCTACAGACGATTTCTCGGGCGATTATGTCGATTTAACAAATAAACCAACACTTGCAGGAGACGTCGTAGGCGATTTATCGACTAATACAGTTGAAAAAATTCAAGGTATGACTGTTTCAACAAATATTCCGGCTAACGGACAAGTTTTAAAATGGAATGCTACTTCTCAAACTTGGGAACCAAACGACGACGCCTTGGGTGCTGCAGGAACAACCGATGGCGTTGTTACTTCGGTAAATGTTAGTGGAACAAGTTCAAAAACGATAACATTGATGCGTTCAAATAGCTTGGGCGATTTAACGGCAATTTTTACCGACGAAGTAAATGATGCTGACGCTGACCCAACAAACGAATTACAAGATATTTCGTTAACTGGAACAAGTCTTTCTATTTCTAACGGAAGCACCATTGATTTATCAGCAATTGATACCGATACTCAATTAAGTGAGGCAGAAGTTGATTCTTATGTTAGCGATAATGGATATTTAACATCGTTTACCGAAGTTGACGCAAGCACAACCAACGAATTACAAGATATTTCGTTAACTGGAACAAGTCTTTCTATTTCAGATGGTAGTACCATTGATTTATCTACAATCGATACCGATACTCAATTAAGCGAAGCAGAAGTTGATTCTTATGTAAGCAACAATGGATATCTTACTAGTTTTACCGAAGTTGACGCAAGCACAACCAACGAGATTCAAACTCTTTCATTATCAGGATCTGATTTGAGCATTTCGGATGGAAATACAATCGACTTATCTTCTTTGGGAGGAAACGATACCGACGATCAAACGTTGAATTGGTATTCTGCAACTGGGTACTTAGAAATTACAGACGGAAATTATGTCCAACTAACTGGGCTTGATTATAGTACATCAAACGAAATTCAAGATATTTATCTAAGTGGTAATACAGTAAGTTTAAGTGGAACATCGTCAACTATAAATCTTTCGTCATATCTTGATAATACCGATGCTCAAACCCTTTCATTATCAGGAGATATGTTAACTATATCAGGAGGTAATTCAATTAATTTAGCTTCAATTGGAGAAACCGATACTGATAACCAAACACTATCATTATCAGGAGTAACATTAAGTATTGCTGATGGAAACTCCGTCGATTTATCAACTATTGACACAAAACTTTCAGAAGCAGAAGTTGATGCATATGTTGGTAATAATGGTTATTTAACAACTTTTGCTGAAGTTGATGGAAGCACAACTAATGAAATTCAAACATTATCATTATCAGGAAATACTCTTTCAATAAATGGCGGAAATTCAATTACATTACCATCAGAAGTAGATGCAAGCACCACAAACGAAATTCAAGATTTATCTTTATCAGGAAATACCTTGAGTTTATCGAGTGATGCATCAACGGTAAGTTTAGCAGGATATTTAGATAATACCGATTCACAAACATTATCAATTTCAGGAAGTACGCTTTCTTTAACAAATGGCGGTTCTGTAACTTTACCAGCTGCTGTTGAAGTTGATGGTAGCACTACAAACGAAATTCAAGATGCCTATTTATCAGCTTATTATTTAGGATTGACTGGTAGTTCAGAATTTGTTAATCTTGGAATTTTTATGGATAATACTGATGCTCAAACTCTTTCATTATCAGGAAGTAACTTAAGTATTTCAGGAGGAAATACGCTTGATTTATCTTCTCTCAGTGGAGACTCTGATACTGATGATCAAACCTTAAGCTTAAGCGGAACAACCTTAACAATTGCTGACGGAAACTCAGTTGATTTATCTTCAATTGATACCGATACGCAATTGTCAGAAGCCGAAGTTGATAGCTATGTTAGCGATAACGGATATTTAACAAGTTTTACAGAAGTTGATGGTAGTACAACCAACGAAATACAAGATTTATCATTGTCAGGCAACACATTAAGTTTATCTAGCGATGCTTCAAACGTAAGTTTAGCAGCATATTTAGATAATACAGACTCTCAATCCTTATCACTATCTGGTTCTGACTTATCAATTTCTGGCGGAAATACAGTTAGTTTAAGTTCTCTTGTTGGGGCTGATGACCAAACTTTAAGTGAAGTTTTAACTTCTGGAACCGATGCTGGAAACAAAAATATCGTAAATGTTGCTCAAGCCGGAATTGGAACAGCAACGCCAAATGCGAGTGCAGCGTTAGAAATTTCAAGTACTACCAAAGGGTTTTTACCTCCTCGTATGACTGAAACTCAAATGCTTGCATTAACCGCAGTAGAGGGTTTAACGGTTTATAACACAACCAATAGAGTTCTTGTTTTTTACAATGGAAGCGAGTGGAGAAATTATGACAATACTCCATATCTTTATGTTGGAAAATCATATCAAGGTGGAGTTATTGCCTACATATACACCAATGGAGATGCTGGCTATGTTGCTGACGAAATTCATGGAATTATTGCAACTCCTTCTGATCAAAGTTCATCTGCAATTTGGGGTTGTAATACAATTTTTGTAGGGACAAATAGTGGATTGGGACAAGGTCAAACAAGTACAGATAATATAATTGCAGCATGTGCAACAGTAGGTATAGCAGCTAGAATTTGTAATGATTTGGTTTTAGATACTTATGGAGATTGGTTTCTTCCTAGTAAAGATGAATTGTATAAACTTTATTCTAACAGAACAAGTATTGGAGGTTTTACGACAGGAAATTATTGGACATCAACACAGTATTCAACATCAAATGCCTATTACTATAATTTTTCAAATGGCGTTTCATATAATACAAATAAAGAAAATTTTAATATAGTTCGTGCTGTTCGATATTTTTAAAACTCAATTCATATAAATAATTTCGAGGCTATTCAAAAAGGATAGCCTCGTTTGTTTTATAATTTTATTGACAACTTAAAATTATACCATTACTACAAAATCACGAGCCTAAATTTTAGCTACTTTTGCCTTCAATGAAGACTATTTATTTTCATATTAAAGGCTTAGTGCAGGGAGTTGGTTTTAGACCATTTGTGTATAGAATTGCTTTGCGGTACAACATGAAAGGTTGGGTTGATAACCGAAACGACGGAGTTCATATCACAGTTACCGATGAATATGGTAAAATTCAATCATTCATAAAGGATATTCGTTTGGAAGCTCCGATGGCTTCAAAAATTGTTTCCATTGATGAAAAAGTTTTAAATACTGAATTATTTAATGATTTTAAAATCGTTAAAAGCAAAGATATTTCGAATGAAATTACAGAGATTAGTCCTGATATTTGCGTTTGCGACGAATGTTTAGCCGATATGAAAATTCAACCCAATAGACTTTCGTATCCGTTTATAAATTGCACAAATTGTGGACCTCGTTTTACCATTATTCAAGATTTGCCTTACGATAGAGAAAAAACGACTATGAAATCTTTTGTAATGTGCGAAAGTTGCAAATCGGAATACACAAGTATTTTAGACCGTCGATTTCATGCTCAACCTATTGCTTGCTCAGTTTGCGGTCCGGAATATACCTTGTATTTTGAAGATAAAATAGAACAAAATTTTGAAAAAATCATTTCAATCACATCAAATTTAATCGACAATGGGAAAATAGTTGGAATTAAAGGAATTGGAGGCTTTTTTATTGCATGCGATGCCAAAAATAACAATGCTGTAAGCGAATTGCGGAATAGAAAACATCGTGAAGGAAAGCCTTTGGCTGTTATGTTCCGCGATATTGAATCGGCTCAACAATTTGTTGAAATATCCGATATCGAAAAAACAAGTTTGCTATCGTGGCAACGACCAATTGTACTCCTAAAAATCAAGGATAATCTAGCTGAAAAAGTTGCCAATGGATTAAAAACAATTGGTAGTTTGCTGCCTTACATGCCTTTCCATTATCTGTTGTTTGATAAATTGAAAACTCCTGCCATAGTGCTTACTAGTGGAAATGTTTCTGATGACCCAATTATCACTGATAATCAAACGGCTCTTGAAAAGCTTTCCGGAATTTGTGATGCAATAGTTACTTACAATCGCGAAATATATAATCGTACCGATGATTCTGTAATTACGTTCTTCAATAAGGAAGAAAAAATTTTGAGACGTTCGCGTGGTTATGTGCCTTCTCCCATTAACTTAAATATGTCGGTAGATGGAATTATCGCTACCGGAGCCGAATTGGTCAATTGTTTTTGCGTTGGTAAAAACAATCAAGCTTTTATGAGCCAGCATATTGGAGATTTAAAAAATATCGAAACGCTTAATTTTTATGAAGAGTCACTTGAACGATTTAAAAAACTTTTTCGGATTTCTCCCAATTATATTGTTTCTGATTTACACCCCGATTATTTATCGACAAAATATGCCATTAATACGGGGTTGAAACATATTCGGGTTCAACATCATCATGCACACATTGCTTCGTGCATGGCTGAACATAATCTCGATGAAAAAGTGATTGGAGTAAGTTTTGATGGAACAGGGCTTGGCGACGATGGAAACAGTTGGGGAAGCGAATTTTTTGTTTGCGATTTACTCGACTACAAAAGATACACTCATTTCGAATATCTTCCATTGCCGGGTGGCGATAAGACAAGTAAAGAAAGTTATCGTATGGGAATTTCGTATTTGTATAAAACTTTTGGGAAAGATTTCACGAAACTCGAAATACCATTCGTAAAAAATCTTGATAAAGAAAAAACTAAGTTGATATTATTGGCAATTGATAAAAAAATTAATGTGCCTCTTAGTTCAAGTTCGGGTAGATTGTTCGATGCCGTTGCTGCAATCATTAATCTTTGCACTTTATCAACTTTTCAAGCCGAAGCACCTATGCGGTTAGAAGCCATTATTGAGCAAAACAGTAATGAGAAATACGAATATTCGTTTAACGATACAATTTCGTTTAACGAAACTATTAAAGGAATTGTTACCGATTTAATAAATGGTGTTTCGACTTCGATTATTTCCGCCAAATTTCACAATACAATTATTGATGTGATTTTGGAAGTTGTAAGTAAAATCTCAATTGAATATAAATTAAATAAAGTTGCATTATCGGGCGGAACTTTCCAAAATCGCTATTTGACCGAAAATCTCATGAATAAACTTTCGTCGAAAAAGTTTGACGTTTACACACAATCAAAAATTCCAATGAACGACGGAGGTATAGCTCTTGGACAATTAGTAATTGCAGCAAAAAAAATCAAGACCTGAAAATGTTGTTTGCAGGTCTTATTTTTTTAGATATTTTTTGTAATTTTAAACTTTAGGAAAATTTGATTTATCATGAAAAACAATTTAATTAAATTAATTATTGCAGTCATATTAACTTTATATCCTATGTATGAAATTATTGCATGGATACATATATTCTACAAATACAGTAACTTACAACAGCTTGATAAAGTTGCAAAATTTCATTCCGAATTTTATTTTATTTTTGAAAATACATATTTAAGTACATTTATGGGACTTGGATTTTCGGTCGCTGCTATCATTATCCTCTTTTTTATAGAAGCAAAAAAAGTCAATTTTTTAAATGTCTTTAAATATTTTTTTATTGTGATTAATATTTTAGCAGGACTTTTAATTCTTTGGGGATTAATGTAGAAAATTATTAATTATATTTAATCTCTTTTAAACTTTATGAACTTTACAAACTTTTTACTTTACAACTAAAATATGAATTCAATATATACACAACTAGCTGAAATTGAAAAAAATCGAGAAAATATTGCATTGTGCACTATTCTCGAAACAAAAGGCTCGACTCCTCGAAAAGCCGGCTCAAAAATGATTGTTTGGGAAGATGGTCGAATTTTTGGAACCGTTGGAGGTGGAACTATTGAAAAATCAATTATTGAAGATGCAAAAACACAAATAAAATTATCACAAGCAATAAAAAAGTTCTATAACCTAGGTGACGATTTAGGAATGCATTGTGGTGGTAAAATGGAAGTATTTATCGAACCAATAATTTCGAAACTTAAACTTTACGTTTTCGGAGCAGGGCACATTGGCAAATCGCTCGCAAAATATTGCCCTGACTTTGGTTTTTCGGTTACTATGATTGACGATAGACCTGAAGTTTTTGAACATTTTAGTTTTGGAAATGCCGAGTGCATAATCAAAAACTTTTCACAAGCAATTGACGAATTAAAATTTGACAATAACACTTTTAGTGTTGTGGTAACATATAATCATGCAAACGACGAAGCAGTGGTTGAAAAAATTGCAAAAAAACCACATAAATACGTTGGAATGATTGGAAGTAAAACCAAAGTTGCCTTAGCAAAAAAACGATTTTTAGAAGAAAAAATATTTACTCAAGACGAACTTGATAAAATTCATATGCCAATAGGGATAAAATTCAATGCTCAAACTCCTGACGAAATTGCATTGAGCATTGTAGCACAATTAATTGATATAAAAAATTCATAAAATATGTCAAAAAATGAAAATATTGTAAAATTCATGCTTGACAACAAAGTTGTTGAAATTGATTTTGAAAAAGATAACATTAGTCCGACAACGACTGTATTAAAGTACCTCCGAAAAACTCCCGAGCACAAAGGAGTTAAAGAGGGCTGTGGCGAAGGCGATTGCGGAGCTTGCACGGTTGTAATTGCCGATTACGATAGCCATAGCAAATTACATTATAAAGCTTACACATCATGTTTAATTTTTTTGCCCTCGATTCATGGCAAGCAAATTATTACTGTTGAAGGAGTGGGTAGTTCAGATAATATGCACCCTGTTCAATCAGCCTTGGTTGAAACTGATGGAAGTCAGTGTGGATATTGTACTCCTGGTTTCACAATGTCGATGTTTGCCTTGTACAAAGAGTACCAAAAACCTTCAAAAGATGTTATTTTAGATGCTTTAACAGGAAATTTATGTCGATGTACAGGTTATCGCCCCATAATTGAAGCCGCTGAAAAATCATGTGTTCGTAATGGAAAAGACCATTTTTCAGATAATGAAAATGCAACGGTTGAGACATTAAAAAAAATTCGAAAAGAAATTCCATCGGTAAAAATTGAGACTAAAAAGCAAAAGTATTTCCTTCCTGCAACCGTGAAAGAAGCATTGGAGTTAAAAATGAAATATCCAAAAGCGATTATTATAAATGGAGGAACCGATGTTGCTTTACGAGTAACAAAAAAGAAAGAATTATTATCTGAAATTATTGATTTGACAGGAATTCTAGAACTTAAATATGCAAAAGACGAACAAAATCAAATGGTTTTTGGTTCAGGAATTTGCTTGGAAGACGTGAGAGTGATTGTAAAAAACGAATTTTCAGCATTATATGATATGCTTTCAATTTTTGGTTCAAAGCAAGTTCGAAATCGAGCTACCTTTGGAGGAAGTTTAGGTTCTGCATCGCCTATTGGAGATACAGCTCCGGTTTTAATGGCATATGATGCAATTTTGGTGTTGGAAAGTTTACAAGGAACAAGAGAAATTCAAAGCAGAGAGTTTGTTACCGGATATCGCCAAACTCAAATGAAAGAAAATGAGTTGATTGTTGCTGTGAAAATACCTAAGATTGATAAATCAGAAATTGTAAAATCGTACAAAATATCTAAACGAAAAGATTTAGATATTTCAACCGTTAGTAGCGGATTTAGATTAAAGAAATCAGCAAAAAATATCGTTGAAGAAATTTGTTTAGTATATGGAGGAATGGCGGCAACAACTTCTCGCTCAAAACAAGCAGAAGCTTTCTTGCTTGGAAAAGAATGGACACGTGAAAATATTGAAAAAGCCATGAAATTAGTTGATGAAGATTTTACGCCAATTTCCGATGCTCGCTCTGGTGCTGAAGCAAGAAAAATTATGGCTAGGAATCTATTACTTAAATTTTATAATGACTCAATATGCAATTAGTAATTATCAATATGCAAATAACAATTAGTAATATTCAATAGGAAAGAAAAAATATAGAATGGCGGAAGGAAATAATATAGTTAAAGAAAAGGCTTTTGAATTTGCAGTTAAAATTATTGAATTGGGTAAATTTTTAATGAATGAGAAAAAGGAATTTATTATCTCCAAACAAATAATTAGGAGTGGAACATCGGTTGGAGCAAATATTGAAGAATCTATTGGAGGTGTTTCAAAAGCTGATTTTAGTTATCGCCTTTCAATTAGCTATAAAGAAGCTCGTGAAACACATTATTGGTTAAGATTATTAGAAAGAACAAATTATATAGAAAAAGTAAAATGCAATGAGTTGTTGAATGAATGCGATGAAATATGTAAACTACTTTATGTAATAATTCGCTCAACAAATAAGAATAAGTAATATTGTCAATTGTAGTTTATTAATTGAAGATTACTAATTGTAAATTGAAAATTGATTATGAAAAAAATAGTACACGAGAGTGCAAAATACCACGTAACAGGAGAAGCTGTTTATATCGACGATATGTTGGTTAACGAGCAGTGTTTACATGGAGTTTTATATACAAGTCCAATTGCTCACGGTAAGATAAAATCGTATGATTTGTCAGCAGCAAAAGCATTAAGCGGAATACATGCAATATTGACTTATAAAGATATTCCCGGACACAATCAAATGGGACCCATTTTTCACGACGAAGTAGTTTTGGCTGAAGATAAAGTTGAGTTTATTGGTCAGGCAATATTCTTGATAGCTGCTGAAAATGAAGAAATTGCAGAAGAAGCAAAAAGATTAATCAAAATAGAATTTGAAGAATTAGAACCGGTTTTAACTATTGAAAAATCGATGGAGTTAGGAAATTTAATTCAGCCTCCACGAAAGATTGAAACCGGAAATATTGAAGAAGCATTCAAATCGGCAAAAAATATTATTGAAGATATTCTTTACGTTGGTGGTCAAGAACATTGGTATCTTGAAACACAAACAGCATTATGCTTTCCCGGCGAAGGACAAGAAATTAAAGTTTACAGTTCGACTCAAAATCCTTCAGAAATTCAAGCAATTGTTTCAGAAGTTTTAGGCATAAGCAAAATGCAGGTTGAAGTAGATATGCGTCGAATGGGTGGCGGTTTTGGAGGCAAAGAGAGCGAAGCAAATCATATTGCTGCATGGACTGCAATTTTAGCTGTCAACACCAAACGTCCTGTAAAAATGAGATTTTTTCGCGATGAAGACCAAAAAATTACTGGAAAGCGTCATCGTTTTTTATTGAAATACAAAGCGGCTTTTGATAATGATGGAATTATCTCAGCAATTGATGTTGAGCAAAGTACCGATGCTGGCTGGGCTACCGATTTAACCATGTCGATTTTGGAGCGAGCAATGATGCACGCCGAAAATTCATATTACATTCCTAATATGCGAATTATAGGAAATGCTTGGCGAACAAATCTTCCTTCAAATACTGCTTACAGAGGTTTTGGCGGTCCACAAGGAATGGCTGGTATGGAAACCATTATTGACCGAATTGCACGAAAGTTAAAAATTGATGCTGCCGAAATTCGTTTTCGTAACTTTATGGGAATGGAAGAACGAAATACAACTCCTTATGGACAAAAAGTAGAAAACAACCGCTTGTTCATGCTTTGGGAACAAATAAGAAAAACATCTGATTATCAAAATAGAAGAAAAAAAGTTGATGAATTCAATGCCAAAAATGAATTTGTAAAACGAGGTTTGGCATTAACTCCAATTAAATTTGGAATTTCATTTACCACTTCATTCTTAAATCAAGCAGGAGCATTGGTTCATGTTTATAACGATGGAACCGTTTTAGTTAGTCATGGCGGAACTGAAATGGGACAAGGATTGAATACGAAAATTAAACAAGTTGCAGCTCTTGAATTTGGAATTGATTACGATAAAGTTCGTGTAAACTCTACCAATACTGCGAGAGTTCCTAATACTTCTCCAACGGCAGCATCTTCGGGTACGGATATGAACGGAATGGCTGTAAAAAATGCCGTAGATATTTTAAAATCAAGAATCTCGGAATTTATTGCCAAAAAATTTAATATCGAAAACGCCGATTCAAAATCGAAAATTGAAAATATTGTTTTTGAAAACGATACCGTTTTTGATATACAAAATACAAATCGCAGAATTAGTTTCAAAGACGCTGTTTCTGCCAGCTATTTAGGTAGAGTAAGTTTAAGTTCAACAGGATTTTACAAAACTCCAGGCGTTCATTTCGATAGAGCTAAAGGGACAGGAAATCCATTTTTCTACTTTGCTTTTGGAATGTCGGTTTCTGAAATCGAATTAGATGTTTTAACCGGAAGAACCAAGTTTTTACGTGCAGATATTTTACATGATGTTGGAGAATCGATAAATCCAGATATTGATAAAGGACAAGTTGAAGGAGCTTTTATTCAAGGAGTTGGCTGGGTTACAACCGAAGAAATGAAATACGATGGTAAAGGAAATTTATTGAATCATTCTCCCGACACATACAAAATACCAAGCATTCAGGATATTCCAGAAATATTTAATGTTAATTTGTTGCAAAACGCTCCAAACCCAAACACAATTCGAAGAAGCAAAGCCGTGGGCGAGCCTCCATTTATGTTGGCATTTTCCACTTGGTTAGCCATTAAAGATGCTATTTCGGCAGTAACAAACCATGAAATTGAACCCGAATTTAGAATTCCGGCAACCAATGAAAATATTTTACTCGCAATTGAAAAAATAAAGAGATTTTAAATGGCGAACTTGTTTTTAGTGGATGATTTTATGGAAGCTCAAGAACTTTTTAATAATGGGAAATATAAAAAGTCAAAAAAAAAATTTCAGTCAATTTATGATGAGCTTATTTCTTCTGATACTGATTGCATGGGAGATATGGGAATTTGTGGGGTTTCTGAAAACTATCTAGAAGAAATAAATAGAAAACTAAAAATGAATCAATTTAATAATTTCATTGCCTATTTCTTGATTTTTTTCTTTACCATCATTGGAAGTATCATATTATATAAATTTACAATGGTTTAACATGGAAATCCAATAATTTCATGTTTTTTAATGAAATAAATTATTGCATAAAAAATGGCATAATATATTATGATTCAATTTAGTAATACGGAAATATCTTTCCAATACAAATCGGACAAAGAGCTGAAGAAATCTTTAATAATTTTTCGATATTTATTTTCTGGCTTTATGCTTGAGTTTGGGAAATTTGCAGTAAATTTTGCTTTAAAACTTAATCTTCCTATACGATGGGCAGTAAAACCACTAATATTTCATCAATTTTGTGGCGGCGAAAATATTGCTGAATGCTCAAAAGTAATTTCAACATTGGCAAAATACAATGTGAAATCGATTCTTGATTATTCTGTTGAGGGAAAATCAGTAGAAAATGAGATAATGGAGGTATTTCACGAAACAATAGAAACTATTAATCAGGCATCGAAAAATAAAAATATTTCATTTGCGGTTTTTAAACCCAGTGCATTTGCCCCGAAAGACATACTCGAAAAAGCAAGTCAAAAAAAGCTAAGTGAAAAGGAAGAAATTGCATTTCAATTTTTTGTTGACAAAGTTGACAAATTATGTAGTCATGCATCAAAACAAAAAGTGAAGCTATTGGTTGACGCTGAACATTTTTCGTTTCAACAAATTGTTGATGATGTTACTTTTTCGATGATGAAAAAGCACAATTCATCGGAAGTATATATTTTTAACACATTACAAATGTATCGGTCTGATAGATTGCTTTATTTACAGGAAGTAATTCAATGTTCGAAAAACGAAAAATTCAAGTTGGGAATTAAGTTGGTTAGAGGTGCGTATATGGAAAACGAGCGAAAATTAGCCCAAGAAAAGAAATATTTATCACCCATCTTCAAAACAAAAGAAGAAACAAATATTACATTTAACAATGCGGTGAAACTTTGTGTTGAAAACATCGAGATTTTGAATTTGTTTTGTGGGACACATAACGAAGATAGTTGCCTATTGTTGACCGAATTAATGGCTATGCAAAATATTTCAAAAAATGATGATAGAATCTTTTTTGCCCAATTGTATGGCATGAGCGACAATATCAGTTTTAATTTATCAAAAGAGGGATATAATGTAGCAAAATATATTCCGTATGGTCCAGTAAAAGAAGTTATGCCTTATTTACTTCGTCGAGCTGACGAAAATTCCTCAGTCAAAGGCCAATCAAGTAGAGAATTAGAATTGATTATTCGAGAAGTGAAAAGAAGAAATTTATAGTTGATGTACTAGATTTTACATTCACTTGTGCAATCTACATTCACTTTATTTTTTTTGTTTTTTCGCATGAAATTTAAACCGCCTTTACTGCATGAATCAATACAGTCAGTACAGGCAATGCATTCACGGTTATCAAGTTCGCTGTGTTTATCTTTTCTGTAAATAGCATCTATTTTACATGCATTATTGCAAACTTTGCAACCGGCACATTTGCCGTTTATTCCAATTAAAGAAGCCCCCGGAATAGCACTAATCCATCCCAACGAAATCCCGATTGGGCATGCTGCCCGACAAAAAGGGCGAAATGTAAATAATGATGTAAGCAGAATTAAACCCAAGAGAATTCCCCCGAGTATTTCATTATCATAAGGAAGTTGAAGATTAAACGCTAGCATAAATGGGTCGATTTTACACCAAAAAACTTCTTGTTGTATAACGAGTTGGATAATTAATACTGCTATTAAAATGTATCGCAGTATTTTTAGAAATGTTTGAGATTTTGCACTCTTAAGAAAATTAAAACGAGCCGGAAGATATAAAAACTCTTGTAAAGCTCCTAAATGGCAAATCCAACCGCACCAAACTTTTCCGAAGATATATGTGACTGGAATTAAGGCTAAAAAATAAATCATGTTTTGCCAAGGAATATCCATGCCCGTGAAAAAAAGTATCGTGTTTTCGAAATGAAGTATTGGACAAGGGCATGCACCTTGATAAAAACCTAAAATAAGAAGCGACGACAGCAAAAAAAGATTTCTGAAATTTCTGGCAAATGGTATTCTTGACAGAATCCCGGCTAAAATGGTAAATCCCAGAATCCAATATATCCAATATAGTCCGGTATTATCTTCGGCTTGTGCCGATGTACATGAAGAATTACAACCCGTTGTGCTTTTACATGTCGATGCACATGAACTCAGACTGTCGTTGGATGTTGTATTTTCATTCCACTCACTAAATTCATCTTCAGAATCTTCGTTCCATTCTTTAAATTCATCTTCAACAACCGACGACGTATCTGCCTTATCATTTGCAACAGCAATGGTATTAATATTAAAGATGAGTACAAAAAATAAGAAAATAAGTTTCGAGAATAAACGAAGTTGTAAAGAAGAATTCATGCTTAGCTTTTTAACGGTTCGGATATAAATTTAATACTTCCTGAACCTCCGGTTCGGGGACAAGTTCTTACAGCATTAAAAATTAGATTTCCGTCTTTTGTCCCGACAACGGTTAATTTTACTTTTCGTTCCCATACGCCGGGCTGAATTTCTTTCCATTCGGTTGCACTTTTTATTTTTAGCCCCGTTGGATTAAACTTCGTATCGCTGATTACAACATCACAATTACGATGA
Organism: Bacteroidetes bacterium GWF2_33_38; assembly: GCA_001769505.1. Lineage (GTDB taxonomy): Bacteria > Bacteroidota > Bacteroidia > Bacteroidales > GWF2-33-38 > GWF2-33-38. Next base: position 94,974 of record MEOF01000019.1, read on the forward strand.
ATAAAGATGGCTTTTACTTTTATAACAATTTCGTCTCCAATTTTATAAGTCGCTTTTTTTTCGCCGACTACTTCAATTTCAAATTCGCAAGCTTGAATTGCAATTATACTTGAAAGCATAAATCCTGCAATTAATAATAAACGTTTCATTTGAGGTATTTTTACAAATTTTACCGTAAATGTATCAAAAATTTAGCCAGTTTATCAAATCTTGGTATCTGTATATTTTGATATATTAATTAAGTTTCAGATTTACAGTAAAATAAATATTTATGAAAAAAGGAGTTCAAAAAGTCCAAAAAGGTGCGATGTGTATAAAACAATAATTATAACCAACATCCATCGAATAATATTCGCTCCCCAAGTAACAGCAAATTGAGAAGCAATGTATCCTCCAAAAACATTTCCAATTGCAGAAATAAGTCCCATTCCATATTCAACTTGGTTGTTGTACATAAAAATAGCTAATGCAAATGGGCTATAAAGCAGCACAATAAAAACTTTTAATGCATTTGCTTTTACCAAATCATATCCTGCATTTAAAACCAATGCGGCAAGTAAAAATATTCCAACACCAATATGAATAAAACCACCATAAACTCCAATTACAAAAAAAATCAATAACTGTATGTAGGTTGGTTTACGCTTAACTTTATCAAGTCTTCCTTTTATCCATTGGTCTGGATTGTAAAAAATGAAAAAGAGCATCAGTATCATTACAAATCCGACGATTAGTTCAAATATGTTTTTATTCAGGCTTATAGCAATTTGAGCACCTACAATTGAGCCAATTACAGTTGGAATTCCTAAAATAATTCCCTTTTTTATGTCAAGTACATTTTGTTTTTTAAAATTCAGCGATGCTGCAAGAGTTTGCAGAATTACTCCTAACCGGGTAGTTCCGTTTGAGATACCCGGAGGCAATCCAAGCAAGATGAAAAAAGAATACGATATTATGGTTCCACTTCCTGCAATGGTATTAATAATTCCAACTAAAAACCCTGAAAAGATTAATAGTGCAATAATTTGCCAGCTAAAAATGTCGTATGACGATAAAAACTCTACAATCATGAGTTAAAATGAGTGGCAAAGTTCAGAAATAAATTCAATTTTTAACGATTTAGATTAAGAAAAAACAGTTGCAATCGATATTTTCCCTGCCACATTGAAATAAACAAAAAAAACTGTCTAGCTTTTATTCCTAAATAGGTCATGATTGCTATGTGTTTAAATTTTAGTTAATTCCATATATTGGGAATGCTTGTTGTAAAATTATCGAGGACTGTGCAGTACTAATTATTTTGTAAATTAGTTATTGAAATTTGCTAAAATAAATTTTATTATATAAGTTTGTTTATGGTTGAAAATAGTAAAATAAATATGAGAACAGTTATAACATTACTCTTAATTCTTTCAACTTTAATTAGTTTTAGTCAAACAGCTAAAAATTTTGAAGAATGGAAAAAATATTTCAAAGACAATATCTCAAATATCGACAATATCGAAGGAATCTATAAAACAACTTGGTATACTATAACATACTATGATAATGAATTGCTTTCTAAAACTGCTGACAATACAATGGAGATTTTCGGACCTTATACCGTTGTTGTCAAAATTAGTGAAGGAGAATATATGACTTATATGGTAAGTATTGGTGGTAGTGCTGAACAGTATAAAATCTCGCAAACATATTTAAGTAATAAATTCATTAAGAAAAACGATAAGCCAACAGGAACCTATTGGGATAACCCACAAATTAACTATTCTGATGGTCAATTCAATTTCATACATAACATTAATTCTGAGGAGATATTAAATGATTATATCCGAATAAATAATGAAAGTCGGAACAGATCAGATATGTCAACATTGCAAATGATGACTTCTCGTACAAAAAGAATAGTCGAAATAGAAATGTTAAAAATATACCCAACTAAAGAAATGATAATAAAATCATTAGAAGAAAATAAATCGGTTACCGGCACAGGTTTTGCAATTTCTTCGAATGGAATAATTGTTACCAACTATCATGTTATTGAAAATGCAAAAGAAATAAAAATTAGAGGTGTAAATTCCGACTTTAATAAAACATATATAGCAAAAGTTCTTAATTCAGATAAGAATAATGATATATCTTTACTTAAAATAGAAGATAATAATCTTGATTTAGGAATAATCCCTTTTGTTATTAAAACAGAACTTTCAGAAGTCGGAGAAAATGTTTATGTATTAGGTTATCCTTTACTTGCGTCAATGGGTGATGAAATTAAATTAACAAGTGGAATAATAAGTTCTAGAACGGGTTTTCAAGGAGACATCACTTCTTATCAAATTTCAGCACCAGTACAACCTGGTAATAGTGGAGGTCCCGTATTTGATAGTAACGCAAATATTATTGGAATTATAAATGCTAAACATACTGGTGCAGAAAACGCTTCATATTCAATCAAAGCAAATTACATTATGAACCTTATAGAATTGCTACCTCAAAAGCCAACGTTGCAATCATCCAATTTATTAATCAACCTGCCTTTAACAAAGCAAGTTGAAAAATTAAAGAATTATGTGTTTATCATCGAAGTCAATTGAATTTAATAAATAAGAGTGAAAAAATATTTTGAATACGTTAATTTTGAGCTGCTTAACAAGTTTTGTCAAGTTAAGCAACTTATAAAAAAGCACAATCCAACAATTGAGACTTTGACAGAAGAAATTTTAAGGGCTTTTCTTAAAAATTATTTGCCCAGAAGAGTTAGTATTGAACAAGGCTTTATTCTTTCAAAGGATGGAGAAATGTCTCGACAATGTAACATTCTCATATATGACTCAAATTTATTTGCTCCGTTTTATAGAATAAATGATATTGTCATTGTTCCATCAGAATCTGTCAAAAAATCGCCTGCAATCCCTTACTGGCCTTACCGACAACGTTAGGCAAAGTTGAACAAAATTGATGAAAACAAATTACTTTTACATTGATGAAACTGGACATATTAACAATGATGAACCGATATTTGCTTATGGTTGTATTAAAACTGATACGCCTAAATTAATTGAAAAAGTATTAGAAGAATTAAAAGAGGAATTAGCAGAAGACTCTTTATTGGCAAAATTTGGAGAAAAAATATTAAAAAACAACTTTCACGCAACAGAAGACCATTTTGATGCAAGGACACAATTTTACAGAATATTACCATTACTTAATTATAGAGCCTATTTTATAGTTTTATTTAAAAATGATGATTATTTCAAAAGGTTGAAAAAAGAAAATGCAGACCATGAAATAATCAAATCAATGTTACTTAAAATAATTAAGCCCAGAATCACAAGAAATAGGGGTGATAAAAATGTTTTTTATATTGAGACACTAGAAGTTCAAAATAAATCATTAAAAGCAATTGTTGAAGAAATTTTCAATATCTTTAAAGATGATTATAATGTTGAGTACTCTATTGTAGACAAACATTGTCAAAATATGCCCATAGTCGATTATTTATGTTTTATCTTAAATAAAATTTTTGTACAAAAGGAAAATGAAAATAAGACTATTGATGAATGGGTTACGAGAACATTTGAAACACTACAGGATAAAATTGCATTGATTCATTTTCTAAATGAAGATAGTTTTTTCAGTAGACAAGCACCTAAAGACAAACAAATTGAACTAAACAATCTAAAATTAAAAAGGCAGTGTATTAAGGATAAATAATAGGATACGAGTCGTATTCGACAATGAAACAAATCAATTCTTCTTACCTTAATCACTGCTATTTTATTATGTCACACAAAAAAATAGATACTGTCAAAAAACTTTCAAATTTCCTTAATATTGAAAAAGAAATATTATCGGAATTATCCAAAAATGATTATATCATAATTGAAAGAAATAATAGTTCAACAGATATATTAAATAATGTTCTAACTGTAGAAAAAATAGAAATTCCTAAAAAAAGTGGCGGATTTAGGGTTGTATATTCTCCATCTTCAGATAATTTAACTAATTGCTTAAAAGTACTAAACTCAAAACTAAGAAAAATATATGTACCGTCTTCTTGCGTTCATGGCTACATTAAGGGTCGTGGTATAAAAACTAATGCTTCTGAACACTTAGGGAAACAATATATTTTAAAAGTTGACATCGAAAATTACTTCGAAAAAATTACAAAAGAAAGGATTATTAAATCACTAAATAATTTAGGCTTTCAGAATGAGATAAGCTCTTTAATTGCTAAAATAACAACTCATAATAATGTACTCGTACAGGGATTCCATACAAGTCCTACTTTAGCAAATATCATCTTTCATGAATTAGATTTAATATTTTCAAAATTTACAAACGCTAGCTACACAAGGTATGCCGATGACCTATACTTTTCATCAAAAGAAGAAATTGACATTCTGTCAAAAGTAGAAGAACAACTGTTGAAATTTGGGTTCACAATTAATAAGTCAAAAATAAAATTGATGAAACGAGGTCAAAAACAGTATGTTACTGGTTTAACTGTTTTCGATAATAAGAAACCGAGAATATCTAAGAATAAGAAAAAGGAAATTCGTCAACAAATGCACTACATTAATAGGTATGGATATAAAGGACATATTATGCACGAATTTGGTATTTCCAATGAAGAGTATTTAAACAATGATGAAATTAAAGAAAACGTGGACTACAAAATTCATGAATTAAAAACAAAGATTAAAGGTTGGCTATTATTTATAAACTCAATTGAACCTGAATTTAGTAAAAAATATATTACCCTAAAATAACTCTGCCTAATAAATAGGAATATGAGCGGTCTGCAAGACCCTGCGGATATTACGAGTTAAGCTACATCGTTTCATTTACAACGCATCAGACATTAAACGAAATATGAATATTTCCAATCTTCTACAAAAACCGACCGAACTATTGAAATTAAAAATTGTTAATTGAAGATTAAAATTGACATTCCACTTTACAAACTTTTTAAACTTTCAACTTTAATCAGGCTCATCATAAATCGTTGTTCATTATTCGTGAAATGTATTTTTTATTATTAGCACAAAAGATAGCCGAACGAACGATTATCTTTAGACAGCTATTGTAAAAAAAATATTCTTTAAGTATATTTGAAAAAATAAAAATCATAAATAACTTAATCATAAAATTAAAAAAATACGAACATGAGTTTAGAACCAAAAAAACTTGCAATTTTAGTCGCAGGCGGACCCGCACCAGGAATTAATAGTGTAATAAGTGCCGCAACCATTCGGTCTATTTTATCAGGGACTCCTGTTGTTGGAATACTAGATGGCTTTAAATACATAATGAAAGGCGATATTACCCATATCATAAAAATGAATATTGAAGATGTTAGTCGAATTCATTTTAGAGGAGGTTCGTTTTTAGGAATTGCTAGAGACAATCCAACAAAAGATCCAAAACACCTAGAGAATACGATTACATCGTTGTTGCGACTAAACGTTACAAAACTGATTACAATTGGCGGTGACGATACTGCATATTCGGCATATCGTCTTGAGCAAATGGCGGCTGGAAGAATCACTGTAGTTCATGTTCCAAAAACAATCGACAACGATTTGGACTTACCTCATGGTATTCCAACTTTTGGATTTCAAACAGCTAGACACGTTGGCGTTGAGATAGTTAAAAATATAATGACCGATGCACAGACTACGTCTCGTTGGTATTTTGTGATAAGCATGGGACGCAAAGCAGGACATTTAGCTCTTGCAATAGGAAAAGCAACTGGTGCTACTCTAACTCTTATTCCTGAAGAATTCCCAACTGAAAAAATATCGTTAAAACAAGTTGTTGATATATTAGTTGGTTCAATCATAAAACGATTGAGTTATGGAAAACAAGATGGAGTAGCCGTATTGGCCGAAGGACTTGTCGAACATATGGATCCTAAGGAGTTAAGTGAACTTGTTCATGTTGAAAAAGACGACCACGACAATATCAGATTAGCAGAAGTGAATTTTGGTGAAATACTTAAGATTCATGTTCAAAAAAGATTAGTTGAATACGGAATCAAGGTTACCGTTGTTGCTAAAAATATTGGCTATGAATTAAGATGTGCCGATCCAATTCCGTTTGATATGGAATATTGTCGAGATTTAGGCTATATGGCTTCTAAGTTTTTGCAAGAAGGCGGTAGTGGAGCTTTGGTTTCGATGCAAAATGGAGATTTTGTGCCGATGTATTTTAAAGATATTTTGGACAAAAATACTGGTCGCATGAAAATCAGAATGGTTAATAAAAAATCACCATCGTACGAGGTTGCACGACAGTACATGATTCGATTGGTTAAAGACGATTTTAACGATCCGAATGAATTAGCAAAATATGCGGCCACTGCAAATATGTCGTTAGATGATTTCAGAGAACGATACGAATATTTAGTAAATGAAAATTCGTGAAAATATCTTTAAAAAATATTATCAAAATAATAAAGTCTGCATTTTTGCAGGCTTAATTTCTATTTATAATGACGATAAGACAAACTTTTGATTCGTTTAATCAGTTTAAAATAGTTGTTATTGGCGATGTTATGATTGATTCATACATGTGGGGAAAAGTTGATAGAATTTCGCCCGAAGCTCCGATTCCAATTGTTACGATTCAAAATAAAGAAGACCGATTGGGAGGAGCAGCCAATGTTGGACTGAATATTAAATCAATGGGAGCTGAACCTATTATTTTAAGTATAATTGGAAACGATAATTATGGCGATATTTTTTTGAAATTGCTTAAACATGAAAAACTATCAACCGAAGGGATAATTGAAAGCAAGGAACGAATAACAACCGTAAAAACAAGAATTTTAGGGGGCAACCAGCATTTACTGAGAGTTGACGAAGAAATTACTTGCGATATTTCGAGTGAATTAGAATTGAAACTAATCAACAGTTTTAAAGAAATAATCGCAAACAATAAAGTCAATGCAATTATATTTGAAGACTACGATAAAGGTGTAATTACACAAAAAATAATTTCGGAAATTATTCATTTGTCTAATGAAAGAGCCATCCCTATTTTAGTTGACCCTAAAAAAAATAATTTTTCCTATTACAAAAACATTGCTCTTTTAAAACCTAATTTTAAAGAATTCGTGTTTGGCTTAAGTGCAAAAGTTGAGAAAAACGACTTTAATGAAATTAGCCGATTGGCAAATCAATACAATAGGGAAAATAGCATCGAAAGCATGTTGATTACGCTCTCCGAAAAAGGAGTCCTTATTGCGAACAAAAATACATATTCTCATTTCGATGCACTCGAAATTGATATTGCCGATGTTTCGGGTGCTGGAGATACTGTGATTAGCCTTGCTGCACTTTGTATGGCGGCAAAAATTAACATGGAAAAATTAGCATTTATCGCAAATGTTGCAGGAAGCCTAGTCTGTGAAAAAGCCGGTGTTGTACAAATTAACAAACAATACTTGTTAGAAACACTTGAAAAGCAAGCCAATGAATAGTAATAATAAATCGTTTAAAGAAAATTTGGATAAATTGATTGATTTATTCAAAAAACTTCGAGATAAAGCGAAAGGAGATGAGTATTCAGGAATAGATAATGGAATGATTAAGAATCTTGATGCTTTAGTCGAGAATTACGATATGATAAAAGATACTTTTCCTGAAGAAATGATAAATCAAGTTGGCTTACCTATTAAGGAAATGATTGAACACGCTATTGAACAATTGAAAGAGGAGCTTGGAGAAATAGACGAATCCAATGAACAAGCTCAAATCGTTGTAAACGAAATATCAGAAATTGACCAAATGCTGAAACAGCCTAACCTTTCTAGTTACGAAATCGACGAGTTGTTAGATAAGCGAGCAAAAATGAAAAATAATAATAGTTGAATTGTAAATTCCAACTTTGCCAAATTTCCAAACTTTGGCAAAGTTCTTAAAGAATAAAACTACGAAGCAAAAAAAAACAAAAACCTTCAAGGTTTTCAAAACCTTGGAGGTTTAAAGGGAATGAAATCGTGAATTGAAAGAAATACGTTAAAACAAAGCATGAAAAAAACAATATTTTTAATAAGCTTTCTACTTCTTTCACTAGTTTATCAAGCTCAGGAATTGAACCGTCCCACAAAGAAAGTTTATCGTGATACAACTTCTATTGATATGCTCGACATAAGAATTGGCTATCACGGAGTCGTTACTTTTCATCCAGGGATAAAGGTTGGAGTTGAATATCCTTTACGAAGAAAAATTAAAGAAATCCCACGTTATCCAATCTTATCAAGAATGGATGTTATGAACGGAAAAGGGAGTAAAACAATCAGAAAAGAACTAATAGCATCGCTAAATTCAGGAATGTTTTATCACAGACAAAACCACAGTGGTTTTTTTATCAATTTTGAAGCTGAAAAACGTCGAACAGGAAGAAAAGGGAAATACAGAGGATTTTCATTTGGGCTAGGAATGCTTAGAACTTTTTTAGGTCCAACTTACGAACTCGATGAAAGCGACCAATTCAAAAAAGTTTTTTTACCCGGAAGGTTCTACTTTATGCCAAGTTTTTCTTATACGCACGGTTGGAATTTTATGTACAAGAAAACAATTCCAACGGCAATTTTTTATAAGCTCACATATTTTATGTACACGCCATATAATAATTCAGCAAACATGAATTTTGCTTTTGAACTTGGATTGCGTGTTAAAATGCTAAAAAACCACTTAAAACATGAATAAGTTCGTAATTATTATAATGGTTATTTTAATGATTGCTGCCTGTAAAAAAAGCGACATGTCAGATGGAGATAACTTTTTTTATCTAAAAACCGAAGGTGCTTATATGCCCGTCTTTGTTGAGGGAAACAAAACTTCAAATACATTTATTATTATTCTGCATGGAGGTCCTGGAGGCGATGATCAGGTTTACAAAGACGTATGTTTGCCTTTTTCCGAAACATTGGAAGAGAAATATGCTGTAGTTTATTACGACCAACGAGGATCGGGAATTTCGCAAGGAAAATACGATGATGAAATGGTTACAGTTGCTCAACACGTCAAAGATTTAGAAGTTCTTATCAAATTGCTTAAGTACAAATATGGTAATGACAATAACTTTTTTTTACTTGGGCATAGCTGGGGAGGCACACTTGGCACCGCATTTTTGTTAAAAGAAAATAATCAAAATTTGATTTCTGGATGGATTGAAGTCGATGGTGCACATAATTTTTCCGATTTTAAAATAGTAAATCAAGCTTTGATTACAATTGCCGAAGACCAAATTGCAAATGAAAATTCACTTGATGGCTGGCAAGAGATTCTTGATTTTTGCTCAGAAGTTGATACAAATAATATTAGTGATGGAGATAAAAGTCAGTTGAATGCTTTTGGTTTTAAAGCAGAGGAATATTTGTCAACGGATGAGATTATAACGAGCGACTATGGAGTAACATTAGGAGAATTAATGAATCATAATTATTTCTCGTCTTTTAATCCATTGATGGCGAAGCTTAATTTATCAATGACAAACTCAACCATGTTCGATGAAGTTTCGAAAATTGATTATACTCCAGAACTTTATAAAATTCAAACACCAACCCTTATTTTATGGGGACGACACGATTATGTTCTTCCGCTAAAACTTGGTTTAGATGCCTACGAAAATATAGGCTCAGAAAATAAAAAAATGACCATTTTCGATAATTCGGGACACTCTGTTATGCTTAATGAAACCGATAAATTTCTCGAAGAAGTTATTTCTTTTGTCGATACTTATAAATAGCTTGTTTAATTTTTCCCGAAAACAAATAATTAAAATGACAGTCGTTCAACAAAAACCAAAAATCGAAGTTTGTTTTTCACCATTGCAATTTCATCTTTTTGATTCAAAAGATAGTATTGTGGTTGTAGTTGATATTTTACGAGCTACAACAGTGATTACCACCATGTTTCATAATGGTGTGCATAAAGTAATTCCTGTGCAAACTATTGAAAATGCGTTGGAATATAAAAAAAAAGGATATTTAGTTGTTGCTGAACGAGATGGCGAAAAACTTGAGTTTGCAGACTTTGGAAATTCACCTTATTATTTCACATCGGACATTGTTAAAGGCAAGGAGCTGGTGTACAGCACAACTAACGGAACAAATGCCATAACAATGGGAAAAAACTCGAAACAAGTCATTATTGGTTCGTTCATGAACCTGACTCGAGTTTCGGAATATTTAAAAACAAAAACCGCGAATGTGCTTATTCTTTGTGCAGGCTGGAAAGATAGGTTTAATCTTGAAGATACATTGTTTGCAGGAGCTTTATCCGAAAAACTGATTAATAGTGGATTATTCATTACAAAGTGTGATTCGGCTAACGCATCAATGGATTTATGGAATATTGCCAAAAATGATTTGACAAACTACAAGGAAAAAATTGCACATCGACATCGATTAAAAAAACTTGGTTTAGACGATGTTATAGATTACTGTTTTACTATAGATTCGACAGAGGTTTTGCCGTATTTCGATAAAGGCACACTAAAAATGTTGTAAATCATCTATGATTTGATTTTTTTGTTTTAATTTTAATGCTAATTAAAACGGTTTATTTTTAAAATATATCAAAATAAATTTCACATATGAAAAAACATAATTTTTATGCAGGACCTTCGATTTTACCACAAGTAACAATCGAAGAAACAGCAAAAGCAGTAATTAATTTTGCTGGGACAGGACTTTCTATCATGGAAATTTCGCACCGTAGCAAGGAAGTAATCGCAGTAATGGACGAAACTGTAGCTTTGTTCAAAGAATTATTGAATATTCCTGAAGGGTATAAAGTACTATTTTTAGGAGGAGGAGCAAGCACCCAATTTTTGATGGTTCCTTATAACTTATTAAATGGAAAAGCAGCTTACCTTGTAACAGGAGGATGGGCTTCAAAAGCAGCTAAAGAAGCTAAAAATTTCGGTGAAGTTATCGAAATTGCTTCTTCAAAAGATAAGAATTACAATTACATTCCTAGAGGATGGAAAGTTCCATCGGATGTTGATTATCTTCATATTACAACTAATAATACATTGTATGGAACCGAAATTCGTGAAGATTTTGATGTGAATGTTCCATTGGTAGCCGATATGTCTTCTGATATATTTAGCCGTCCGGTTGATATTTCAAAATATGCCTTGATTTACGGTGGTGCTCAAAAGAATTTAGCTCCAGCGGGTATTACTTTTGTTATTGTTCGGGAAGATATGTTGGGGAAACTCAATCGCCATATCCCAACGATGATGGATTATCGTACTCATATCGAAGCTGATTCAATGTTTAACACTCCTCCTGTGTTGCCATTATTCGCTGCATTGCAAACATTAAAATGGTTAAAAGCAAATGGTGGACTAAAAGCAATGGAAAAAGTTAATCTCGAAAAAGCAAAATTATTGTACGACGAAATAGAAAGAAATAAGCTTTTCAAATGTACCATTCCAGACCCAAAAGATCGCTCAATCATGAATATATGCTTCGTAATGAACGATAATTACAAAGACTTAGAGGATGCATTTATGGACTTTGCAAAATCAAAAGGAATGATCGGAATTAAAGGACATCGCTCGACAGGAGGTTTTAGAGCTTCAACATATAATGCACTACCAAAAGAAAGTGTTCAAGCATTGGTTGATTGCATGAAAGAATTCGAACAAATTAAATCATAATAGCAGTATAAATAAAAAAGAAAAAACGATGAAATCATTTAAGCTATTTCTTGCGTTTTTTCTTTTTTTTGTTTCTTCACTTAGCTACTCACAAGACCTAATTATTCTTAAAAACAATGTAGATACAATATACTGTACCATTGTCGAAGATCATAATACATCGCTCGATTTTTATCTGTACAATTCTGACGATACAACATTTTATAATATTAAATCTGATGAGATTGACGGATTTGTACTCGAAAATTCGATAAACTCAAAATTAGAAACTCCATTAAATGCTGATGAGTCAGTTTCAATAATTACAGAACGATTTAAGCCTGATACGATTAGCCTTAGAACCGACTGGGAATTTATTAGTTCATACTCAGTTTATAGTCCAGGAGTTGTTATCTTAATTAATCATCGATTTTATTCAAATACAATGGATCCTAGAAATGTAGGATTTGCCGGCGGAAAACTTCGACCATATATTGAAAAATCAACCGAAGCTCTATTGTATCTTAATAATTACAAAAAATATCGATATGCTGGATTTATAACCATGTGGGGAGGTCCAATACTAGCAAGTTCATTGCTTGCATCTTCTAATGTTGACGAAGTTACAGGAGTAACGCTATTTTTTGTTACTCATATTGTAGGGAAAATTATTTATCATGCTATTGCTCCAGTAAGTTTGAAAAAATCGGTTCGCAGCTACAATAAATATTTACAGAACGATTATCGATAGTTTTTTTTCCATACAATAACATATAAACTGTATTAGATTCCATAAAATTAGTAAATTATAAACAGATGAAATCGTATAGAAAGGAACTTTGGTTTGATATTAAATTACGACGTGAATTAGTAAATATAACTCCAATTATTAATCAGTGTTTACAAGAAAGTGGCATAAAAGAAGGGCTGTGCCTAGTAAACGCAATGCACATTACGTCAAGTGTGTTCATTAATGATGATGAATCTGGTTTGCATCATGATTTTGAAGTTTGGCTAGAAAAACTAGCTCCCGAAAAACCGTATTCGCAATATCGGCACAATGGTTTTGAAGATAATGCAGATGCTCATTTAAAGCGGACTATTATGGGACGAGAAGTGGTTGTTGCTGTAACAAATGGAAAGCTGGATTTTGGACCGTGGGAACAAATTTTTTACGGTGAATTTGATGGAAAACGTAGAAAAAGAGCTTTAGTAAAAATTATTGGAGAATAATTTAAAATTCCTCAAAGTCTGAATTTTGTTCAAAGAAGAAATCGTTAAGCATATACATATCGTTGATTGTAAGATTTGTATCAAAATCAAAGAACATATCGATTGCTTTGGTTAATTCTTCAGATGAAATATAAGAGTCTTTATCTAAATCGAATATTTTAAATCGTTCGGGAATCTCAACATAAAAACTTTCAAATTTCTTGCTTGCTCCACTCATGCTTGAATAATATTTTTTGGCTTCTTCTGAGGTAACGGCAATAGAATCGTTTACAGCTGAATTTAATAAGTCATCTTCTGTTTTGCCAACTCCATTCGCATCAACATAGAAAATATCTTTTGGAGTACTTTCTTCTTTGTCTAAAATGTCAGGAATTCCATCTTCATCTTTATCGAGAGGACAGCCTTTTTCATCAACGGTAGCTCCCGCAGGTGAACCCGCACATTGGTCATCAAAATCTAAAACCCCATCTCCATCATCGTCGCTGTTTAGGTCTGCGAACAAAGCATCGTCGTACAATAAATCTTCAGGCGAGTTGTTGTGAATTGAAAATAAGTTAAATCGGAACGAAAAGTAGGTGTACATAAATTTATCAGTTCCGGCAGATCCTTGACGAACGCCTTCTCCTTTTGAATTAATATTATCAATTAAATCGTTAAACGTGAAGTGAATGGCAGTACCCAAACGCATGGTTATCCAATTTGTTACTTTTAAATCGACTCCAAAATCAATTGGAATTCCAAAAGCAACTTGTTGATACGTTCCTAAATCATCAGCATTTAATTCACGTAAATCGGTTTCGTAGTTATAATCGCGTTGCAACATAATGCTTTGTCCAGCATTTGGGGAAGTTTCGGGAAGATTTCGAATGCTTCCGTCGTCCCAATAATAATAATAGTTTCCATAAGCATCGTACAAATCGCCTTTAGAATTAAATTCGAAAGACTCTAAACCAAGTGAGAAAAACGGCATTATTGTTCGTGGCTTTTTGAGTAAATGATAAAAATTATACGACGCACATACTCCTCCTGAAAGAATTTCGGTTTTAAAATTAAGGCTTCTGTCTTCGGTTCTTTCATTTCCAGTAAGTACACCCTGAACTACGTTAAAATTCAAGGTCAAAAAATCATTTATTTTTCTAGTAATTAGTAAATTATGACCGATACGTCCAACAACTGGATTTTTTCGATAACTGTCGTTTACATCTCCCATATAGGTTAATAAACCGCTTCCAAATCCGATTTCTGGTTTATATAATTCTTCGTTTGAGGTATCTTCTGGTGCTGCCGAGTCTTCGTAATATGTTTCTTCTGTCGAACTTGGTATATTTGCGTCTTCTCCGTTATTTAAAATCGAAACGGGAGAGTCTGTAGAAGGGCTATCCTCTACCTCTTGGTTATTTTGTGCATTTGTAGTATCTGAACTAGAATCGAATAAATTATCGTTTTCGGTTGAATCTTTAGCTAATTCTTCGAGTACATCAAACCATGAACCGCCTGTTGAGTCAGTTTTTTCAGTGTTTTGAGCGAACAATGAAACTGTTGAAATTGCAATTAAAAATAGTATTATTGATAATCTCATTAGCAAAAATTTACCACAATAATACGTAAAAATAATAAAATAGTTTGAATTATTGCAACCAATTGTCATTTGTTATCATTAGAGCTTCTTGAACGGTAATTCTTTCACCGTCTTTATAAGCTGTAACGAAAGCATCTCGAATAGGAGTATTGTTCCACACATTTACACGATGGTCGCGAGCATCTTTATATACTTCAAATTTACCTACTAAATATTTATTTAATCCATTGTGGAGTATTTTTTTCACAGGCTCATTAACTTTTTGAGTTTTGAAATAAGCAACATCTAAATTTCTTTTATAAGCTCCTATTTGAACCTTATAACTGACTCCTGTTTCAGGATCAATCACCGTAGTTTTATTTTCTCCACTTCCAGTCGATGATGTTCCTCCCGTTGTTGTAGTAGTGCCACCTGTAGTTGTTGTCCCACCCGTAGTAGTTCCTCCTGTAGAAACGCCGACAGCAAGTAATTTTGGGTCGCTTAAATCAACGTCTTTTTCTACAATTGGAACAGGAACTGTAACGTCGTTTTTGTCAACGTACGAGAACTCTCCATTTATTGCACCTGAGCCTAAATTGTCAATGCCAAAACCTGCATCGGGTATAAGTTTGTATGAAACCACAAACTTATCGTTTGCAGGAAGTGTCATCCATAAAAATTTTGCAGTTTTATCTTTGAACGAGAATATTACATCTGGACTTTCGTAATTGTTCACCGCTCTAAATCCTTCGGGAATAGTTTCTTGTATTTTACCGTAGCTATTAATATTATTTTTTTCAACCATAACATTTACAATTATTTCTCCAGCTTCGTTTGTAAATGGACGTTGGCGAGTACATGAAACATTGGCTGAAGGAACGGCTGAACTTTTATAATTTTCGAGATTATCGGCATAAGTTGTAATTGGTTCAATATCTCCTTTTAGAATAGTTAGCATAATCGGAGTTTTTGGTCCCTTTCTTCCAGTGCTACCTTCGTCAACATATGAAAATTCTCCATCTAACACAACAGTACCAGCAATGGTTGGGTCAACTACAATCTGATATGAAATTTTAAATTCAGCATCGCTTGGCAGACCTCCTTTATACCATAAAATTTTTAATTTTTGGTCTTGAAAACGGAAGTCTCCACCCTTCGATTCAAGAGGGGAAGGAAAAAAACCTAAGGGCATTTCTTGTGTAAAACGAGAAAAATCGTTAATCGTTCCTTTGTTTATAACAACCTCAACAATAAAGGTGTCGCCCGCTGTAACTGTGTCAGGAGCATTTATAGTAACCGACACATCGTTTTCAAAAAAATTGAAAAACAGAATAACAACGAGATTTGCAATAATTAAAATATTTTTAAACATCTGATTTTTAGTGTTTAACTTTTACAACCTTTACAAATATATATTCAAATATATTAAAAAAACAGATGAGAAGTATAATTTATTAACAATTTGTTGATAATAACTTCTTGCTTATTGATTTATGAGAATAAAAATGTAGGGTTTAGAGGTTATCAACAATTTAAGCATTAAGTTCATTTCTTAAATAAGTTGCGGTATAACTATTTGAAATTTGAATTAAATCTTCGGGTTTTCCGCTAAAAAGGATTTCTCCTCCATTTTTTCCTCCATCTTTCCCTAAGTCAATAATATAATCGGCAACTTTAATAACATCCATGTTGTGTTCAATGACGATTATTGTATTGCCTTTATCTACTAAACGATTAAGAACATCTAAAAGCACTCTAATATCGTCGAAATGCAAGCCTGTTGTTGGTTCGTCAAGAATATATATTGTATTTCCAGTATCTTTTTTGGCAAGTTCTGTCGCGAGTTTTATTCGTTGAGCTTCGCCACCTGAAAGAGTTGTAGATGCCTGCCCCAAAGTAATATACCCTAAACCAACATCTTGAATTGTTTTTAGTTTTCGGGCAATGGAAGGAATGTTTTGAAATAATTCGTAGGATTGATTGATGGTACAATTTAAAACATCGTTTATTGATTTTCCTTTGTAACGAACTTCAAGAGTTTCTCGATTGTATCTTTTTCCATTACATTCTTCGCACTTGACGTGAACGTCGGGTAAAAAGTTCATCTCAATGGTTTTCAATCCAGCACCTTGACAAGTTTCGCATCGTCCGCCTTTTACATTGAATGAAAATCGACTTTGTTTGTATCCTCTTATTTTTGATTCAGGAAGCAGCTCGAAAATTTTACGGATATCGTTGAAAATTCCTGTATAAGTCGCAGGGTTTGAGCGGGGCGTTCGTCCAATTGGAGATTGGTCAACTTCAATAACTTTATCAAGGAATTGAATCCCGTCAATGCTTTCATATTTAAGCGGTTCTTTTTTAGAATTGTAGAATTTTTGACTTAATATAGGGTATAATGTTGAGTTAATCAATGATGATTTTCCACTTCCAGAGACTCCTGTAATACAGGTTAAAGTCCCAAGCGGAATTGTTATATTCACATTTTTTAAATTATTTCCGGTGGCTCCGATTAAGGAAATATTTTTACCACTTCCTTCTCTTCTTTTTTTTGGAATCGGAATTTTTTTTACTCCGTTTAGATATTGAGCTGTCAGCGTATTTGAGGCTAATATTTCTTGAGGAGTTCCAATGGCAGAAACCTTTCCGCCGAAGCGACCTGCAAATGGTCCAATATCAACTACATAATCGGCAGATAAAATTGTCTCTTTATCGTGTTCAACGACGATTACCGAATTCCCTGCATCACGCAACTCTTTTAAAGAATCAATCAATTTAATATTATCTTTTTGATGCAAGCCAATGCTCGGTTCATCTAGAATATAAAGCACATTCACAAGTTGAGAACCTATTTGAGTTGCTAGTCTAATTCGTTGACTTTCACCTCCAGATAAGGTTCTTGAACTTCTGTTAATCGTTAGGTATTCGAGTCCAACGTTTAGCAAAAATTTTAATCGAACAAGAATTTCCTTAATGATTTCTTTGGAAATTTCTTGTTGTTTTTTGTCAAGTTTCTCAGGTAAAGTCTCAAACCAATTGTATAAATCAGAAATATCTAAATTTGAAAGTTCCGAAATATTTTTGTCCAATAGTTTAAAATTCAATGCTTCTTTTTTTAATCTTTTCCCTTGGCATTCAGGGCACTTAATATCAACAACAAATTGATTTGCCCATGTTAATGCAGATTTAGATTGTGTTTCTTCGAGATTTTTATTAATATAACTAATAACCCCATTGTATGACAAAAAATAGTTTGAGGACTCTCCTAAAGGTGTGTTTTTTAATCGAAAGGATTCGCTAGAGCCGTGGAGTATTATGTTCAAGGCTTCTTCAGAAATGTCTTTCACAGGAGTTTTAAGCGTAAAATCATATTTTTCGGCAATTGCTTCGAGTTGCCAAAAGATTACAGAATTTTTATGTTTCCCAATAGGAACAATTGCTCCATCGAATATTGAAAGATTTCGATCGGGAATAATTTTGTCGAAATCAATATCTGCAACTTCTCCAAGTCCATTACAAACAGGGCAGGCACCTTTTGGTGAATTAAACGAAAAACTATGCGGAGCAGGGTCTTCATATGAAATTCCAGTAGTTGGGCACATTAAATGGCGACTGTAATATTTTGCTTCGTTGCTATCGACATCTAAAACCATCATTAGTCCTTTCCCATGATTCATTGCTGTTTGCACAGAGGATTTTAATCGCTGGTGTAAATCATTTTTAAGTTCAAGTTTGTCAACCACAACTTCAATATCGTGAGCTTTATATCTGTCAACTTTTAGCCCGAAAGACAAATCAACGATTTCTCCATCAACCCGTGCATATAAATAACCTTTTGTTCTGATATTCTCAAACAAATCGCGGTAATGCCCTTTTCGTCCCTTTACTAAGGGGGCTAGCAAAATGATTTTTTTGTTTAAATATTTATCGTAGAGCAGTTCAATAATTTGTTCGCTTGTATATTTCACCATTTCTTCTCCCGTAGCATACGAATATGCTTTTGATACTTTGGCATAAAGCAAACGAATAAAATCGTAAATCTCAGTAGTTGTTCCAACGGTTGAACGTGGATTTTTATTGGTCGTTTTTTGTTCGATAGAAATTACTGGACTCAATCCGGATATTTTGTCCACATCTGGTCTTTCGATATTTCCAAGGAATTGACGAGCATATGCGGAGAAGGTTTCCATGTATCGTCGCTGTCCTTCTGCATATATTGTATCAAATGCAAGCGAGGATTTTCCGCTCCCGCTTAGTCCTGTAATAACTGTTAATTTATTTCTCGGAATAATAACATCAATATTTTTTAGGTTGTGTTCACGAGCACCAATAACCTGAATATTTTCATCTTCCGAAACAAAAGCAGTTTCTGTTGTAAAATTATGATTTATGAGATTGTTCATTATTCGTTTTGGAGGGAATCAGAATTATCGTCAAGTGATTCAAAAACTTTTAATCTAAAGTCTTTTTTTGGTATTTTTATAATATAAATCTTGTTCTTAACTGGGAGGGAAATATCTCTTAACCAAGGGTTAAATAATTTAAGCATTTTATAACTTGTTTCGTAAGATGCAGCAAAATCAGTAAAATTAGAAACCGTTGAATCGACGTGAACAGTATCATATTCGTATGGCAAATATTTATCTTTTTGCAAAATGTGATAACCAAATTTTTCGGGAGATGAAAGAATTAATTTCAGTGCAATAACTCTAAATATATACCTTGCGGTTTCTTCATTTAAAAGCAAATCATAATAATTACGAACGTTTTGTCTTTCGATTTGTTTATTGATTCCTCCTTTTCCCATGTTGTATGAGGCTGCAACAAGTGTCCAATTTTTATATACCCGATATGATTCATTAAAAAAATCGCAAGCTGCTTGAGTCGATTTTTCGATGCAATATCTTTCATCAACTTCATCGGTAATTTCTAAGTTATATTCTTTGGCTGTATTGTCTAAAAACTGCCAATAACCTCTTGCTCCTGATGGAGAAACAACATTTGCTAAACCGCTTTCGGCTACTGCTAAATACTTGAAGTCGTCGGGAATGTTATTTTTTTTTAAAATTGGTTCGATAATCGGGAAAAAACGATTTGCTTTTTTTATAAATAGAATTGTTTGAGATTGCCAATAAGCATTTACATGTATTTCGCGGTCTAAACTTTCTCTGATATCAAAGTTTTCTAAGGGAACATTTTCGCCTGCAAAATCAATTTGTTTTGGTAATTCAATTGAATATACAGCATGTCTTTTCGCAAATTCATTTGAAAGTATATTCTCATCATGATTTATAGAAAAATTAAAAATTTGAAAAATGCCAAATGCTATAGCTACCAATGCTAATCCAATTCCGATTTTAGACAATATATTTTTGGAGAGCTTGTTCATTTTTTAGGCTTGTAAATTTTTGTGATTGAAAATAAAAAAGAAAAAACAGAAATAACGAATAATCCTAAAAGAATTATTTGAAATATTTTCCAATCTTGGACATAATTGATGACATAAAAAGATAAGAGACCTGAAAATAATGAAAGTGAAAACAAGAATATTGCGATGCCTCGTTCACTCATTCCCATGTACGAAAGATGGTGAGTTGTGTGGTCGCGTCCTCCTTGAAAAGGAGACTTCCCTTTTAAAATTCGATTTAAAGTTACGGTTGTAGTATCGACTATTGGAACTAAAAAGGCTAACAAAACGGTAATGAATTTTCTAAAAACACCTGTTATTTCAGTATCGCCTGAATTCCAAAAAAAGAGTATTCCAAATAAAGCTAATAAAGCTCCAATAAATTGGCTTCCACTATCTCCCATGTACATTTTAGCTGGGTACCAATTAAAAATTAAGAAGCTAAGCAGTGATGCTAAAGTCGCTAATAAAACAAATAACAGAAAGACATCGAAATGCCCAATGAATACAATTAAAGAAAGTACGATAATCAGTATAGAAATCGTAATTAATGATGAAATTGCATCCATGTTGTCAATCATATTAATTGAATTCATAATTCCAACAATCCAAAAAATAGTAATTGCATAATTCAAATATGGATTTGAAAATAAATCGATAATAATTCCAAACTTTATTAATATGAATCCGCTTAAGATTTGCACAAAAAGTTTAAAATATGGAGATGAATTAATAATATCATCGGCTAAGCCCATTAAAAAAGACAAGGTAATGATGATGAAAAATGGAATTATAAATTGATTATCGAGCCCCTCGTTTTTAAAAATAAAAAAGTAGGAGATAACAGATAGCAAAAACATTAGATAAAAAGTAATCCCGCCCGAAACAGGTTTAGATTGAGAACTCCATCTTTCAGCATTAGGATTTGCCTTTCTAAGTGAATATTTAAATGATTTTTTGTATAAAAAACGATGTAATAATCCGCTTATTACTAAAAATACGATAAAGAATAAAACTAATTCAAGTAGTGACATTATTTTTTATTTTTCCAAAACAATAATTTTTGTAAAAGAGTTTTTTTCTGAGGAGTATTTTCGTCATAATATCCTCCTCCATAGCCTTTGCCATACCCATAGCCATAACCATAACCGTATCCATAGCGATATGAATAACCATATCGACGTGAGCTTACGTCAACATTGTTTAATACAACGCTCAGCTCTGTTATGCCTTTCTCAAACGCGAGGTGGTTAATATTGTGAATAAAACTTCTCTTAGAAAAGTTTGCTTTTGTAACATAAATAGGATAATCAGCTTGTTGGAAACTATTCATCGCGTCGTTAACAATCCCAATAGGAGGCGTATCAATAATAACCACATCGTATCTGCTTTTAAGCTCTTGAAACACATGCTCAGTATATTTTTTCATCGATATTTCAGATGGGTTTGGAGGAATGGGACCAGCTGTTATGAAATCTAAGTTTTCTAATTCTGATTTTTTTATACACTCGTCAATTGTATTTTTATTAATCAAAATTGTACTCATCCCTTTACTATTATCGGTATTGAAACTTAAATGAATTCTTGGCTTACGTAAGTCCATATCAACGATGATAATTTTTTTTCCAGAAATAGCCATTATTCCTCCTAAGTTAACAGCAACAAAAGTTTTTCCTTCCCCAGAGACCGTAGATGAAATGGCGATAATTTTTGAGCCTTCGTCTTTTGAAATAAACTGTAGATTTGAGCGGATAGTTCTAAATGATTCTGAAAAAACTGAGTTCGGTTTATGATGAACAAGTAGTTGAGAAACAGGAATATTTATCTTATACATAGGAATTGAACCTAGTACGGGACAATCTGTATAGCTTTTTAAATCATGTATCCCAGTTATTTCATTGTATGTTAAATATTTAATCGCAATAAGCATGAATGATATCAACAGAAATGATACAATAGCTAGAATGAAAATAAATTTTTTGTTAGGGCTAATAGGAGATTGAGGAACGATTGCTTTTTCTAATATTACATTTTGAGACACATAGCCCGCCTTTGAGATTAAATACTGTGCTTTTTTCTCGATTAACTGATTGTAAAAACCTTCATTAATGGTATAGATTCGATTAAGTTTAGCTAGTTCCATTTCGTTATAACTAGCTTTGTTAAATGCTTGTCCTTCGAATTCGTTCAATTTTTTCTTATAATCATCTTTTTTATTAGATAAACGGCTAATTGCAGAGGTAATAAATTCGGTTAAAATCATTTTCTGGTTTTCGATTTGTTTATCTACGACTTTTATTTGATGATTATTGTTTGTTACATCATTAAGGAGAACTTCTTTTTGAGTAATTAACGATTGCAAGGTATTTAAAATTCCTTCTATAACATTTCCTGATTTTGTTCCTGATAATAAAGCAATTAATTCAAATATATTAAGATTTGCTTTAGAATTTATTTGTTCTTGAATCCTTTTTAATGTAATTAACTCAAAGTCGAGGTTTAAAATTTCTGTTTCGATTTCTTCAATTTTTGAAGCATATAAATTAAGTGATAGAGTATTAAGTTCTGATTCAGAAATGTTTATATTATTTTCTTTTTTGAAGTCGTGTAGTGCTTTTTCTGTTTCATCAATATTTTTTACAAAAGTTGATTCTTGCTCTTCTATAAAACTAAGTATCTGATTTGCACTTTCTTTTTTCTTTTCTACATCGTAAGTTAGAAATTCTTCAGCAATAACATTTGCAATTTCGGCTGTTTTGAGAGGATTATTGTCGCTAAACGCAATTTCGATGGTTTGTGCTAACTGGTTTTGAACTGCGACTTCAAGTCTGCTGAAGTGGTCTAAATAAACATTATTGGGATTTTTAATGATAAAATAAAACGAATTTTGTTTTAAATCGGATAGCTGAGCTTGAATTTGTGATGTGTCGTCAATTTTTAATTTAATCTCAGCTAGACCAATATTACTCCAAACATTCGAATAAATTGCAAATTCATGATTCTCTTCACCAATTTTATATAACGCTTTAGTCTCTTTTGAACTAATGAAATCGATGTAAATAGGAATTTCGTAAATTCTTGAATCTAAAATATTTGCTTCAACTGTAAAGGGAGACATGCGATATAATTCATTGGTAAGAAAAGTTCCCTCTGAATAATAGGCAATACTAAGTGGTAATTTTTCAAATGCTCTTTTTAAAAATTCTTTTGAACGAATAAGCTCAACCACATGAGCTAGATTTGTGTTTTCATAAACGCTTTCTAAATTAAGAAGTTTGTCTGCTTGATTTTGATCATTTATTTGTATTACTGATGATGCTCTGTATAATGGGGGAGTGTACCGCAAATAAGCGTACATAACAGCAACGATTAAAAATAGAAAAATACCAATTAATAAAATACTTTTTCTAAATACAAATAGAAATAAGCCTAAATCAAATTTCTCATTAATCAGTGGTATTTTTTTTTCTTCCATCTATTTTGCAAAAATTGAATAAACCAAAATTATTGTAGTAAGCAGGCTTATATATGGATTAACATCAGCAAGGATTCTAGAAGCATATCGAGGTTTAGCGTCAATATAAATTATATCGTTTGCTTGCAGAAAAAAATTAGCCTCTTTCATGTCTCTAATCGAAGAAATATTAAAAACATAAATTTCGGGGTTATTTAAATCTCCTCTAATCAATTTTATTTTATAAGCCTTACTAGCATCTGATAGCCCTCCTGTTTTTGCAATAGCTTCAACAAGAGTGAAGTTCTCCTCTTCAATATTGAGGACGTTTGCACTTTCACTTCCAGATGAAAAAATAACTACTCTTCTATTTGTAACCTTAATCAGTACAAACGGGTTTTGATAAAAATCTTTATACTTACTTTCTAAAAAAGCCTCCGCTTCACGTATTGTGTATCCTGCAATATCAATTCGTCCAAGTGTTGGAACTTTTACTTTGCCGTCAAACTCTACAAGGTATTCCAACCCTCCTTGTTGAATATTTGCTCCCTGACCTTCTATGTTTATCAGTTTAAAACCATCATTTGTCGTAATTCGAACTTCAAGCTTGTCGAATGGACGAATTTTGTACTCTTTTTCAGATGGTTTGAATTCGCTGTATGAAAATTTCTTGTCTGTTTCAAACATTTTATTCGGATGAATTACTCTGCACGAATAAAGCGTTAACACCAAAAATATGAAAAATACATACCTCATTTCAAAAAATATTAATCACCAAAGGTATAAAAATTTCTTATTGTCAGAATAGTTTAGCGTGATAAAAGTCGATTGTATAAGTTTTTCATATCTTCAGCAAGCCTTGAGTAATGAAATTTATCTTTTACGAAATCCCATCCTCGGTTAGACATTTCCAAACGAAATGCATCGTCATTGACTAATCTTAGTAACTTTTCTGAAAAATCTTGAACATCTCCATTATCAGCCAACAGAGCTGTTTTTCCAGGTTGAACAATATTTTCGATTCCGCCGGTATTTGTTGTTACTATTGGTTTGTTTGACGCTTGTGCTTCTATTAAACTGACAGGAGTTCCTTCGTTTAGAGATGTTAAAGCAACTATATCAAGTCCAGCATAAACTTCGTCAACCTCTTTAATCCAAGAAGTAAAAGTTAAGGATGCGATTTTACCATTTGTTGAAAAATCTAGCCCTAAATCAGACGCTTTTTGTTCAATAAATGCTCTAGATTCACCATCTCCAACAATGAATGCACGAATTTTTTTATCTGTTTTTTCTTTAACATTTTTGATTGCCTCTAAAAAAAGTTGATGATTTTTGATTGGAACTAGCCTTCCAATAATTCCAACAGCAATTTCATTATCTTCGATTTTATATTTTTTTCTGAAGGCTACTCTTTTGATTTGAACATCAATTTGAAACCGGTCTAAATCAAATCCCAATGGGATTACTTCAATTTTTTCGGCAGGTGCAATATGATAAATTTCGGATAACTCATATTTCTGAATATCACTGATGGCAATAATTTTTGTACTCCGCCTAGCTAGACCTTGTTCTATACTTTTAAATGCTTTTGATTTATAAGAAGCAAAATAAGAATGAAAAACATGTCCGTGAAATGTGTGCAAAATAACAGGAACTCCTGAATTATAAGCCGCCAATCGACCAAGCGTGCCTGCCTTTGAAGCGTGAGTATGAACAATGTCTGGCTTGAACCGTTTAATAATGTGTTTTAATTTTTGATATGCAATGATGTCATTTCTAGGATTTATTTCCCTTCGCATTTCAGGAATAATGATTGGTCTGATACCCAAATTCTCAACAATAAACTCGGAGCTATCTTCGGTTTCGTCTTTCATTCCTCCAATTAACAAGGTTTTGTAATCGGGGGCAAGATACTTTGTAAGGTAAGCAGCGTTGTATGTAGGACCTCCTAAATTAAATCTGTTTATAATTCTGAGTACTCTTGGCATTTTGTTTTTTGTAACCTAAATTTTACCCTTGTACTGCTTTAAAAAGAAAATGTTTTTAAAACATTACCGAATCTATTTTTATGTTGATAAATGTATGTTTTTTTTCCACCAATATTGAAAAACTATTAGAGCCCATATTTGTGCATGAACTTCGTGCGGATTGTTTGAATCCAATTGTTTTTTTATTTCAGTAATTTTTTTGTAATCAAAAATACCTTGATATTCAATAAATTCGGGATTTAAAAGTTGTGATATTGTCTCACGTAGTTCAGCTTTAAACCACTTTAATAAAGGAACTTCAAAACCATGTTTCGGTCTGTTATAAAGCTCTTTTGGTAGAACTTCGCGATAAGAATCTTGCAAAATACGTTTTCTCATCCTTGCATTAATCTTAAAATTGTCGGGTAGATTAAAAACAAAGTCTACAACAGTGTAATCTAAAAATGGAACACGAACTTCTAGTCCATTTGCCATTGACATCATATCTACCTTGAACAACATGTCGGAAGGAAGTACCAGTCCAAAATCAGAGAGCATTATTTCGGAAATGCTATTGCCTATTACATGTTGAGTGAAAATTTCTTTTCTTACTTTGTGTTCGTGGACACTTGGAATGTTTTTAAAATATTTTTCCGCGTTACTTTCATCAACCAATGAGCACCAACGCCAATAACGGTCTTTGTCGTTTAAATTTAAGCCAATTGAGAAACGATGTGCTTGTCTAATTTTATTCAGTATTTTATTATTTCGGGATTTTGGAAAAAAATTCGTTATTGTACTTGAATTTTTCAACAAGGAATTCAGCATGCTATTATTTAGTGCTTTCAAGTGAGCCGAGTGCTTGTTGTATCCCGAAAAAAGTTCGTCGGCACCATCGCCCGATAATGCGACGGTTACATGTTTTTTCGTTTCTTGGCTCAAAATATATACAGCCAGAGCAGATGAGTCGGCAAAAGGTTCGTCGATATAATCGATAAATTGTTGAAAATGTTGAAATAAATCGTCGTTTGATAGTTTGAAAACAGTATGGTTTGTATTAAATTTTTTGGCAACCAAATTTGCATAGTTTGTTTCGTCAAAAAATGCTTCGTCTTTGTATCCAATCGAAAAGGTGTTTAATTTATCAATGTGTTTGCTAGCAATCGAAACTATAACAGACGAGTCGATTCCTCCACTTAGAAAAGCACCGAGTGGAACGTCGGAAACCAATCGCCTTTTGACGGCATCTTCAACTAAAATTTTTAAATTTTCTTTCGCACTTTCATACGAAAATGAGGATTTTTTTATGTTGTCGAAGGGAATTTGATAATATTGTTTTTTTTCAATCTTCTCTTTCGAAATTAGCATGTAACAAGCTTGCGTTAGTTTATTTACGTTTTCGAAAATTGAAAAGGTAGAAGGGATATAATTTAGTTGAATATATTGATAAAGCGAAGTGCTGTCGATTTTTTTAGGAATGTCAAAAGCCATGATAGCCTTCATTTCGGAAGCAAAAATAATTTTATCTTTATCGTTATAAATCAGCATTGGTTTAATCCCAAATCTGTCGCGTGCAAGAAATAATTTTTCGCTCTGATTATCGTAAATCGCAATTGCAAAACAACCATTTACTTCTCGAATAAATTCAGGTCCGTACTGAATATACATATAGAGTAAAACTTCGGTATCGCTATTCGATTTAAACACAATTCCTCTTTTTTCAAGGTTTTTGCGATGTTCCACGTAATTGTAAAACTCACCATTGAAAACAATGGTGTATCTTTTCGAAATATCTGTAAAGGGTTGAGATGCTGCATCGCTCGTGTCGATTACCGATAAGCGAGTATGTCCCATCGAGCATGAGTCGAAATGAACAATTCCCGAAGCGTCGGGACCTCGTTGTTTTAACGAATCAACCGAACTGCAGATTCCTGAATGAAACAGCTTTCCGTCTTCGTTAAAAGAAAATATTCCGGTTATTCCACACATTTTAAAATCTCGACATAAATTCTACAAATTCATTATGTGGAACCGAAACACAAATACGTGCGTATTTTTCAGCTGTTGCTTTATATTTTCGAGTAAAAAAACTTAGCGAAACACTTGCTATTTTCTTTTCTAAGAGCTCTTGTTCCGATTTATTTACAATCACAAAAATGCCCTTTGGCTCGGTTTCGTGGTAAAATTCTGTTGCAAGCAATTTTTTTGATTTTAGGTATTCGATATTTTTACGAATGCCATCGCAGGTTTCCGTTTTAAAATCGGTTACAGCTTTTTTTCCTGCAACTGAAGTTAATAGTTTCTGAATCAAAATTTGTGAAAAAGCATTAATTCCATTTGTTGCATACATTAAGCGAATGCCTAATTCATGATTAAAATCTTGATTTACCGAATGAACAAATCCGATTCGTTGACCGCTTAAACCTACTGATTTGCTAAAACTATCGACAATTATTAATTCGGGAAATGTCAATAATTTTGCATAAAAATTGTCGGTTTCAAAAAATATTCTGCGGTAGGGACTATCGTAAATAATTACTACACCATTGTCGTTAAGCAATTTTATTAACGATAATAACTTTTCATCAGAATATTTACCCCCAATGGGATTATTTGGGTCGCAAATAACAACAGCCGAGTTTTTAAGATTCTCAATATTTGTTGTTAATTCAGAAAACGAATCGTAAAAATCCTCTTTTATGTTTCTGATTTTCATTACATTCATGTATGAACCCCAAAAATATGAAGGCAAGTAAATTTTTTCGACATTTAAGGTTTGAAAAATCAAATCCAAACCCGACATTCCTCCGGCTGTAATATATATGTTTGAATCGTTGGCAATATTTTCGAAATATGTTGCGTTAATGGCTTCTCGCAATTCTTGTAAGCCTTGCGACGAAGGATAAACTTGCATTTTAGTGGAATTAAAATCTATTTCTTTAACCACTTGCGATAAATCAATATTACAAACTGAATTTACTCCGCGATTCAATAATAAATATTTTTCGCCAGTTTCAGCACTAAGTTTTTTTATTCTTTCGCCTATTCCAACAATTGCCGAATATTTTGCTCCGCTTTGGTTTACTTGCATAAAAGGATATATTTTTTACAAAGCTAACAAAATGTTAGAAATGTTAAACGATAGGGGATTAAAATTCAATTCGATAGCTTAGTTAATTAATTTGGGACGAGTTTCAACAAAGAAAAGAGAGAAAATTATATTTGTGCTCGAAAAAACTCAGCAATCTTTTTGTCTTCATTCACAGTATGATTTTTAAACCAGTTTACTGCAAAATCCAAGAAGTGGGAAAGTGATATTTGATTTAATTCTAGATTGTTTTTCTCAATATTCAAAAGTTCAATTAGCTTGTAGTGCAATTGTTTATGTAATTGAAATTCAGGGTAGTTGATTTCCTCCATGAAATTTTCTTCGCTTAAGAAATGATACTGAGCATATTTTACTAATTCATTAATTGTCCGCATTACTTTTTTTACATCCGAATTTTCTTTTTCAACTTTTTGAATCGTAGTTATGATTTCAAGAAAATTTTTATGTTGATTATCGATTTTACCAATTCCAGTTTCATATGTTGATGACCATTCTAAATTATTCATATCTTCAGATTTAGCATTTTATGAAGTTTGTAGTACGAATTTAGCAAAAATATTTGAATTCCACGTTTAATGTAGATTTGGAATTCGGGTTTGGTGCAATATGGAATTAAAAAATGCATAAAAAAAGTCCAATAACATAAACACAATTCATTGTACGTTGATATATTTGCAATATCTTGTCGTTAAAAATTATTTAAAAAGCAATTATAAAATGAAAGAGTCAGAAATTTTATTGAGTCCGAATCCATTGGTTCGCCATTTGAATAAGCCAACATGGGAATTTACACGAACCGACATCATAAAAATTGTTGAAGATTTTGATATCGAAATGCTAAATTTTAGATACGTAGCTGAAGACGGAAAACTGAAAAGTTTGAATTTTGTAATTACAAGCAAAAATCATCTTGAAACAATTTTTGCAACCGGAGAAAGAGTTGATGGTTCGAGTTTATTTTCGTACGTTGAAGCTAATACTAGCGATTTGTACGTAATTCCTCGATTCAAAACAGCATTTTTGAATCCATTTACCGAAGTTCCTACACTCGATATTCTTTGTTCGTTTTATAACAGCGACGGATTACCGCTCGAAAGTGCACCTGAATATATTTTAAGAAAAGCAAATCGTGAATTTCAAAAAGCTACAGGAATGAAATTCAAAGCTTTAGGTGAATTAGAATACTATATAATTGGCGAAAAAGATGATTTGTTTCCGGCAGTTGACCAAAAAGGTTATCACGCAAGTTTACCTTATGCAAAATTCGAAGATTTGCGAACCGAAGCAATGCGATTGATTGCTCAATGTGGTGGAATTATAAAATACGGTCATTCAGAGGTCGGGAATTTCTGTAAAGGAGAAGAATATTTTGAGCAAAACGAAATAGAATTTTTGCCGGTTGATGTGGAAGACACAGCCGACCAAATGGTAATTGCAAAATGGGTTCTCAGAATGTTGGGTTATAAATACGGAGTAAACATAAGTTTTGCTCCCAAAATTACTGTGGGAAAAGCAGGAAGCGGACTTCACATACATATGCTAGCTGAAAAAGATGGAGTAAATCAAATGGCTGATGATAATGGATTAACCGATACGGCAAAAAAAATTATTGCTGGTTTGTTAGATTTAGCAGCACCGCTAACCGCTTTTGGAAATACAATTCCAACTTCATACTTGCGTTTGGTGCCTCATCAAGAAGCCCCAACTAATATTTGCTGGGGAGACAGAAATCGTTCGGTACTGGTTCGAGTTCCGCTTGGCTGGATTGCAAAAACGAGCATGATTAAAAATGCAAATCCTCAAGAAAAAGATCCTGTTCCATATATTCCTGGTAAACAAACTGTTGAGTTGAGATCTCCCGATGGTTCGGCAAATGTTTATAGCCTATTAGCAGGAATTGTTATTGCTGCCCAACATGGTTTGGAAATGCCAAATAGCCTTGAAATAGCAAAGAAACTTTATGTTGATGTGAATATTTTTAAAGACGAAAATAAAGGACGAGTTGAAAAATTAGCTAAACTGCCTGCTTCGTGTTGGGAGTCAGCCGATTGCTTACAAGCAAATCGTGCATATTTTGAAAAGAAAGGAATTTTTCCTGCAGGAACCATTGATTTAATTATCAGTCAATTGAAAAATCACGATGATAAAAATTTGAGCGAAAAACTTTACGGAAAAGATGAACAAATTCGTGAATTGGTCGATAAATTTATGCATTGCATGTAAATGAAAGTTATTGGAATAATTCCTGCTCGATACAATTCATCTCGTTTTTCCGGAAAACCATTGGTTATAATCCATGGCAAAACAATGATTCGGCGAGTTTATGAGCAAGCATGTAAAGCTCTCGATATTGTTTATGTTGCTACCGACGATGACCGAATAAAATGCGAAGTTGTAAAATTTGGCGGAAAAGTGGTTATGACTTCGACTAATCATCAAAGTGGAACCGATAGATGTGCCGAAGCCGTTCAAATAATTCAGAAAATAGACAATGATAATTTCGATATTGTAGTTAACATTCAGGGCGATGAACCGTTTATTAATCCCGAGCAAATTAAAATGATTGTATCGTGTTTTGAAAATCAAAATACGCAAATTGCTACCTTAATTAAAGAAATACAAGCGATTTCGGAAATTAGCAATCAGAATACACCAAAAGTTGTTGTAAACAAAAACCTTGAAGCTATATATTTTAGTCGTTCAGTTATTCCGTTTAATCGAAATAAGTTGAATGTTGCTTATTATAAGCACATTGGAATGTATGCATACAAAATTAACGTGCTATTTGAAATTACAAAATTACAGCCATCAAGTCTTGAGCTAAGTGAATCGTTGGAACAGCTTCGCTGGCTCGAAAATGGATATAAAATACAAACGGCTATTACAAATCTCGATACTATCTCGATTGATACAAAAGAAGATTTAGAAAAGGCTGTAAAATACCGCTTTTAAAATTTGATATTCCGTTTTGGAGAAAAAGAGATTTTTCCGCCTTTGCTGGAATCCTTTCCAGTAAAGCAATGAAGAGGAAATAGATGTTGGAAGGGATTTCAACATCGGCACAAAAATTATATTTTTTTCAAGCAACGTTTCAATTCCTTTGAACTCTGCGTTCAATTATGCCGCGTCCCTTGAAGGAGACAAGCTGGAAAGTAAGGAGCAAAAATGGAATTGATTAACACAAAATCAAAGATATTAACAATCGTAAGATATATTGTTTTTTTATTTATTTTTGCTAGTAGATAAAAGTAAAAACAACAAAAAATATTGGATTAATGGAAGGTTTTGAAAAAAAAGAAAGCGAGAACTCAAGGGAGGAAATTTTTTCTAAAGCTATTCGTGCTGGGAAAAGAACCTATTTTTTTGATGTCAAATCAACAAAAAGAAATGAGTACTATTTGACAATTACCGAAAGTAAAAAAAGATTTGACCGAGAAGGAAATTTTCATTTCGAGAAGCATAAAATTTTCCTTTACAAAGAAGACTTTGAGAAATTTTCGGAAGGATTAGCCGAAATAGTTAATTATATTAAAGAAAATGCACCTGAGGTTGAAGATTTACCAGATGAATACGGTGAAGAAAGAGACGAATCCTCATCAAGTTATTCTAATGTTGAGTTCGATGATTTAGAAAACAGAAAATAAGAAATAAAAAAAGAGGCTTTTGCCTCTTTTTTTATTTAACCCTACCAGGGTATTCTTTTAATGCTACTTCGAGACATTCCATAGCATTTTTAATATCTTCCTTATTTAGTACGTAGGCAATTCGAACTTCATTTTTTCCCAATCCTTTTGTTGAATAAAATCCAGTTGCTGGAGCAAACATAATTGTTTGTTTTTTGTATTCAAAATCATTTAAAAGCCATTGGCAGAATTTATCAGAGTCGTCGATTGGTAATCTTGCAATTGTATAAAATGCACCTTTTGGAGTTGGACAGAAAACGCCTGGTATTTTATTTAAAGCCTCGACTGTAAAATTTCGTCGTGAAATGTATTCGTTGTAAACTTCATCAAAATATTCTTTTGGAGTATCGAGAGCAGCTTCACCGGCAATTTGTCCAAACGATGGTGGGCTTAGTCTTGCCTGAGCAAATTTCATTGCGGTAGCAATTACTTCTTTATTTTTACTAATCATAACACCAATACGAACTCCGCATGCACTATATCTTTTTGATACAGAATCCATTAAAATTACATTGTTCTCAATTTCAGGTATTTGAAGAGCTGAAAAATGTGTTTGACCATCGTAGCAAAATTCTCGATAAACCTCATCGGAAAATAAAAACAAATCGTACTTTTTAACCAAAAGGCTCAATTTTTTTAATTCCTCTTCTGAATATAAATATCCGGTTGGATTATTCGGATTGCAAATTAAAATAGCTTTAGTTTTTGGAGTTATCAGTTTTTCAAATTCTTCGATTGGAGGCAAGGCAAAGCCATTTTCAATTACAGATGTGATGGGTTTAATAACAACGCTTGCTGCCGTTGTAAATCCATTGTAATTTGCGTAGAATGGTTCAGGAATAATAACTTCGTCGCCTGGATTCATACATGTCATAATTGCAAAAGAAATTGCTTCAGAACCACCTGTAGTAACGATTAATTCGTGATGATTTACGTTAATTCCAATGTTTTGATAATATTTGGCAAGTTTAATTCTATATGACTCACTACCAGCTGAATGCGAGTATTCTACAACGTCCATTTTAATATTTTTAATGGCGTTAATTGCAACTTCGGGAGTTAAAATATCGGGTTGTCCAATATTAAGATGATATACTTTTACTCCTCTTTTTTTGGCTTGTTCGGCAAATGGAACTAATTTCCTGATAGGAGATTCAGGCATTGTAATACCACGTTCAGATATATTTGGCATTTTAAAAAGGATTATGGTTTAAAATTTTGCTTGGCTAGCTGGTTTTTCTTCAATCTTTTTTTCTTCAATAGGTTGAGCTTTAATAACCTCTTTGTCTGGAGTTTGACTTGTGTTTTCTTGAGGTAAAACTTTACCTTTTATGGTTAAAACTTCACTAGGATTTTTTGCATTCGAAGTTACAGTAATAGTTTTGGTAAAGTTCCCAACTCTCTTCGTGTCATATTTTACTTTAATAACTCCTGTTTTTCCTTTAGCGATAGGTTCTTTGGGCCAAGAAGGGGTAGTACATCCGCACGAAGTTCTTACATTTGTAATAGTTAACGGTTCTTTCCCAGTGTTTTTAAATTCGAAATCATATGTTCCGTCTCCTGCATTTGGAATTTCGCCAAAATCATGTAAATTTTTAACAAAGGTAATTTCCGGAGCTTTCTTATTAACTGGCTGTGGTTCTTCCTTAACTTCTGTTTGTGAGTAACTAATTGTTAAAACAGCAAAAAAACAAATTGTGAGGAACATTAATTTTTTCATGATTTCAAATTTTATTACAAATATAGAGTTTATTGTTGTCTAGCGACATGTTAGAAAATAGTATTTTTACAAAAATAATTATTTCGAAACAATACTTAGCTTTATTTGGATTCTTTATTTTAAGTATTTTACTAAAAAATGTTAAAAAAATAAAAAAGCCTGTCATAAAATTTGACAGGCTTATATTGTAAATATTCGATTTATTAGTTTCCTAAAGTTGCCACCATAACGGCTTTAATTGTATGCATACGATTTTCGGCTTCGTCAAAAACGATTGAAGCTGGAGATTCAAAAACGTCTTCGGTAACTTCCATGCCATCAAGACCAAATTTTTGAAAAATTTCAGCACCTACTTTTGTTTCCTTATTATGGAATGCAGGTAAACAATGCATAAATTTAGTTTTTGGATTGCCTGTTGCAGCCATTAACTCTTTATTTACTTGATATGGTTTAAGCATTGCAATTCGTTCATTCCAAACTGAATCGGGTTCTCCCATTGATACCCAAACATCGGTATATATAAAGTCAACATCTTTTACGGCAGCTTTTGCATCTTCGGTAATCAATATTTTAGCTCCAGTTTCTTTTGCAATTTCGCGGCATTGTGCAACTAATTTTTCGTCAGGTTGAACGCTCTTAGGAGCAGCTGAACGGAAATCCATTCCCATTTTTGCAGCACCAACCAACAATGAATTTCCCATGTTGTTGCGAGCGTCCCCTAAGTATGCAAATTTGATTTGATGCAATGGTTTATCGCAATGCTCAATCATAGTCATGAAGTCGGCTAAAATTTGGGTTGGGTGAAACTCGTTTGTTAAGCCGTTCCAAACAGGTACACCTGCAAATGCGGCTAATTCTTCAACTATTTCTTGTCCGTAGCCTCTATATTCGATTCCATCGTACATTCTTCCAAGAACACGAGCGGTATCTTTAACCGATTCTTTTTTCCCCATTTGTGAGCCAGTTGGTCCTAAATAAGTAACATGAGCTCCTTGATCTAGAGCTGCAACTTCGAAAGCACAACGTGTACGAGTTGAGTCTTTTTCAAAAATTAAGGCAATATTTTTACCTTTTAATTTTTGTTGTTCAGTTCCTGAATATTTTGCTTTTTTTAACTCAAAAGATAAGTCAAGCATAAACTTAATTTCTTGTGGTGTAAAATCTAAAAGTTTCAAAAAACTTCGGTTTCTCAAATTAAAAGCCATAATTTCCTCCTTAATTAATGTTATTTATTTAAAACGATTCTTGTTCCTGCATTTAGTTTTCCTAATTCGCTCGATGCTGTAATAATGGCAACTTTACCTCCTGCTTTAATAAATTCTCTTGCTGCCTGAACTTTTGGAGCCATACTTCCTTCGCCAAATTGTTTATCTAAAATATATTGTTTTGCTTCAGCAACAGTAACTACATCAAGATTTTTTTGTTCAGGAGTTCCATAGTTTAAGCAAACTTTTGGAACATCGGTTAAGATATACAATTCGTCGGCTCCAATTTGTTGAGCTAATAATGAAGATGCTAAATCTTTGTCGATAACAGCATCGATTCCTTGCAATACGTTTGGTTCTTTGTAAAAAACAGGAATTCCACCTCCACCAACTGCGATGATAATTTGACCATTTCGTGCCAACGTCTCAATTGATTTGCGGTTTGCAATTCGATTTGGTTTTGGTGATGCAACAACTTTACGCCAACCTCCACGATTTTTATCTTCTTTATAAACCGTTTCGGGATTTATTTTTAAAAACTCGTCAACTTGTTCTTTTGAATAATATGGACCGATTGGTTTTGTTGGATTTTGGAAAGCGGGGTCGCTTTTGTTAACCAACACTTGTGTAACTAATGTTAAAATATCTCGATTGATATTTTGGCTTTCCAATAAATTTCTCAACTGTTGTTCAATCATATAACCAATAAAGCCTTGCGAATATGCACCACAAATATCTAGGGGCATCTCTGGCACGCCATATTTTTCAGCTCCTGCACTATTTTGTAGCAAAATATTTCCAACTTGCGGACCATTACCGTGAGTAATTACTAAGTTATATCCTTGTTTAATGAGCTCTAATAAGTTTCTACATGTATTTAATACATTTTCTTCTTGTTCGTCGATTGTTCCTTTTTGACCTGCACGCAGCAGAGCATTTCCGCCTAAGGCAACTACAGCTAATTTGTTCATGGTTTTCTATATTTGTTTAAGGGTACAAAACTAAAATATTTTTCAAAAAATATAAATGTTTATTCAGAATTTCTTATTTACGTCGAATAATTATTAATCCGATAAAAGTTATTAATCCGTTTAGAATCAATAATTCGAAGCCAAATTTATAACCATTAAATAATAACTCGGAATTTACACTTAATATGTAACTTATTATTGGAGAGATAATTGCAATTATAGGAACCCATTTGTCTCTGACATTAAATTTTGTAAATAAACCAAAACTATACAATCCCAAAAGAGGTCCGTAAGTGTAACCTGCAACCGTAAATAGCTTGTCAATTACAGCTCTGTCGTTTATGGCTCTAAATAAGACAATTACGAGTAAAAGCAAGATAGCAAAACTTAGATGAACAATGTATCTCGTTTTTTTCGTTTGTTGTTCTGATAAATTTTTTCGTTTGATTCCTAATATATCAATGGTAAACGAAGTAGTCAGAGAGGTTAATGCACCGTCGGCACTTGGGTATGCTGCTGAAATTAATCCGATTAAAAATACAATTCCGGCTACCGGACTTAAATATTGAAGAGCAACAATAGGGAATAAATCGTCGGATGCATTTGGTACGTTGATGTTGATTGAAGTTGCGTAAAACAATAAAACGGCACCTAAAACGAGAAATAAAAAGTTTACAAAAATCAATACAAAGCTAAAAGAGATCATGTTTTTTTGAGCGTCTTTAAGATTTTTGCAGCTTAAGTTTTTTTGCATCATTTCTTGGTCAAGTCCGGTCATCACAATGGTAATGAAAATTCCACTTAAAAATTGTTTTATAAAGAAGCGTTTGTCGTGCCAATCGGTTACTAAAATTTTCGAATAGTCGCTATCCATAACCTTTGAAAATAAACTAGATATGCTTAGATTAAGTTCTTGACTAATAAAAACAATAGAAAGAACCACTGCTAACAACATAAAAGTAGTTTGCAGAGTGTCGGTCCAAATTATCGTTTTTATTCCTCCTTCAAATGTGTAAAGTATAATAAGAGAGATAAATATTAAAACTGTAACCCAAAATGGCACGCTCCAAGCATCGAAAACAAAAATTTGTAAAACATTAACTACCAAAAACATGCGAAACGAAGCCCCAATTACTCTCGAAAGAATAAAGAACGAAGAGCCGGTTTTGTAAGAATACTTCCCGAATCGCTGCTCGAGATACGAATAAATCGATGTTAGATTAAGTCGGTAATAAAGTGGTAATAAGACAGTTGAAATAATAAAATATCCAAATAAATATCCAAAAACAACCATCAAGTATGAGAACTGAGTATCTTTAACCCAACCAGGAACTGACATAAAGGTTACTCCAGAAAGCGAAGCCCCAATCATTCCATAAGCAATCACGTACCATGGAGATGCATTGTTTCCTCTAAAAAATGATTCGTTGGTCGACTTTCGAGATGTTAACCAAGTAATTATGAACAGTAAAACGGTGTAGGCAATAAATGCTGAAAGTATTAAATAAGGGGTCATAATGCTTAAAGTTTAAAGTTCATCATTAAAGTTGATTGACAGGTTTATAAGTCGATTAGTTTATTGTTTTAATTTTTAGCTTTTATCCTCCAATTTCATTTTCGAATTGGCACATTTTCAAATTATCTCACTATTTTACCTACAAGATTAGTGAAAAACATTAACATGGAAAAATGTTTTATAGACGGATTAAGGGATATTGGTGACTGAATAATATGAGAAACCGTCTTAACGATTACTTTCTTTCTTTAAATTTTTGAACAGATTTGCTTTATTTTCTTCTCTTTTAATAAGTCGTTCTATATTTTTTTGATGTGTAAAAAGAAGCAAAATAGCAATGATTAAGGAAAAAATACACAAAGAAACGGTTGTCGTTTTAAAAATAATAATAACAAGAATCGGGAACGAAAATCCGGCAATCAT
Organism: Bacteroidetes bacterium GWF2_33_38; assembly: GCA_001769505.1. GTDB lineage: Bacteria > Bacteroidota > Bacteroidia > Bacteroidales > GWF2-33-38 > GWF2-33-38. Next base: position 132,878 of record MEOF01000019.1, read on the forward strand.
TGAACTTAGCGAAACATATTTTGTAAAGATAAGCGATACCACAAAAATAGCCATTGATATCAGAGCCGAGTATGGATGGATAGCAAGAACCACTCCCAACAATGTTGCAACCCCTTTTCCACCTTTAAACTTAACAAATACAGGGAATATATGACCTAAAACGGCAGCAATGCCAAGCAGAAGTTGAAAATTCACAAAATCGCCTTCTGAAGGAATATAATAAGGAGTAAGATAAATTAATTTTACAGCTCCGAAGCCTTTAAAAATGTCCATCAATAAAACAGGAATTCCGGCTTTAACACCAAGAACCCGAAAAGTATTGGTAGCTCCGGCATTTCCACTTCCGTGTTCGCGGACGTCAACACCGTAAAAAAAACGTCCAACCCAAACCGATGAAGGTATTGAACCAGCAATATAAGCAACTAAAACCAAGAAAATGCGAAACAATACTTCCATTAATTTTTCTTAAAAAAAGAATGCAAATTAAGTCAAATAAAAAGTTTATTCAAAATAAAGTTATTAAGAGCAATGTAAACGCTTTGATTTACATTGTACTACAATTATTTTATCAACTGCAAAACTAAAGAAATGCTATTTTGTCGAAGTTTTTAAGCCTTTTAACGATAAATTTATATAAGCTTTTTGATAAAATATAATTGAAAATAGCCCAAATACTAAAAACATAATTCCAGAACAAAGCAGAGCAATTGAAATGCTGTATAAGTCGTTTATATATCCAATAAACGGGGCAGTAACAGAGAAGATTATACGGATTGAGAAATTTCTGATTGATAGAACTGTTGCCCTTATTTCTGACTCGGTAATTTGATTTATGTACCCTTTCAACACAGGCGTTGCAACTCCGCGAACGAAATAAAAAACAAAAAGAAAAGGGATGCTCCATAAAAAAATAAATTGACTTAAAGCAATGTAAAGTGATGAAATCAATATGACAATGGCTGTAATTGTCTGAATTTGATTTATTTTAAGTATGATTTTGTGTGCAACAAGCGACGAAATTCCTACTAGCAGATTTAATCCTGTCCATAAAATCCCATACCAAAATATCGGCAAGTTTAGAGCTTTAAAATAGGGCTGAACAAACCAAGCCATTGTTAAGGTTGCACTTCCTATTATTGATGAAAAAATGATGTTCCATTTCAACTTTTTATCATCATGCAATGATAATTTTACAATTCCTATAATATTTCTAAAACTAGGTATCGCTTTTTTCGTAACCTTAGGTTCGGAAAGTAAAAAAGAAGCTGGAACAGCTAAAGCTGCAACTCCAATTTGAAAATAAAAAGGAGTTCTCAAACTATAGGTAGCCAAAAAGCCACCAATTATTCCAGCTACAGCTTCAGCGAAATTTCCAATGGAAATAATCTTCCCTTCATATTTTACGTACTTATCGGTTTTATTATGGTCGTGAAGCGTATCGTAAAGCAATGCAGAATCGGCTCCTGAAATAAAACTTTGTCCAAACCCCAACAAGATTTCTGCTATCAAAAAGCCCCAGAAATCGAATGAAATAGCATAGATGCAAAATCCAAATACCCCCATGAAGCTACCAATAATTATTGTGTTTTTTCGTCCCCACACATCAGCAAAATATCCAGAGGGAATTTCCAACGCTACAATTGCAAGTGAGTATATTGATTGAAGTAAAAGAACATCTTTCATCTCAAGTCCATTTTCGTGATAAAAAAGCACGATTATGGGCATGGTCAACATAAACCATTTTGCAATTTTTATAACATATAGCTTGTATATATTGTTCATAATTATTCGTGAACAAAAGTACGATGGTTATGGTATTTTTAAAGCCTTTTGTGGAAAAAAAAATACATCTTGAAAAAATTTATTAAATTTGTATCATGCCTAAGAATCCAAATTTACGAAAATGAGAAAAATTATTATTCTAGCGTTATTTAACGCATTATTTTTGAGTGTTTTTGCTCAAGAATCGACTAAAGTCGATCCACGAGCGTTGAAACATTACGAAGTCTCGAAAATTGACGAAATGCCAGAGTCAAAAATCAAAAAAATCAATTTTCTTTTTCAAGAATCATTTATTGTCGAAGAATCGTCAAAAGCATTTATAGATAAAAATACTTTCGATGTTTATCCCTACACAATGTTTCGAAAAGAAAGGGAAAGAGTTCGTGTTAATATTGCTTTTCTTGATGAACGAAGAATCGAAGGGCAGGTCGATGCATTTATTATTCTATTATCGCATCAGGAAACCGATGCTGCTTATAAATCAATTTTAAACGAAAATAATTAATTTCCCATATATGAAGAAGTTATACTTTTTACTCATTTTTTCATGTTTTCTCCTTTTACATGGATTCACATTTGCTCAGACAACTATTTTTCAGGAAGATTTTGAAGACGGCGGTTCAATGCCATCAGGTTGGACAAATGTTTATGTAAATTCAACGGTTGATTGGAGTGTTTTTTCAGGAGGATATAGTTCATATCCAGCATCTGCTTACGCAGGAAGTTATAATGCACTTTTTTATTCAGGTAATTACGATGGAGACAAAACCAAATTAGTTACGTCTGCAATAAATTTATCAGGATTTTCCAATATAGAATTATCGTTTTATCATGCTCAGGTTGTTTGGGCTGGCGATTTAGATACTTTAAGAGTATATTACAAAACTTCATTAGGGGGAACGTGGAATCATTTAGCCTCATATACTTCAGAGGCATCCGCTTGGACATTAAGAACCTTGGTATTGCCAAGTAATTTGCCAACTTGCTATATTGGCTTTGAAGGACATTCTGGTTACGGCTATGGTGTTTGTATCGACAATGTTGAAATTACTGGTATCCCGATTGATGTTGCCGACGAAATTTCGATTAATTTGGCAAACAATGCTCAAACATTTAATACTTGTAACGCAATTATTACCGATGATGGTGGTGCTTCTGGAATATATAGCAATAATCAGGATTACAGCATTACCATTTCCTCTACCAACGGAGGCTGTGTACGAGCTGTGTTAGATTATTATCATACTGAAAAAGATTGGGATTTTATTTATTTTTATGACGGTCCGAATACTTCTTCAACTCAAATAGGAGAGAGAGTTCATGCTCAACCCGGTCAGCCATTTTCTACGATGGACAAAACCGGAAACGCATACTATGCTCTATCAGGATATTTAACAATTCGTTTTACATCAGATGTTTCAAATGGTTCTGACCCTGCGGCCGATGGATTTATAATTAGCGTCAGTTGTCCCGAAAATTGCGTAGCTCCAACTTGTGAGGGAGCCGACCCTGCTGGTGGTGTTTGTGAAGAAGCAACTCCAATTTGTAATTTAGATGGATATTGCGGAAACACAAGTGCAACTTATCCTACCGATCATGAAGAGATTGATGCTTATAATTTAGGAATATTCTGTGGAGGAATTAATAATAACTCATGGCTTTCGTTTGTTGCCGATTCTACAACTGCAATACTCGATGTTTGGGTTAAAAATTGTAATGGACAAACAATATATGGCGATGGTATAATCAGAGGCATTCAGCTTCAAGTTTACGAAACAGAATGTGCTTATGGAGCATTTGAGGCAAAGTCAAACTGTTGGAGCCCAAATGAACAGATGAATGGTCAAATTATAGCAACAAATTTAACAGTTGGGAATCCTTATTTAATAATGATTGATGGGTATGCAAGTGATGTATGTGAATACACATTCGCAGCAAGTTCGGGTATTGTGGTAGCCTCAGCCGGAAATAATAAAACCATTTGTGAAGGCGAATATACCACTTTAACTGCAAGTGGAGGTACTAATGTACTGTGGACTGCAAGTCCTAGCGACCCAAGTTTAAACGGACAAGAGTCAAATTTAACAATTTCCGTTACTCCGTCACAAACTACAACTTATACCGCCGAAGTTTGGGGGAGTAATTCATTGTGCTCAGCTCCTGCCGATGCAGTTGTTTTTGTTAATTCGGCCGATGCAAATTTTACAGGATTAGATAATTTATATTGCGAAAATGCAAATGATGTTTCCTTAGCAGGAAATTTTGCGACTGGCGTATTTTCAGGAAGCGGAATTAGTGGTTCTACTTTTTCTCCATCGTCTGTATCGCCTGGATTTACAAATATTTTCTACACATACAACTATTCGGTAGTAACTGTATTTGAAGATGATTTTGACTCATCACCTCTAGCTGGATGGACTCACGGATATTCTGACAACAATCCGTCAGGAACCCATACTAGGGGAGATTCTTGGGCATATGGAGACCCAAAAGAAGGATTTGGACAAAACTCAAGTACCGAAAATCCGGATCCAAAAATTGATCATACATCAAATGTTGAAAACAATGTATATGGGCAAGGATTAGGAGTTGGTGTACATGCAACTTATACCGATATTTATCTCGGAGGACATTATCACAATTCATTTGAATGGTTGGTCTCTCCTACAATAAATTGTTCTGGTTTAACCAATACTACATTAAGCTTTTGGCGATACGCCAACTTCGAACCAAGTTGGGATGAAGCGTATTTGGAAATATCCAATACCAATGGTGCATCTTGGGTTGATTTGGGAGAAGAATTATACCCAGCCGATGATCATTGGATTCAACGAGTGATTGATATTTCAGCTTATGCTGATAATAAATCTCAAGTAAAAATACGATGGAGTTCAAAAAGTGATAATTATACAACTTATTCGGGCTGGAATATTGACGATGTTGTAATAACAGGAGTTCAATCTGGAGGAAGTTGTGTTAGTTCTGATATACAAACTACTTACGTAAATTCGGAGATGACTGCAACAGCAAGCAAAACAAATATTACGTGTAATGGTTTAAATAATGGAACAGCTTCAGTTAGCGTTAGTGGCGGAACTGTGCCATATATTTACACTTGGAGTAATGGAGCTTCAAGTTCTTCTTTATCAGGATTATCGGCGGGGACTTACTATGTTACAATTTCCGATTTTTATGGTATTTGCCAAGATGTTGTAAAATCGGTTTTAATTACTGAACCTTCTGCGATAGCAGTCAGCCCAGCAATTATTCAACCAATTTGCGGACAATCTAATGGTTCGATTAGTCTTATTGTTAGTAATGGACAAACACCTTATAGTTATGTTTGGTCTTCGGGGGAGTCAAGTTCATCTATTTCGTCAAAATCGGCAGGAAGCTATACGGTAACAGTTTCCGATGCAAATACTTGTCAAGTAATAGAAGAAATCGACTTAAATGATTCCGATGCTCCTACCGCAACAGCCTCTATAACAGCTACTCCTCAATGCAATGGAGATGCAACAGGTGCTGCTACGGTGAGTGTTTCGGGAGGAACAGCTCCATATTTCTATTCTTGGTCGGGAGGCTCGGGAACAACACAAAGCGTCAGTGGTTTAGCTGCAGGTAACTACACTGTAACGGTATCTGATACTCCAGGTTGTCAAGCAACATCATCGATTAGTATTACAGAGCCAACAACGATATTGTTAACCACATCAAAGGTTGATGTTTTATGTTATGATAATTCAACAGGAAGCATTAATTTATCTGTATCAGGAGGAACTTCGCCATACACATATTTATGGTCGAATGGAGCAACATCGCAGGACATTTCTACCTTAGCTTACGGAACATATTCTGTAACCGTTTCAGATGCTCATTCATGCACAAAATCTACTTCACTTAGCATTAGTCAACCTTCGGCTATATCCATTATTTTAACCCCCGACCATGTCGAGTGTAATGGGGGGACAACAGGAGGAATTACTGCTACGATTTCTGGAGGAACTACCATATACTCGTATGCGTGGAGTTCGGGGCAGAGTTCTCAAAATTTATCAAATATTCAAGCAGGATTGTATATTTTAACAGTAACCGATTTTAATTTGTGTACAAAAACGTCGCAGATTAATATAACAGAACCCGACGAAATTGTTGCAACCTCAAGCATTTCAAGTCTTTTATGCTATGACGATGCTGATGGGAGTATCTCTGTAGATGTTACTGGAGGAGTTCTTCCGTACACTTATGCTTGGTCATCAGGACAAACAATAGAAGATTTATCTAGCTTAACCGGAGGAAGTTACACGTTAACTATAACCGATGCTAATTTATGTAAAGAGTATTTAGGTGCTACGATTGTTGAGCCAAATATTCTATCTAGTAGTATTAATGTAAGCGATGTGTTATGTAATGGACAAAGTTCCGGAGATATTGATTTAACTGTGTCTGGAGGTACAGTTCCATATAATTACGAATGGAATACAGGTGCTTTTAGCCAAGATTTATTAAATGTTCTTGCGGGAAATTATCAAGTTACAATTACCGATGCAAATAACTGTACGAGCGAAAATACAGGAGTTATAAATCAACCAATTGCCTTGACTGCAAGTACATCATCATTAAGTTCAACTTGCGGTGCTGCAAATGGGAGTGCAACAGTTAGTCCAGTTGGAGGAACATCTCCATATACATATTTGTGGTCGAGCGGTCAAACGAGTTATGATATTTCAGGTTTATCACAAGGCGGGTATCAAGTTACGGTAACCGATGCAAATACTTGTATAGTTATTACTTCAGCAAGTGTTAACGACGATAATGCAGCTGTATTAGATACTTCGTTTACAAACATAAATTGTTACGGCGATGCTAATGGAGCTGCTTCGGTACAAGTAATTTCAGGAGGCACTTCTCCCTTTACGTATATTTGGTCAACAGGTGCAACTACAAATTCAATCAATGGACTAAATGGAGGCTCATATAGCGTTACTGTTACTGATGAGAACACTTGTTCATCATCTGCATCAATAACTGTTTTTGAACCAACTCAAATTACAATTAATCCTGAAATTCAGGATGTTAAATGTTTTGACGGCAACGATGGACGAATAAATTTATCTGTATCGGGAGGCACAGGTACGGTTTATTCGTATTCTTGGTCAAATTCTGCATCTACACAGAATTTAATCAATCTCACTGAGGGAGTTTACGATGTTACTGTTCAAGATGCAAATTCTTGTACAGCTTCAACATCAATTACGATAGATCAACCGGATAGCACTATTATTATTGCTGTAGTTACGGATGTTACTTGTGATGAAAAAACTGATGGAGAAATAAATCAGATAGTTTCAGGAGGAACAGCTCCATATACCTACAATTGGTCAAATTCATCTACAAGCGAGAATATTAGCAATATAGCTGCAGGTACTTATTCGGTTGTTATTACCGATTTTAATTCTTGCCAAGAAACAGCTAGTTATACTGTTAATCAACCCGATGCTTTAGTTATTTCTGAAAATCACACCAATATTTTATGTTATGGCAGCTCAAATGGGACAGCGTCAATAAACGTTTCAGGAGGAACAACTCCGTACACTTATTTATGGTCGAACGGACAAACATCAACTTCAATATCAAGTTTGTCAGCAGGGCAATACTATGTTACAATTTTTGATGATAATAATTGTCAAACTACGCAGTCGTATGAAATCACTGCTCCGTCGCAGTTGATTGTGAATCAAATAAATGGAGTTGATGTTGCATGTAATGGAACCGCTACAGGTTCTATTAATTTGACGATTTCTGGTGGTGTAACACCATATACTTACTTTTGGAATAATGGAGATACTACCAAGAATTTGAGCAATATTGTTGCAGGAACTTATATTGTTACTATTACCGATGCAAATGGTTGTTTCAAATATTCTTCCCAAGTAATTTCGGAACCTGGGATTTTATCAATACTATCTTCAAATGTTAGTAATATAACATGTAAAGGAGACGATAATGGAACAATAACCGTGAGTGCTACAGGAGGAAGCTCGCCGTATGTTTATGCGTGGTCGAATGGCGATTTGGGTACAATTGCCGACAGCTTAGGAGGCGGAATTTACTCTGTTACTATAACCGACAGTGAGAATTGTGAGATTTATTTTAACGATACGATTACTGAACCTTCGGGATTATCTAGCGTAATAGTTCCTACACATATAACTTGTAACGGAGAAGACAATGGTGTCGCAAATTTATTTGTATCAGGAGGAACTGCTCCGTACGATTTCCATTGGTCAACAGGTTATATTATTGAGGATGTGTCAAATTTAGATCCCGGCACATATACAGTTACTGTATCAGATGCAAACAATTGCCTTAGAATAGACAGTGTTACTATTCAAGAACCAGATGTATTAAAAACTGAAATCAGTTATTTTACCGAATTTGTTTGTTTCAATTTAGCCAACGGATATGCTCAAGTTGATGTATCGGGTGGAACTGAACCTTATTCTTTCATTTGGTCAGATCCGGAAAATCAATCAGATACCTTAGCTGAGAATCTTACAGAAGGGCTTTATTATGTAACAATAATCGATAATCATTCATGTTCAACGGTTGATTCGGCTCTGATAATAAAGACCGACAAATTTGAATTTGAATCAGTTGTTTACGATGCATCGTGTTACTTAGATAACGACGGAGCAATTGCACTTTCAGTTTCTGGAACTACAAGTCCGTACACGTATTTATGGAATACTGAGCCAGTTCAAGCCGATTCTATTGCATCAGGATTAGTTGTTGACGAATATATTGTTATCATTACCGATAAATATGGCTGTGAACTTTTCGATACAATTTCAGTTGCGAGTTTGAGCGATGTATGTTTAGAAATTCCAAACTGTTTTACTCCGAACGAAGACAATATAAACGATACTTGGGAAATAAAAGGAGTTAAATTTTATCCGGAAATTTATGTAGAAATATACACTCGTTGGGGCGAATTAATATACACATCTGACGGATATGATGAAGAGTGGGACGCAACTTATAAAAGTGGAAAAGAAGTTCCAATGGGCTCGTTTGTGTATATTATCGATTTAGGAGATGGAAGCGATGCATTAACTGGAACAGTTACGGTAATTCGATAGCAAATTTTAGAACTTTGTCTGATTTTAATAGATGCCGCCTTTCGAGACAGCATCTCTTTTTGTTACAAATAAAGTCTATTGTTTTGGTTCATCACATTTTTTGTCTCCTACTCCATGTGAGCCACAATCGCTTTTAATTACAGCATCTTTTTTCGAGAATTCAGTCTTATGACCAGTTTTTTCAATAGCATCAACTAATTTTTCTTTATCGAGTTTAGCTGAATCATATTTAATGGTTACAATTTTAGATTCTAAATCTGCAACGATTGATTTTACACCGTCAACTTGAGAAACATCTTTTTCAATTTTAGATTTTCCACCATTGCAATGAAATTCAACTTTGATTTTTAACTCCGATTCAGCTACTTGAGAAATAGCCGACTTGTTAATGCTTAGCAAGAAAAGAATCGGCAAAATAACGACAAGAAAAGTTTTTAAAGATTTCATAATTAATATTTTTATAGATTAGTCTTGCAAATTTAATTTAAAAGAAACGTCTTTAGCAATTTAAATTGTTAATAGAATGTTAAAAAAATAATTGAACAATTGCGTTTTTCCATTCTGCTAATTTCCACCAAAACAACAAAAATAACTCATTCGAAAATTACACATTAATATTTTCATGAACATTCTTTATAACAGTTTTTCAAAAAAAATTAAGCGATAAAATAATAATATCTTTGCATCAAATTTAAAATTCAATCTTATGAAAATTGATTTGAGCAAATACGGAATTCAACAGGCTAGTGAAATTATTTACAATCCATCGTTTGAACAACTATATAGCGACGAATTGAAACCGGAGCTTCAAGGTTACGAAAAAGGACAATTAACCGAAAATGGAGCCGTAAATGTAATGACGGGTATTTTTACCGGACGCTCGCCAAAAGATAAATACGTAGTATTGGACGAAACAACCAAAAATAATGTTTGGTGGAAAACCGATAAAAATAAATCAGACAACAAGCCAATCACGCAAGAAGTTTGGCAACATGGTTGGAACTTAGGCTCAAAACAATTGTCAGGAAAGAAACTTTATGTAGTTGATTCTTTTTGCGGAGCAGAACCTAAATCAAGACTCAAAGTACGATTTGTAATGGAAGTTGCTTGGCAAGCTCATTTCATTAAAAACATGTTTATCCGTCCAAGCGAGGAGGAACTTGCAAATTTTGGAGAACCTGATTTTGTTGTCCTAAATGCTGCAAAAACAACTAATCCAAAATGGAAAGAGCAAAATTTAAATTCCGAAGTATTCGTTTTCTTTAATTTAAAAGAAGGCAAAGCCGTAATAGGAGGTTCTTGGTACGGTGGTGAAATGAAAAAAGGCATTTTTTCGGGTATGAATTATTATCTTCCTTTGAAAGGAATAGCTGCTATGCATTGCTCTGCAAACATGGCAAAAAACGGTGAAACTGCCATTTTCTTCGGACTATCAGGAACTGGAAAAACGACCTTGTCAACCGACCCAAAACGAATGTTAATTGGCGACGACGAACATGGTTGGGACGATAACGGAATTTTTAATTTTGAAGGAGGTTGCTACGCCAAGTGTATAAACCTTGATCCAGCTAGCGAACCTGATATTTTCAATGCAATTAAAAAAGATGCATTGCTCGAAAACTTAACCGTTGATGCAAATGGGAAAATAAATTTCGCCGACAAATCGCTTACCGAAAACACAAGAGTCTCGTACCCAATAAATCACATCGATAATATTGTTAAACCTATTTCAAAAGGGGGGCATGCCAATAAAGTTATTTTCTTAACTGCCGACGCTTTTGGTGTTTTTCCTCCGGTATCGAAATTAACAGCTGAGCAAACCAAATATCATTTCTTATCGGGATTTACGGCAAAACTTGCAGGAACCGAAAGAGGAATTACCGAGCCAACTCCTACATTTTCATCATGTTTTGGAGCTGCATTCTTGACCTTACACCCAACCAAATATGGAGCAGAATTGGTTAAACGCATGGAAAAAGTTGGAGCCGAAGCATATATAGTAAATACAGGCTGGAATGGCACTGGAAAACGAATTTCGATTAAAGATACTCGTGCAATAATTGATGCCATATTAGACGGTTCAATCGAAAAAGCACAAACAAAACAAATTCCTATTTTCAACCTCGAAGTTCCTACTGCTTTGCCAAATGTAAATCCCGAAATTCTTGACCCTCGTGATACCTATAAAAATGCAGATGAATGGAACGTGAAAGCAACAAAACTAGCTCAAATGTTTATCAAAAACTTTGAGCAATTTACCGATAACGACGAAGGGAAAAGACTTGTAGTAGCAGGACCACAATTATAAATATATAAGCATAATATTTATTTTTACGAGCAAAATTTTTTCAGAAGTTGTTAAAATTAAATATTGAAAAGAAAGAACGACAATAAAATATAGTATAATAATATTTTGTATCGTTCTTTCAAAAAAAATAATGTTAAGTTGAAGTATAATAAAGAAGAGATTTGTCTATATTTAGGCTTTTGAAATTGGATGCAAAATACAAAAGTTGATAAAAATCAAGTAGTTGAAGCCATTTTATATTGCTAAAAACAGGATGTTAATGGCGATATTTGTCAATGAACCATTTTTTATAAAATTTATCAACGGCAAAATATTTATTTTCATTTTCAGAAATGGAGATATGTAGGAATATTTGTTTGATGAAAACTTTATGAGTGTGGGGCTGTTATTGAGAGAACAAATGTCTAGCTCGATGTTTAAGGCTATTTCGCTTCGTTTTGGAACAAATAAAATCATTAGATAGTACTTATTTTAAATAACTTCCTTATATATTTATTTGAAGAAAAAGCAATAAGCAAATTATATTATTTATGTACGCAAAAGTAATTTTAAAATCAGGCAAAGACCAATCGGCAAGAAGATTTCATCCATGGATATTTTCAGGAGCCATAAAAAAAATAAAAGGCGAAGTTAGCGAAGGCGATATTGTTGAAGTTTACGACAATAAAGAAGAATTGTTGGGAATTGGGCACTTTCAAATAGGCTCAATCGCAGTTCGAATTATTTCGTTTACTGATTCGGAAATAAATGAAAATTTTTGGTTCGAAAAAATTCAGAAAGCGTATGAATACCGCAAAAAATTAGGAATAACCGACAATGATAATACAAATGTTTATCGTTTGCTCCATGCCGAAGGCGACGGAATGCCAGGGGTTATCATCGATTTTTACAACGGAACAGCCGTAATTCAAATGCATTCAATCGGAATGGCAATGGAAGTTAATAAAATTGTCGATGCATTGAAAGCTGTGTTGGGAGATAAGCTCAAAGCAGTATACAACAAAAGCGAGGCAACCTTACCATTCAAAGCAGAATTTAAACTTCCCGACGGTTTATTGTTCGGAGAATCAGTAACCAATATTGTTGAAGAATACGGAAATAAGTTTAAAATAAGTTGGGTTGATGGACAAAAAACAGGCTTTTTTATCGACCAGCGAGAAAATCGCAAACTGCTGCAATCGTATTCAAAAGGGAAAAAAGTACTGAATGTTTTTGGATATACCGGTGGCTTTTCGGTTTATGCAATGCAAGGTGAAGCGGAATTGGTACATTCGGTTGATAGCTCGAAAAAAGCAATTGAATTGACAGACGAAAATATTAAACTCAATTTTGGAGACGATGCTCGACACAAATCCTTTGCCGTTGATGCATTTGGATTTTTAGAGGATATCGACGATAAATACGATGTAATTATTCTCGACCCTCCAGCTTTTGCCAAACATCACAATGTATTGAACAATGCCTTGCAAGGCTACAAACGAATAAATGCAAAAGCAATTGAAAGCATTAAAAAAGGCGGTATTTTATTTACCTTTTCATGTTCGCAAGTGGTTACAAAAGAAAATTTCAGAAAGGCTGTTTTTTCGGCTGCAGCAAGTACCGGACGTAATGTAAAAATATTGCACCAACTTACTCAACCCGTCGACCACCCCGTAAATATTTATCACCCAGAAGGCGAATACTTAAAAGGTTTAGTTGTTTATGTGGAGTGAGGCTTTCAATTTGTCATGTTGAGCTTGTCGAAACATCTAAAAAAGACATAAAAAATGAATCATAACTTTTTCATATACATTGTTACAAATTTTAACAAAATGGTTTTATATATAGGTGTAACCAATGATTTGAAAAGAAGACTATATGAACATGAGAATGGTTTATCTGAGGGTTTTACAAAAAAATATAAATGTTTTTATCTTGTTTATTATGAATGTTTTACGAATATTAATCAAGCAATCGAAAGAGAAAAGCAATTAAAAGGCTGGAAAAGAGAGAAAAAAGTAAATTTAATAAATGAATTGAATCCAAATTGGAATTTTTTAAATAAGGAAATAAAAGAGGAATAGATTCTTTGTTATGCTTAAACAGTTTTTTTTGTCATATTGAGTTGTCGAAATATCTAAAAAAATGTTAGATCCTTCACTACGTTCAGGATGACAGAAAAAAAAATAGGATGATTAGAAAAAATAGGATGACAAAAACAAAGGATTATATGAAAAACACAAGATGTGAAAAATACAATGTTTCTTTCTTGTCATGTTGAGCAAAGCGAAACATCTATTCAAAAAAATAGAACAAATGAATAAATTTATAATCATATTAATATTTACAATTGCAGTATTATCAGCCAATGCCCAGCACAGCCGAGAAATAGCCGAAGGCTTAGCTCGCGAAGCAAAAAAAGCATACCAACAAGGCGATAATAAAACCACCGAGAGGTTGTGTTTAGAAGCGATTGATGTTGATAGCACTTTTGTAAATCCGTATTTGATGCTTATGAATATTTATTACAGTTACGGATATTACAAAGAGACAGAGTTTTATGTCAAGAAACTAATACGCAACAATCCCGATGACTACGTGGAAATATATTACGTGTTGGCAAATATTGTGATTCAAGATAAGCGATATGAAGAAGCTATCGCTAATCTCGAAAAATATTTTAGTTATCCTACCGACCAACTTAAATCGGCTCAATTAGCCAAAAAATTATTGCTCGATGCCGAGTTTGCCAAAGAGGCAATTAAAAATCCCGTTCCTTTTGCTCCCGAAAATTTGGGCGATGCTGTTAATTCTGAATATGACGAATATTTACCCTCGCTATCGGTAGATGGACAAATGTTAGTAACAACCGTTCAAGTTCCAAAAACATACGAAGCTTGGGGCGAAAAACCTTATCAAGAAGATTTTTTTATTTCGTATTTAAACAATGGAATATGGTCAACAGCACAAGGAATGGCTGAAATAAATACGCTTCAAAACGAAGGAGCACAAGCAATATCACCAGATGGGAAATTTTTGTATTTTACCGCATGTAATCGTCAAGATGGACTTGGAGAATGCGATTTGTATTATTCTGAGTGGACTGGAGTTAAATGGTCAACGCCACAAAATTTGGGAGCTCCTGTAAATTCTCCTTATTGGGATTCACAACCTTCGATTTCATCAGATGGTAAAAGCCTTTATTTTGCTAGTACTCGCGACCCGCAATCTGATAAACCCAATTTATATGTATCTACAAAAACGAGTAGTGGTCGGTGGGGAATTCCCGAAAAATTACCAATTGGAATAAATACCGATTTTGCCGAGCAATTTCCGTTTATTCATTCCGACAATAAAACCCTGTATTTTGGGTCAAACGGGTTGCCTTCTTTTGGTGGTTTCGATTTGTATATGGTTCAAAAACAAGAAAATGGCGAATGGGGAGAAGTTAAGAATCTAGGCTATCCTATCAATACTGAAAACAATGAATTAAGTTTGATTGTCAATTCATTTGGCGACCAAGCCTACTTTGCATCAAATCGAGATGGAGGATATGGCAAACAAGATATTTATAAGTTCGAACTTTACGAAAATGCCCGTCCTGATATGGTTTCGTATCTAAAGGGGATTGTTTACGATGCCGAAACAAACGAGCCTTTAATTGCTGATTTTGAACTAATCGACATCGCAAAAGATGAAAAAATAATTGTAGCAAAATCTGATTCAAAAGGTAAATTTTTAGTTGCCTTACCTTCGGGAATTGATTATGCGTTGAATGTTGCCAAAAATGGTTATCTATTTTATTCCGAAAGTTTTTTAATGAAAGACAATGAAAACAAAGAGCCATTTTTATTAGATGTTCCGCTCAAAAAAGTAAAAGTTGGTGAGACAGTCGTTTTGAAAAACATATTCTTTGAAACCGATTCTTACGTTTTGAAAGAAGGCTCGATTTCAGAATTAAAAACCTTGCTTGGTTTTATGAACACAAATCCAAAACTTAACATCGAAATATCGGGACATACCGATAATGTTGGAAGCAAAACTCATAATCAAGAACTATCGTTGAATCGAGCAAAATCAGTTTTCGATTATCTAGTTAAAAATAATATTTCTGAAAATAGATTAAGTTTTGTAGGTTATGCCGATGACCAGCCAATTGACTCCAACGAAACCGAAAAAGGACGTGCAAACAATCGGCGAACAGAATTTAAAATCGTTGAATAAATATTACTGATGTGCTTAATTCAACCTAATTTACCAGCGATAAACCCTGTTGTCCATGCTGCTTGAAGGTTGAATCCTCCGGTAATTCCGTCAATATCCAATATTTCTCCAGCAAAATAAAGATTTTTACAATTTTTGCTTTGCATAGTGTTAACATCAATATTTTCGAGGCTAACTCCTCCACATGTTACAAATTCTTCTCTAAAAGTCGTCTTCCCTTTTACGCTGTAAACGTCGTTTGTTAAGATATTTGTCAATTTATTGATGCCCTTTTTTCCAATTTCGCCCCACTTTTTACTTGAAGATAAATTACATTTTTCTAATAAAAATAGCCATAGACGTTCGGGCAACATAAATGCTCTGAAATTAGCCAATTGTTTATGTTGATTGCTTTGCGAAATTTCAGTTAATTTCTCAAAAACAATGTTGTTGTTTACAATATTTATCCAATTTACTTGTATGTTGAAATCGTATTTTAAATCATTTAAAATTCTTGCTCCGAACGACGATAATTTTAAAATTGCAGGACCGCTCATTCCCCAATGTGTTATCAATAATGGTCCGTTGGCTTTTAGTTTTGAATTTTCGAAACTAACCAATGCATTTTCAATTACAATTCCCATTAATTGTGTAATGTTTTCCGAGGGCATGTTGAATGTAAATAGAGATGGCACGGGAGGTATAATTTTATGATTCATTTTTTCTATCCATGCTAGATTTTCTCCATTTGGAGAGCCCCCAGTTGTAACAATAACTTTATCGAAAACAATTGCTTCAATTTCGTGGTCTTTAAAATATAATTCGAATTGATTTGGTATTTGTTTAATTTCTTTGATTTCTATATTCGTTTGGATTAAAACTCCAAGTCGTTTAGTCTCTCTTAAAAAGCAATCAATTATACTTTGAGAATTTTGTGATGCAGGAAAAACGCAATTATCATCTTGAGTAATCAATGGAACATAGTGAGATTGAAACCAATCAATGGAATGTTTATTATTGAATATTCGGAACGCATTTTTTAAAAACTTTTCGCCTCTCGGGTAAGCACTTGCAAATTCATTAATAGAGTCAATAGCATTGGTTAAGTTACATCGTCCGCCACCGGAAATTTTGACTTTAGATAAAACCGTATTTGATTTTTCGAAAATAACAACCTCATAATCTTTATAATTAGATTTTACTGCAATAGCTGCAAAAAATCCAGCTGCTCCACCTCCAATGATTGCAATTTTCATGATAAAGTATTACTTAAACTGTAAATGTACGTATGTTTTTTTGAAAAAAATGTGTTTTCCTGCTAGTTCGATTAATCGATTTAATAGAGAGGTCTGAATAGTCCTAAAAAGCGATAGCAATTGAAAACAAAAAATTAAAATTACTACAATTAGTAGAAAATTTCCAAAATTGTATGGGAGTAAAAATTCTAATATTATTGTACAAAAGAAGCAATTGGTTCATTTTTTTTATTGCAACAACGGCGATAATTTCTCAGTTCACCACAACAAAAAAGCCATCAATCGATGGCTTTACATTTTTAATTTTTTATCTATTTCCTCAATAAAAACTCTGAATCGTTTATCGGTTTCGATTAGATTATTTACGGTTTTGCAAGCATGAAGTACGGTTGCATGGTCTTTTCCTCCAATAACAGAACCAATTGTAGCTAATGAAGACTTTGTCATGCCTTTAGCAAAATACATTGCAATTTGACGAGCTTGAACAATTTCTCGTTTTCGTGTTTTTGAACGAATTGATTCAATCGGCATATTAAAATAGTCGCAAACAATTTTTTGAATATAATCAATAGAGATTTCTCGCTTAGTATTTTTAACAAACTTATCAATCATTTGTCTAGCTAAGTCGATAGTGATTTCTTTTTTGTTCAATGTTGCTTGTGCCAATAAAGAAATCAACGCTCCTTCGAGTTCTCTGACGTTGTTGGTAATGTGCGAAGCAATATACTCAACAACTTCACTTGGCATTTCGATACCATCTTTATAGAGCTTCTTATTTAAAATCGAAATTCTTGTTTCAAAATCAGGAACTTGCAAATCGGCAGTTAATCCCCATTTGAATCTCGACAACAAGCGTTGCTCAAGTCCTTGCAAATCGATTGGAGCTTTATCCGAAGTCAAAATAAGTTGTTTATTATTTTGATGTAAATGGTTGAAAAGATGAAAGAAAACATCTTGTGTTTTTTCTTTGCCTTCAAATTCATGCACATCATCAATAAGCAATACATCTATCATTTGATAGAAGTGAATAAAATCATTATAGCTATTATTTCTAACAGCTTCCGTATACTGCGTTTTAAATCTTTCGGCAGTAACATATAAAACGATTTTTTCAGGAAACAATTCTTTAACCGAAATACCTATTGCATGAGCTAAGTGTGTTTTTCCCAAGCCCGAACCTCCAAATATCATCAAAGGATTAAAAGCTGTTCCTCCAGGATTTTTAGCAACTGCAAAACCAGCAGATCTTGCTAATCGATTGCATTCCCCTTCAACAAAATTATCAAATGTATATTCGCTATTTAATTGTGGGTCAATATCCAATTGTCTAATACCAGGGATAATAAATGGATTTTTTATTGAACTTTCTCTAACATTTTCAGCTGAAATAGAAACGGATTTATTTTTAATGTCTGATTTTCCAGTCGCAGGCATTTTAACGGTATAAGGTTTTGCTCCGCCAAAAATATTGTTTTCCATAACGACATTATACTCTAACTTTGCATCAGGACCAAGCTCTTTTCTTAATGTCTTTCGCAAAATATCAAGAAATTGTTCTTCAAGGTATTCGTAAAAGAATTGTGATGGAACTTGTATTGTTAAAGTACTTCCATCAATCTTCGATGCGGAAATTGGCTCAAACCACGTTTTGAAGGCAA
Source organism: Bacteroidetes bacterium GWF2_33_38 (assembly GCA_001769505.1). Classification (GTDB taxonomy): domain Bacteria; phylum Bacteroidota; class Bacteroidia; order Bacteroidales; family GWF2-33-38; genus GWF2-33-38. The sequence goes on from MEOF01000019.1 coordinate 151,206, forward strand.
TCAGCGACACATTATCCTTTATTACTTTAAGGCAATTATTCCAAACTTCTTCGTGAGTCTTCATTATCTATCAATTCTTTTTATATATAAAATATTTCTCTGTGTTTTTCCTCAGCAATTTTGTAAAAAAAAAATGTATAAAAAAATTATTTTTCTATTGTTTTTTTGAAAAATTCCGTATGCGTTTTAATATCAGGCAAATAAAAATTAAAAAAAATTAAGCATTTTTAAACACTTGACAATCAATGCTTTAAGCATAACATTCAGTCTTTCAACACTTAACTAAACGTACTTAAAGAAGTGAATCACTTCGGAGGTATAAAGTTAACAAAAAAGAATAAGGAAACGAAAAATCTATTAATTTTTTTCTTGAATTTTTTCTTGTTTTTTGCTAGTTTCAACGACTTCGATTGTTCTTCCAAAATCGAAAAGTGAAAAATGAACGTATTTTTTAGGATTTTTCTGCATATCCTCTAGCAATCTATCTAAATGAAAGGTTGCGTTCTCTAAATTGTTATAAAGGGTATCGTTATTTACCAACATACCAATGGAGCCTTGTCCTGAATTGACTTTAGCAAGAATATTATCAATATCTGAAATTACTTTATTTGCATTTGTTATGGTTGATGCAATATCCGCTCGAGCCAACGAATCGCTTATGCTCGAAAAATTGTTAATTATATTGGTTAACTGTTCGTTATTGTTTTTCAAATTAAGAGTAATGTGCTCAACGTTTGTGAAAATTCTTGCTAGTTTCCCTTTTTCGTTTCTCAATAATGTATCTAATGAAACCGAGGCGTGTTCGAGGTTTTCTAGCGTCATCTTTACACTTACGAATGCTTTTGAAATATTATCGCGTGTACCTTCGTTAAAAATGTACTGTACAACCGCTAAAACAGAATCAATTGAAGACATTAAACCTTCAGCTTTAACTTTCAAGGGTAACATTTGCAAACTTACTTGGTCTTTCAAACTTTCTTCAATCACAGCAAAAAGAGTATCTCCTGGCAAATGATTTTTACTCGACTTTCCATAAATTATTTCTATTGACTTAGTCCCCATCAGGTCAGAACTAAAGATGCGAGCAACGGTTGAATCAGGCAAAATAAACTCGTCGCCTATAGCAAAACTAACAATAATACTTTTTTGGTTAGGCATAAAAGAAATATCTCGAACCTGACCTATTTTAAAGCCATTCAACATAATTGAACTAGACTCGCTAAGTCCATCGATTCGGTTGTAGATTACATAATAATGATTCTCTTTTTTGAAGAAATTCTTTCCTTTCAAAAAAGTTACACCCCATACTAGCATTGCAAATGCTACAAACACCAATACTCCGACTTTCGTTGCTTTCGAAATTTTAATCATTACAACTCAATAATTTCCCAAATTTAATGGTTTATTTCTTTTAATGCTTCTTTTAAATTGATTTTTTTACCATTTTTAAATGCTACAATAAACGCATCAGGAATTTTCTGCCTCACTTTTCGTTGAATATCAATACTTTTATTGTAATCAGTTGTATTTCCTACGAAATATTTATAAATATTATCCAAGTAAATCTCTTCAACATCTGCAAGCCCATTAAAGTTTTCTGGTTTTAATGTTTTCTTTTCGTTAGAAATGGCAACCTGAACTTTAAAAAAAATACTGTCGCTATTTATAGTTTTTTTATCGTCTAGCGAATCTTTAGCCTCGTTTTTAATTTCAGGATTTACACTGATCTTATTTTCTATATTATTTACATCTTCCTTTGATTTGATAGTAGCATCAACAAGTCCTTCATACATGTCTTTGTATTCTCTAATTGCTCTGTAAATAGCAGAAGCAATGTGGTCTTTTCCTTCTTCTGTGAACAAATAGGCAGCTTCATCGGGATTTGAAATAAAACCTACTTCAATCAGGATGCTTGGCATTGAAGCACGGGCTAATACAAGTAGTCCCAATTGTTTAACTCCTCTATCTGTTCTTTTGGCTCGCTCGCGAAACTGGTCTTGAACCCTTGATGCCATTAACAAACTATGGTCAAAATATACATTTTGCAAAAGCGAAAAAATAATATACGATTCGGGGGAATTGGGATCAAATCCTTCGTATTTTTGAGCATAATTGTCCTCGATTAAAATAACTGAGTTTTCACGCATTGCCAACTCAAAATTTTCCTTAGTTCGATGTAATCCAAGCACATAAGTCTCTGTTCCAGATGGAGTTGAACTTTTATTTGCATTTGCATGTATGGAAATTAGCAAATCGGCTTTTGCTTCGTTTGCAATTTCAGCTCTTTTTGCAAGTTCAATAAATACATCTGTTTTACGAGTATAAACTACTTTTACATCGGGCAAAAGTTTATTAATGTAGTCGCCAACCCTCAAACCAATGTCTAGAACCAAATCTTTTTCGTAACCTTTTTTTGAAACAGCACCAGGGTCTTTTCCTCCGTGTCCAGGGTCTATTGCAATCGTTTTCAACTTCAACCCATCAAGTTCGTTTTGCGAAAAAGAAGAAATTGAAGAGATGAAAAACAAGGCAAGAATCAATATGTTAATAAAAGTTTTCATAAAAATTGTTTGGATATACTTAATGTACACTAACAAACGTTTATTTTTTTACTAGTTTTGTTGCAATTTTTTTGCCTAAATTATATTGTATCAATTTTTTCACAAATAAAACAATAAAATTGCTTTTAAAGATACTACAAATAATTTTCTTATTAACATTCGTGTTAACTACTTACTCCCAAGTTTCGACGCATGGAGATTCATTAATTACGACTATTGATTCGTTGAAAAAAGACAGCCTTAAAACAAATATTCCAACACCCTCTGCTCCAAATGAAAATTCAATCGATGCCCCTATCGATTACAATGCAAGAGATAGTATTTTATTCGATGCTGTTGAAAAAAAAATGTATTTGCACGGAGATGCAAAAATTGTGTACAAAGACATTGAATTAAAAGCCGAATATATTGAGCTCGATTTGTCGAACAGTACGGTTTACGCAATTGGCGTACCCGACAGCACCGGAAAAAAAATCGGAAGTCCAAGTTTCAAAGAAGGAAAAGAAGAATTCAAGTCCGATAATATGAAATATAATTATCGAACCAAAAGAGGGCTTATTAATGGTGTAATAACCGAACAAAGTGGAGGCTATTTGCACAGCGAAAGAACAAAAAAGCAAGCTAATGAAGAAATTCATATCAAAAGAGGAAAATACACAACCTGCAATCTCGACCATCCTCACTTTTATATTGGTTTAACAAAAGCAAAAGTTATTCCTGATGATAAAATTGTATCTGGACCTGCATATTTAGTTATCGAAGATGTTACCTTGCCTTTTGGAATTCCATTTGGTTTTTTTCCAAATAAATCAGGAAACTCATCGGGAGTGATCATTCCTGAGTATGGGGAAGAAGCAAACCGAGGATTCTTTCTTCGAAACGGAGGATATTATTTTGCCATTAACGATTATGCTGATTTATCACTCACTGCCGACATTTATTCAAAAGGAAGTTGGGGAGCTGGTATGCATACAAATTATAAAAAGCGATACAAATTTGACGGAAATATCGATTTTCAATACGAGCGAGTGCGAATTGGATTACCCGAATCGTCGAATTTTCAACAAAAAAACATTTATTGGTTAAAGTGGAAACACAATCAAGACAAAAAAGCAAGACCTTACAGCAATTTTTCGGCAAGCGTTGATTTTGGAAAAAGTAATTATGGAAAATATAGTACATTTACAAGCCCTGCTGCATATCTTAAAAATACTGCACAATCAAGTATATCATATTCGAAAAGTTTTGCTCGTTTACCCATAAATTTTTCGGCAAACTTAAGGCATACCCAAAGTACGATTAACGATACTACAACCATGATGAATTTGAGTCTGCCTGAATTTGCAATGAATGTTTCACGACAATTTCCTTTCAAAAGAAAACACAAGGTAGGAAAAACGAGATTTTATGAAAAAATTGGAGTTTCGTACTCAGCAAATATGAAAAACACAGTTAAAGTAGAAGAAAAAGAACTTTTTCAACCTGATATATTCGAAAAATTTGACAATGGGATAAAACACTATGTTTCGTCGAGTACACAAATGAAAATGCTAAAGTATTTAACGCTTTCGCCAACAGCAAACTACACCGAGCGTTGGTATTTTAATTATCTCGATAAATATTGGGATTATACATATTTAAACGCAGATTCTGTTACATACGGAAAGCTAATTACCGATACTATTAAAGGGTTTAACAGGGTTTACGATTACACATTTTCTGCTTCGCTTAACACAAAAATATATGGAATGTTTACATTTAAAAGTAAACGATTGCAAGCAATTCGACACGTGTTAACTCCAAATATCAGTTATAATATTAGACCTGATTTTGGTGAAGACAAATATGATTATTATCGAAAATATTACAACGGAAACAATGCTTTTGTTACCTATTCACCTTACGAAAATGGAATGTATGGACAACCGCCAAGCGGGAAAATGGGTTCGCTTAGGCTTTCGCTAGGCAATAATTTAGAAATGAAAGTATTAAGCCCAAAAGATACAACGAATACACCAAAAAAAGTTCAAATTTTTGAAAGTTTAAATTTTTCTACATCTTATAATATTGTTGCCGATTCGTTAAATTGGTCTCCGGTAAATATTACGGGCGGAACAACTTTGTTCAAAACTCTGCGATTAAGATATGGCGGGACAGTTGACCCATACGCATTAGACTCTTTAGGCAACATGACAAATAAATTTACTTGGCAAGTTGATTCAAGTCGATTTGGTCGTTTAACCTCGGCAAATGCTTCACTTTCGTTTAGTTTACGTTCAAAATCCACAGGAACAAAAGATAAAGAAAAAACCGATATGCTTTTCGATTATCCCAATGGATATGTTGATTTTGATATTCCTTGGAATGTATCGTTCGATTATAATTTTAGATATAATAAGTCGAAGTTTGAACCTACAATAAATCAAACAATTAGCGTACGAGGAGAATTGAAACTTACACCAAAATGGAAAATTGAAGTTTCAACCGGATACGATATTAAGAATAAAGATTTTTCGTACACCAAAGTTGATATTTATCGCGATTTACATTGTTGGGAAATGCGATTTACATGGATTCCTTTTGGATTTAGACAAAGTTATAATTTTCAAATTAACGTAAAATCGTCGATTCTACAAGATTTAAAACTAAATAAGCGAAGCGATTGGAGCGATAATTTTTAATTTGCTATATAAAAATTTTCACCCTTATTGGAAAGGATTCCAACAAGGGCGATATAAATTTATCATTTCATCATCAACACCTTGTCTATCGTTATGTAATGAAATCAAAATAGTTTTCAGGAGTGATAACTAAAAATTGGCTTTGAGAATAAGTATCTTTCCATTCTTTTGGAATTTTTACTTTTTTGTTAATTCTCCATTTTATTTCATACGCAAATAGGTTTCCTTCACGTTCCTCAATCCAATCAATCTCCTGCTGTGAGTAGGTTCTCCAGAAATAATTATTTACAATCATTCCTGTATAGTTTTGATATTTTATTCTTTCTGACAGTATGTAGTTTTCCCATAATTCTCCTACATCATTTCTTAAAATTATCGGGTTAAAATTGGCTATCAACGTATTTCTAATTCCATTATCGAAAAAGTACCACCGACTAGTTTTTGTAATCTCTTTTCTTAAGTTTCTACTAAATCCCGATACTTTATAAATTACAAAGACTTTCTCTAATAAATCCAAATACTTCTCTACAGTATTTCTACTCAGTCCAAGTTGTTTTCCAAGTTCTTCCAATGAAACTTCTTTGCCAATTTGAAATGCGACAAGACGAAGCAGATTTATCATTTTTGACGAACTTTTAATTCCATCATATTCTAGAATGTCTTTTAATAAATACGAATTCACTAGATCTTTTAAATATGCTGATTTCTCTTCATTACTATCATAATGAATTAGTTCCGGATAGCTTCCATAAATCAACCGTTCTTCTAGTTTAGATTTGGTTTGAATCAGATTTTCTTCTTCTGAATATTCCATCTGGGCTAATGGATACAGATTAAAGGTTACTTTTCTTCCTGTTAAAGGTTCTCCTAATTGATTTGATAAATCAAACATTGAAGATCCTGTTGCTATAATTTTTATTCCATCTATGTTGTCAACCATTAACTTTAATATTTGACCTATATTCGGAATTTTCTGTGCTTCGTCTATAATTAATATGTTTTTCTTGCCTAATAATCGTTTGTAGTTTTCTACTGATCGTTGTGAAAGCACTTCTGATGTTGATATATCTTCTCCATTAAGCTCAAGCACTGGCTCTGAAATATTGTCCTTAATAAAGTTTTCTAAAAATGATGTCTTGCCAACTCTTCTTGCTCCCAATAGCACCATTACTTTATTTGGTAACATTTTTGACAAAAATTTCTCTCTAATAGCCCTTTTTATGTATTTTTCCATATTGATGATATTATTTCTCAATCCAAAATTAACTAATATTTTTGACAAAATGAAGGAATTCGCACAAATTCCTTCAATGCAGTGAAGGAATTTATCTTAATTTATTCATAATATTTGCCTCTGTCAGGTGTTTTTACCTATCTGTAAGTAGAATCAATTCTTCCGCTAGCAGTCAAAAGAACTTTGTCTTTTTCGTTGAAATTTGTTATTGGGCGATATGTTGTTTTAATTTCTCAATCATTTTTATGTTGTTAAACTCGATATCTTCAAATGATGTCGGCAAAATCGTATTCATATTCTAATGTTTTTACTCCTTACTGTACCATGTTTGCCTTCTTTGGAAAGGATTGTAACGAGAATTTGTTGGAAAGGATTCCTGCAATTGTTTAAAGTCCTTTTTCCGCATTATCTCGGCAGTAACGCTACGTAACGAATGCACACTGCTTGAAAATATTATTTGGCTTTAATTAATTTATAAATTAACTTTGATAAAAAATCGATATGAAATTTAATAATTTAATCATTTTCATACTTATTGTATTATTTTTTTCATGCACAAAGGATGATGGAGAACACTATGGGTTTATGGCTGATTCAACTGAGTTTGAAGAAAAAAAACATTGTACCTATGAAGGCGTTTTATATGGCGGTTGTTTTGTTGAAGAAGGCTATACAAATTCCGAAAATGATACAAATTATATTTCATATCAAATTTCAAATGACACTCTCATTTTTAAATTAAATGTATTTGTAAATTGTGCGTATGAATTAATGGATTCAGTCTCTATTAATAAGGATACGATAAATATATATTTAAAAAATACTAGTGGAGCTATTGCTTATTGCAATTGTGATTATAAATATTCTTTCTTTTTTACAAATTATTACGACTCTCATTTATTTCAAGTTTATTATAAACCTTATAATGCTTCAAATTATTCTTTTTGGACGGAATTAAGTTATCCTTAAATACGATAAGAGTTTTTCATTACCAATCTCCGCAGTAACGCTGCGTAATGAATGCAGAGTTCAAAGGAATTGAAAACGGCTTGAAAAAAAGAAGCCAAGCTTTTTGCGAAAACTTGGCTTCTTTGTCAAAAATATCAGACAGTTTCTAAAATTTCCCGAATTTCAATGTAATACCAGCCGATAATCCGTTTAATGCTTCTTTATCAATATTTGGCATATACAATTCCGATGTAAATCGATATTTGGCACCAAATGCAATTTTGAAAAATTTAAGCATATTCAATTCGATATTTACACCGGGCTCTGCAACTAAAAAAGCATCGGAATCGTCGGCATAATATGACCAATCGTCGTTTGTAAAACTAGAATACGAAGTAGCTCCTCCTACTCCCAGCAATACAGGAAAAGAAACATGAACCGGAAATTTAGGGAACACAATGCTTTCGAAATATAAACCTCCGTATCCGCCCGAAATTTGAGGATAGTTGTCAACCGAATAATCGACGTAATCTGACATAAATCCATAACCCGCAACTCCAATTACAAAACTATGGTTGATAATCCAACCTAGTTGCCCGCCCATCATTATTCCATCGTTGTTGTTTAATTGTGTGTAATCGCACGACAAACCTAAATATCCGCCATGCGACTTTGTTTTTCCAAAAATTGTTTTGATTCCGTCATCTTTTTTATCTTGTTTCACGCTCAAAGAGTCTTGTGAATAAGAGTTGTTTACTGATAAAACGATTATACTAAATAATGCGTTTTTCAAAATTGTTTTTACGTTCATAATATATTGTTTTTAAAGTTTATTAATTCCAAAGTTGAATTCCGAAATATGTGAATGATGCGGGAAATCCACTATGCTGTTCGATAAAAAAAGCCATATCTTCTTTAAAAAAATAATTAGCTCCTATCATTATGTTTAAATATGGCGAAGTGTAAGGACGACGCGAAGTAAAATCGTATCGAATAGTATTTGTGTAATGACTCAAGCCCAAACTACCTCCTGCATAAACATTAAATTTATCGGATTCGTGAAAATTCAGCATTCCGGTATTTAAGTACCACGCACTTCGCAAACCAATCATTGTATGAAGATTGGTCGAAAAATTAAAACCCGAACTTATTTCACCACCGAATGTAACAGTTCCTGAACCTATGTCGGCAACGCCACTTTCGTAAGTTGCTCTAAGTGAAGCTCCGCCACCTAATCCGATAGATGATTCAAGTCCTAGTCCAAGTCCCATATAGCTTTTCGAAACTCCCATTTCGGTTTGAGCTTTTGCTGTGTTTTGAGTTAACATGCTCAAAAAAATTAAAAATGCTACAACTCTGTACATATTATTTAATTTAAATTATTGATTTGTCCCGAACCTGAAATATTTGTACTAAGTGTTGGGGTTCCAATATAATTTACATTCCCACTGCCCGATATTTTAACATCTAATTGTTGCTCTACATCTACATAAACATCGCCTGAACCTGAAATATTTACATCACAATTATGTTGTTCTAGCCCATAACTTCTTATGCTTCCAGAACCTGAGATATTCATTTCAGTTGTATTGGCATTTCCACTTAAAATTATATCGCCCGAACCTGAAATATCCACATCGGCAGTCAAGGTTACGGCTTTTACATCTATCTTTCCCGAGCCAGAAATGGTTAAATCAATGTTGCTTGCATTTACTATCGAATAAATTTCGCCTGAACCTGAAATTGTAATTTTAACATTTTCTTCGCTTATGGTATCAGTTTCAATTCTGCCCGACCCCGACAAGGTGATATTTTCAACAGAAGGCGTTTCGATGTAAATAATAATTCCTTGCGAGCCTTTCAACGAATATCCTCTCGTGGTTGATAAAACCAATTTCCCGTTTTTAATTTTGGTTTGCACAAAATCATGCAGATTTTCGTCGGTTTCGATAGTTATTACATTGTTCGCACCTTCTTTTATGTAAACTTCGTAATCGTCTTCCAATTCAATACTATAATACGATTCATCGATTATTCGTTCTTGCGAAACAATATTTCCATTTCCATTAATTCTATAATTAAATGGGCTTATGCAAGAGGCTAAAAACAATATAATTGCTAATAGCGATGTAAGATTTCTGATTTTTTTTGTTTTCATAATTTTTTAGATTTTATATGATTAGTATTAATTTTTTAACCGATAATGACAAGTTTGATTTTGAATAGTTGCATTATGGAATTATATTTTTTTTATCTTTGTTCAAAAGGCTTAAAATATTCATAATTAAAAAAAATAAAATGTTTAAAAAGAGCTATATACACATTCTGATTTTGTTGATTTCGCTAGTATTATTTTCCGATACAAATGCATGTGCTCAGCGAAAAAAAAATTATGTCAAAAATCAGGATACACATCAATATAGAAATACTGGACGAACCAGATATGTTTTGTGGTTAATTCCTTCACGAGCAAGAAGAATTCACGGTGTTGCAATCGGACTTGTAAACCCTTGTTCGAATCACGATTTTCAATCGGAACTTACTATAAATGGAATCAGTATTGAAATAATGGGACAACTGCCGATAATTATTAAACAACTAATATATCCGCAAAACAGTCCGATTTGCCACAGCAATTATTGTAAAACAAATGGAATTGCTTTAGGGCTTTCGCTAGGCACCGGAGAAATGACCGGAATTGGAGTTGGAGCAACGTTGGGACACAGTTACGATGTGAATGGTATTTTCATGAGTCCTATCTTGCATGTTGCACAAGATGCAAATGGTTTGATAGCTGGATTAATGACAAGAGTTACAAATATGACAGGGTTTCAGGTTGGTGTTTTTACTAAGAATAAAATTTTAAAAGGTTTGCAAGTTGGGTTTTTTAATCGAAATAGAGACTATGCATATGGTTCACAAGTTGGTGTCATAAATAATTCGGAAGATTTAAAAGGAGTCCAACTAGGATTAATTAACATTAACAAAACTGCAAAAATCAAAGTTTTTCCATTCTTTAGCTTTTCTTTGTAACGCAACACAATATTTCAAACTATCTTTGTGTTTATAAAAATATTTTACCCAATTTCACTTTTTATGCGGTATTCGTTTTTGAAATTATTTTTTATATTTGTTTTAATAGCTCCACGTATTGTATTTGCACAAGGTACAGCTACTATTTACGGTAAAATTTCTGATGAGCAAAACAAAGCAATTGAATTGGCTAATGTATATGTTGCAAATGCTCAAATTGGAACAATAACCGATAAAAATGGTGTTTTTAGTATAAAAGTTCCCGCAAATCAAGAGCTAAATATTATAATTTCTTTCATTGGCTATAAAACAAAAGGACGAGTTGCGACACTTATTGAAAACGAGCAGTTTTTACTAAACGAAACTCTCGAAAAGAGCGAAAATGTGTTGCCTCCAGTCGAAATTATAGACAATAAAACCGAGCGACTTACAAATATTGTAAAAATCGATCCCAAGTTAATAGACCTTATCCCAGGAGCAATGACAGGGGTGGAAGCCCTTTTAAAAACGCTTCCCGGAGTTTCGTCTAATAACGAACTCAGTTCACAATATTCGGTTCGTGGCGGTAATTACGACGAAAACCTTGTTTACGTTAACGATATTGAAATTTATCGTCCATTTTTGATTCGCTCAGGACAACAAGAAGGTCTGAGTTTTGCAAATCCAGATTTAGTATCGTCCATACAATTTTCCTCGGGAGGTTTTGATGCAAAATATGGCGATAAAATGTCATCGGTGCTGGATATAAAATATAAAAAACCGACCGAACTTGCAGGCTCTGCATCAGTAAGTTTGCTTGGAGGTTCGGCACATGTTGAAGGTTGCAGCGACAATCATCGCTTTACATATATTTCAGGAATTCGATACAAATCGACTCAATATTTGTTGAACAGTTTACAAACAAAAGGAGATTACAAACCTTCGTTTATCGATTTTCAAGCTTTCTTTACATACGATTTAAACGAAAAATTAGAACTAAACATTCTTGGCAATTTTGCTCAAAATCATTTTTTGTTTGTACCCGACGAATTGAAAACAGCATTTGGAAACATTAACGAAGCTCTCGGGTTAAGCGTTTATTTCGAGGGACAAGAACTCGACCGATTTACAACCATGAATTCGGCTGTATCGTTAAATTACAGAGTGAAAGAAAACACAATGTTGAAATTTATCGCATCAGGTTATCAGTCGATAGAAGAAGAAGCCTACGATATTTTAGGTCAATATTATTTGAATGAACTTGACAAAGAACTTGGTTCAGATAATTTGGGAGATAGTTTAATGAATATTGGCTTGGGGTCGTATATCGATCACGCTAGAAACAATTTACAAGCATCGGTTTTAAGCTTTTCACATATCGGAACAATAGAAAAAAACAATCATAACATTCAATGGGGAGCAAAATATCAATATGAAAGCATAATCGATGAAATTAAGGAATGGAAAATGCTTGATTCTGCTGGATATTCAATTCCATACACCGATTCAATTGTAAGCGTTAGCGATTATCTTAAATCGTCGATAGATTTGCAAAGCTCTCGAATTTCCTCCTTTTTACAAAACACGTATTCAGTAACCAACGACAGTATTAAATATTTTTTCACGGGAGGAATTCGTGCAAATTACTGGACTTATTCCAACCAATTATTAATCAGTCCACGAGTTTCGTGCTCGATAAAACCAAATTGGAAAAGAGACTACGTATTTCGATTTGCGTGGGGATATTATTATCAACCACCATTTTACCGCGAACTCAGAGACAAAAACGGAGAATTAAATCCCGATATCAAAGCACAAACCTCTATTCATTACGTGGTTGGAAGCGATTATGCATTCAATGCGTGGAATCGCCCCTTTAAATTTATTACCGAACTATATTTTAAGAAACTTAAAAATTTAATTCCGTACGATGTTGATAATGTTCGAATTCGATATTATGCAACCAACAATTCGAAAGGTTATGTCGCTGGAATTGATTTGAAAGTTAATGGTGAGTTTGTACGAGGAGTCGATTCGTGGGCAAGTCTTTCGATAATGCAAACTGAAGAAAATATTGAAGGGGATTATGCTACCATCACACAAGACTCCATAAGCTATTCCTATGAAAGAGGCTATATTGCTCGTCCAACCGACCAACGAGTTAATTTTAGTATGTTTTTCCAAGATTATTTACCAGGAAATCCATCATATAAAATGCAGTTAAGTTTATTTTTTGGTTCACGATTGCCTTTTGGACCTCCCAATTCTGAAGAATACCGCTCAGCTTTCAGAATGCCAGCGTATAGACGTGTTGATATAGGTTTTTCGAAAGTTATTAAAAGTGATGAGTTCAAAAGCAAAAGCAAATTCTTAAATCATTTTGAAAGCCTTTGGTTAACTGCTGAAATTTTCAATTTGCTTGGAACCAACAATACCATTTCGTATATGTGGATTTCGGATATTTACAATCGGCAATATGCTGTTCCAAACTATCTAACTGCTCGCCGAATAAATGTTAAATTAATTGCTAAGTTTTAATATATTACCCGAATAAAATTACCTAAGTGAACTGTAGAAAAACCTCTGAAATCTTTATGGAATAGTATATTTTGTGATTAATTTGCTGATTGTGATTTTGATTTAAGTCCTTTACGAAATGAATTAGAATAAAAAAGATATGTCATTCCATCGTTGCTGTTTTTGCTTGCTTAATTGTGTAATAAACTGTCACACCTTGACTATTGCTATTCGAGTATGGTACAATATTCAAATTCCAATTGTTTTGATGGTAGATAAACTTACCAATTGCCCAACCAAATGCGGCACCACCCAATACATCGCTCGCCCAATGTTTATTGTCGTAAATTCGTGAAATTCCAGTTAAACTTGCAATCGAATAGCACAAAATAGGAACAATCGGTTTGTCTCTATATTCGGTGGCAATAATCGAAGCAACCGAAAAAATGGAAGTTGTGTGTCCCGAAAAAAATGATTTTTTGTAAAATCGTTTCAGGGTTTCTGGTTCAAAATCGGGGGGGATAGGGCCATTCCAAACCATAGGGTCAGGACTGTCGCCATGATATGGACGATTGCGATTGAATAAATGTTTGGGAATTTGAACGAGCATTGCTGAAACTAGAAAGGATTTTAGTCCTAACATTGAAACTCGTTTGCTTCTATCATTTTTAAAAATTGTGCCGTGCAAATAAAACAAGGCCATAGATGACATTGAGTAAATTCCGCCCCAAGGTTCAAATCCATATTTTGAAATCGAATCCAATTTGGGAGTTCGTAAACCTTGTGAAAATTCTTGAATCTTGGCATCTTGCGTAAAAAGTCCGCCAATGACAAGGCAGGTTGACGAAAACGTGATGATGTCTTTTTTATCCCATTTTACAGGGAAAATAAGCAAATCGCGGGTGTCGGTTAGGTACGATTTGAAATACGGTTTATTAAACGAAACTCGTGAATAAACAGTATCTGAATCTTGTGCAAAAATGGAAAGATTAACACAACATAAAATTAAGGAAATGAAAAGGTATTTATATGCTTTTTTAATCATGTTTTTTTGCTTCTTCCCAAATTTTATTCATTTCGTCAAGATTCATATCGTGCAGTGAGCGACCAATTTTTATGGTTTTTTCTTCGAGGAAGTTAAATCGTTTGATAAACTTTCGATTTGTTTTTTCCAATGCGTTTTCAGGCTCAACTTGGTACAATCTTGCTGCATTAATTATTGAAAATAATACATCACCAAATTCAGCTTCAATTTTTTTAATATCGCCTTTTTTGATTTCGATTTTAAGTTCATTCAATTCTTCTTCAACTTTATCCCAAATTTGCTCTTTTTCGTCCCAATCGAATCCTACGCCACGAACTTTTTCTTGTATCCTATTTGCTTTTATCAACGCTGGAAGAGATGTTGGAACGCCGCTTAATACAGTTTTCTTTCCTTCTTTAAGTTTTAATGCTTCCCAGTTTCGTTTAACATCTTCGTCGTTGTTGACTTTTACGTCGCCAAATATATGAGGATGGCGATGAATCAATTTTTCGTTTATCGAACTCAACACATCGGAAATATTGAACGCTTCTTTTTCTTCACCAATTTTAGAATAAAAAACAATGTGTAGCATTAAATCGCCCAATTCTTTTTTAATTTCTTGCAAATCGTTATTCATTATGGCATCAGCCAATTCATAGGTTTCTTCAATGGTTAATTTGCGTAATGTTTCAATGGTTTGCTTTTTGTCCCATGGACATTTATCTCGCAATTCGTCCATAATTTGTAGCAACCGCTCAAATTCTTTTAAGGCTTTTTTCATTCTATAATAATAAGGTTCTTTTATTTTTCAAAAACTTCGTCAACAGTCCATGCAATTGGTTCTTTGGTACATTTTGGCATGACAGCTTCTGAAATATGTTTAATAAGGTCAGAATTTCTATATTTTTTTACTTTCGATTCCGATTTCCAAATGGTGTAACTATAGAATATATCATCATTTTCTTTATCAGGAAAAATATCGTGATGAATACAGCCATCGAAGTTCCTAATTTTCTGTTGAAATGGTTTCATAAAAGTAGCAAACGATTTATTCTCTCCACTTTTTAAGTACATTTTTACTATTCTAATGATCATAAAACTTTATTCTAATATTTGACTTTATTTCAAGATTAAGAAGGTCGGAAGCAGAACCATTTTTTATACCAATTTCAAGATGTCCGATAGTATTAAAAATCGCTAAAATATCACCGTTTGATGTTTCAAAATATGAATTATTAATCTTACTTACTTTATGTTGATTGCTTTGAACCAAAATATCGAAATCTCTTCCTTTTCTAATTTTTTCGAAAAAGTCCTTTTTGATATTTGTAATGGCGTTGTTGTACGAATCAATATAAATAACGTGTCCGGTAAGCGAATCGTTATTGTAAACAGGCATCAAATTCGATTGTTCTTTGTAAGCTTCAACTATAATTCCAATTTCTTCAATCGGTTTACCTTCGATTATGCTTTGGACAATATTGGGAAAAATTTCTAGTTCCGGAAAAATTGAAAACTTATCAGATTCAGGCATAAGTCTAACAATTATTTCGGATTTTTCGTCAAAAAGCAAACTGAAAACACCATTGTCAGCTCCCAAAAAATATTGATTCTCGTGCTTGATTAACAATAATTTATTCTCAGTAGTTTCTTCTGAATTTACTCCGATTATGTGAATTGTATTTTCGGGATAATGTTTGTAACTGCTTTTAAGAATAAATGCTGTTTGCATAATATTAAAAGGCACAATATTATGCGAGATATCAACAATTGTAATATCCGAACAAATTTTTAGCAACCCACCTTTTACGGCTCCTGCGTAGTACGCTTTGTGGTTCCAGTCAGTTGTAAGTGTTACTATTTGCCGACTCATTTGATAGTGGAAAAAATCCTTCTTTAAAGTAAAAAAATGTTCTTATTTTTAGACTTTAAAAATACATATAATTATGCAATTTTCATGTTAGAAAAAATTTTATATTTAGATAGCATCAATCCTATTGAATTTTACGGAGTTAACGACTCAAAATTGAATATTATCAATCGACATTTTCCCAAACTTAAAATCATAGCACGAGGAAACGAAATAAAGGTTTTGGGCGACGATGCCGAAATACTTAGTTTTGAAAATAAATTCGACCAATTAAAAGAGTTTTTAAATAAATTTAACTCTTTTTCGGAAAATAAATTAGAAAAATTACTTTCAAATTATAGCCAAGAACTTAAATCGAGCGAAAATCAAAATATCATTACCCATAATACTTCGGGACGAGCAATTATGCCGAAAACTGTTACTCAGCAAAAAATGGTAGAAGCGTATACGAAAAATGATTTAATTGTTGCTGTTGGTCCCGCAGGCTCAGGAAAAACATATATTTCAATTGCATTAGCCGTAAGAGCATTAAAAAATAAGGAAGTTCGTAAAATAATTATTTCTCGCCCTGCTGTTGAAGCTGAAGAGCACCTTGGTTTTTTGCCTGGCGACTTAAAAGAAAAACTCGACCCTTATTTGCAACCAATTTATGATGCGTTGAACGACATGCTTCCTTCCAAAAAATTAGCAGACTTAATTGAAGATGGAGTCATTCAAATTGCACCACTAGCTTTTATGAGAGGTCGTACGTTAGACAATGCATTTGTAATTCTCGACGAAGCACAAAATGCTACTTCAAATCAAATGAAAATGTTTTTGACCCGAATGGGAGAGAATGCAAAATTCATTGTTACGGGAGATTTAACACAAATCGACTTGCCAAATAAACAAAATTCGGGATTGTATCGTGCAATCAAAATATTGAGAGATGTCGAAGGGATTTCGATAGTAGAATATAACAAAGATGATATTTCGCGACACAAATTGGTCAAACAAATTGTTGAAGCATACGAAAAAGAAAATCAAGAAAAGGAAAATAAAATTCTTTAAAACATAAATATAACAAGCAACATGACAAAAGCAATCGTTAAGACAGACTTTAATTTTCCAAACCAAAAAAGTGTTTATAAAGGAAAGGTAAGAGATGTATATAATATTGACGACAAATTTCTTGTAATGGTAGTTTCTGACCGAATTTCGGCATTCGATGTCGTACTTCCAAAAGGAATTCCTTACAAAGGACAAGTGTTGAACCAAATTGCAGCTAAATTTTTAGATGCAACTTCTGACATCGTTCCTAATTGGAAGATAGCAACTCCAGACCCTACTGTAACCGTTGGACATGTTTGCAAACCTTATGCAATTGAGATGATTGTCAGAGGATATTTAACCGGAAGTTCGTGGAGAGAATACAAAAATGGTGTACGTGAAATTTGTGGTATTCCTCTTCCTGATGGCATGAAAGAACATCAACGTTTTGCTGAGCCAATTTTAACTCCCACTACTAAAGCTGAATTAGGTTTGCACGACGAAAATATTTCTCGTGAAGAAATTATTGCTCAAGGAATTATACCTGAAGAAGAATACAAAAAAATGGAAGAATACAGTTTGAAACTTTTCAAGCGAGGTTCAGAAATTGCAGCCAAAATGGGATTAATTTTAGTAGATACGAAATACGAATTTGGGAAAAAAGATAACCAAGTGTATTTGATCGACGAAATTCATACTCCCGATTCATCGCGTTATTTTTATGCAAATGGTTACGAAGAAAGATTTGCAAAAGGCGAACAACAAAAACAATTATCAAAAGAATTTGTTCGCGAATGGTTGATGGAAAATAATTTTAAAGGAGAAAAAGGACAAACGGTTCCAGAAATGACCGATGATTTTGTTACCTTGATTTCTGAACGTTACATTGAACTTTATGAAAATATCATCGGCGAAAAATTCATAAAATCAGATATTTCAGAAGTACATAATCGAATTGAAAAAAATATAAACGAATTCCTTAAAAATTATAAAAATTAATGCGAATAGATATCATAACTGTTTTGCCTGAACTTCTTGAAAGTCCGTTAAATCATTCCATTGTTAAACGTGCACAAGAAAAAGGAATTGTCGAAATTTACGTTCATAATCTTCGCGATTATGCCGTAAATAAATATAAACAAGTTGACGATTATCCTTATGGAGGTGAAGCGGGAATGGTTTTAATGATTGAACCAATTGACAAAATAATTACAAAATTAAAATCGGAAAGAACATACAACGAAATTATTTATACCTCTCCCGACGGAGAACAGTTTAAGCAAAAAATGGCAAATACATTTTCCAGCTTCGAAAACATTATTATTCTTTGTGGACACTACAAAGGTATTGACCACAGAATACGCGAACAACTCATTACAAGAGAAATCTCGATAGGCGACTATGTTGTAACCGGCGGAGAACTTGCCGCTGCAATTATTACCGACTCAATCGTTCGATTAATACCGGGAGCTATTTCTGACGAACAATCGGCTTTGTCTGATTCATTTCAAGACAACTTGCTTTCACCACCTGTTTATACTCGTCCGGCAGAATATAAAGGATGGAAAGTTCCCGATATTTTACTTTCGGGAAATTTTAAAGAAATTGAAAAATGGAAACACAATCAATCGCTTGAACGAACACAAAAACTAAGACCCGATTTGCTTGATGAATAAATACTTGATTATATTGTTTATTGCTTTTTCAACATTGACCAATCTAAATGCTCAATTTGCCGATAAAAAAATATATTTGGTTGATTCATTAAATCTGAAATTATTATATAAAGAGGATAAAGCCTTAATCGATTCTGTTGTTAATCAATACAAAAAAGCTAAGCACGACACCGTGAGGCTATCGTTAATTTCAACTCTTGTTGAAGGAATTAGCGACAATCGAGTTTGGCCAAAGTACAATGAGTTTATGTTTGAATTATGTAATACAGGTTTGAGCAAAATCCCTGCTTCGCAAACAGTAGTTCGACTATTCTATCTTGACTATAAAAACAGAGCCTTGAACAATTTTGGATATTATAATTTAATGCAAGGAAATATCGACTTAGCGTTGGAATATTATGCAAAAAGTAAAGCAATACTCGAAGAAATAAACGATAAAGCAGGTTTGGCTGCATATTACAATAGTGTTGGATACATTTATACCAATCAAGGCTCCATAAAAAAAGGGCTTGATTTTATGCACAAAAGTTTGAAATTAAAAGAAGAACTTGGAGATTTACCAAGCCTTGCAACTACCTTAACCAATCTTGGCTTTGTGTATAAAAGTCAAAACGAACACGACAAAGCCTTAGAATATTTTCAGAAAAGTTTGAAAATTAGAGAGGATTTGAACGATAAGTCTGGCATTGCAATGTGTTTGGGGCATTTAGGTTCGTTATATTTTGCAAAAAATGAACTCGAAAAAGCTCTCGAAAATTATAGTAAAGCTTACCGCATAAGTAAGGAAACAAGCGATGAGTTTGGAACAGCACATCATTTACAAAATTTAGGTGTGTTCTTTCAGCGAAAAAAAAATTATTCACAAGCATTAAAATATTTTGCCAATTGTCTTGAATTACGTCGAAAAATTAACGATTCGGAAGGAATTGCCGGAATACTGTTTAGAATTGGCGAAATTCAACTCGAAATGGGAAATATTTCTGAAGCATTGACAAGTGCTAATGAGTCGATGAAAATGGCGAAAAAGCTCAAATATCCTCTCGAAATATCGAATACAGCATTGTTGCTTCAAAAAATTTACAAAAAGCAAAACAAATGGCAAGAGGCTCTAGAAATGTACGAACTTCATGTAGAGATGCAAGATAGCATAATGAACGAAGAAACTCAAAAAATTGTTATCAAACAACAAATGCAATACACGTACGAAAAGGAAAAACTTGCCGATAGTCTCGAATTTGCGAATAAAGAAGCAATTAAAGACCTTGAAATAAAAGAGAATCAAGCCAAAATTCAAAAGCAGAAAGCCGAGCTCGAAAGAGAGGCTATCCAAAAAAAAGCATTATACGGCGGCATTATTTTATTAGCTCTGTTAGTTAGTGCCATTCTAATTGCGTTTAGAAATAAAAAGCGTGACAACGAAATTATTTCAAAACAAAAAGATGAAGTAGAAGCCAAGAAAAAATTACTTGAGGAGAAAAACAAAGAGGTTTTTGATAGTATTAATTATGCAAAACGAATTCAGCAGGCTCTTTTGCAAGCCGAAGAACATGTTAGCAGTAAATTCCCTCCACATTTTATTCTTTTCAAACCTAAAGATATTGTGTCGGGAGACTTTTATTGGTCGGCTGAAAAAAATAATCATTTATTTATTGCTGTTGTCGATTGCACTGGACATGGCGTACCAGGAGCTTTTATGAGCATGCTTGGAATCAGTTTTTTAAACGATATTGTTTCAACGAATATCTTACTTCATCCGTCCGAAATACTTGATAAGTTAAGAGACCGAGTTATAAAAGAACTGAACCAAACCGGAAAAGGAGGCGATAGTAAAGATGGGATGGATATTTCATTACTTAGATTCGATACACTTACAAAAAAAATCGAGTGGGCAGGAGCTAATAATCCACTATACATAGTTAAAGGTGAAAAGTTAAAAGTGAAAAGTGAAAAGTTAAAAGTGAATAGTGAAGAGTTAAAAGTGAAAAGTTTATCAAGTTATAAAGTTGATGTTATTCTGGACTCACCCTCTGTCATTCCGAACGAATGTGAGGAATCTAATATTCAACTTTATGAACTAAAAGGAGACAAAATGCCAATCGGTTTTCACGAAAACATTGTTCCGTTTACCAATCATTCGATTGAAGTAAACGATTCGGATAAACTTTACATTTTTAGCGACGGTTTTGCCGATCAATTTGGTGGCGAGCATGGGAAAAAATACAAGTATAAAGCCTTAAAAGAATTATTGCTTCAAAATTATCAAATACCAATGCAAGAGCAAAAGGAGATATTTTTGCAAGCATTTGAAAACTGGAAAGGCAGCCTCGAACAAGTTGACGATGTGTGTTTAATAGGATTAAGCATAGAATAACGGCGAAGGTTACAATAATATACTCACGTTAAAAAGTCCATTGGACAAACTATATATTTTGTAAATTAGTTATTGAAAAATTGCTAAAGCGGTTTTTAATTTTTAAGTTTGTTATTGAAGTGTAAAAATTTGAAAATCGATAGATATAAAAATGTAACATTTACAAACCATAAAAATCGCAAATATTTGTTTATGTGTTGGTATTCAAATGTATAAACAAATTAGATATATTGAAGATACCCGCAATATGCGGGTATAGATATGTTGGGCACAATTTTAAAAAACGACAAAACACTAGATTATGAAAATAGAGCAAATCAAAATTGAAGGACTTTTCGGAGAATTAAATTATGATATCCGAATAGATGATAACAAGCTTATTCTTGTTGCTGAAAATGGTTCAGGTAAAACTACCATTGTGAATATCATTTATTATTTTCTATCACGCCAATGGACAAAACTTTTGCGTTACCGCTTCGAAAAAATAACAGCCTGGAAAATCCAATGAAATAGACCACCACAAAACAGTTTAAACAGACCACCTATTCCAATTTAAATTGACCACTTCAAGCAGTCGAAGTT
>MEOF01000020.1 GCA_001769505.1 Bacteroidetes bacterium GWF2_33_38
TCAGAATATTAACAAATTTAAAATACGATATGTTGCTGATTGTTAATAACTTAAACTTTTATTAACACTTGGGGTTATTAGACAGTCTGACGGTATATGTATTCAATTTTTGACCATTCATATTATACAAATCGATAATGCAATCGGGCGATACATTAATTACATTTAGTATTTTATTTGTGATATAAATATTTGTGTCGGTTATTTCAGTACTAGGAACTCCAGTTATTGTTTCTCCTGCCTTAATTGACTTATTCGGTATCGTATTATAAGCATACTCTTTGATTGTTATTCCTCTATCGGATAATACTACTGGTCGAATAAGCAACCATCCATAGTATAACTGATTGTTTTTAAATAATCTTAAACCCACATAATGATCAGTATTAAAAGGCCATGAGTTAAATGTTGCAATTGTGTACCAAGTAAGGTTTTCTCCAATGATTGACCCATAACTAAGATAAGTCCAATATAATGCATTAGTATCTAAGGGTTCAATTAACAATGTATATCCATCGTACCAATTACCTTCTTCAAATTGATAATGTCTGGCTGTAAGATAAAAGTCATCCGAACCATCAAGATTTAAGTCGAAATAAAAAAAATGCGAACTATCGCAACCCGTACATGGTACAGTACTAGGGCAAACAATAGTAGTATCTGGGTCAATATCGGTATAAATAATTTGTGCGTTAGCACTCATAGCAAAAATTGCTATGATAACTGAGGAGTAGAGAAGTTTTTTCATAATTTGATAATTCTAAGATTTTACAATTTACAACATTTAAAAGAGTAAAACAAATTTTCATCTTGTTGGTAAAGCTAGTGCATATTTTTTTTTTTGAAGTAACTAGATTTTTTTATCACTCAAGTATTATACCGATTAAACATCAAAATGTCGCATACTTTCACTTTGTTCTGTATGCTTGTTTTGCTTTAATATCGGCATTAACCATTGTTGTTTCAAAATTTCTTTATCAATCATTTTGAAACACAATTGGTATTATCATTTATCTTTTGATTTTTTTGACTCTATAAAATAAATTTTGTAGTGCAAATTTTATTTTTTTAACAGTTTCATAATAATATTTTCATAAATAAATTTATTTAGTTATGTTTGTCTTTTATAAGTAAAAAAAGGCTTTTAATACATAATGAACTACAAATCAGTTAAATACATAATAATTGTTTTTATTTCAATCTTAACGGCTTGCAATAGTGATTTTTTTAAGGGCAAGCTTGACGAAGGAACAATACTTTATGAAATAAAATATCTTGACGATGCAAAAAGCAATCCTCTTATTAGTTTATTACCAACCGAAATGACTATTAAATTTAAGGAAGATAGCTACATACAAAAAATTGAGGGATGGATGGGGATTTTTAGTATGGCCGGAATTTACAACAAAAAAGCAGGAACAAATTCTGCATTATTGAAAATCATGAGCGATAAATATCATTACGAAACAACTCTTGATGGAGTTTCGTTTGGTTATGATTCACTTCCCGAAATGAAAATTGAATATTCCGATGAAATTAAAGAAATTGCTGGATATAAATGTAAAAAAGCCATTGTGAATTTTACGGATAATGCAATTCCTGACATTGAACTTTTTTATACAAATGAAATTATGATTGGAAAACCAAATAATCATAATCCATTTGGGGAAATAGATGGAGTTCTTTTGAAATATCAAATGGGCTTTCAAAAATTCAAGATGGAAGTTACAGCAGTAAAAGTTGAACAAATTGATATCGCCGACGAAGAATTTGATATTCCTTCAGATTATGAAAAAGTTTCAATCGATAGAATGCAAGAAGTTCTCGACAATCTTATGTAAACTAGATGTTTAATCACAATGTCAGCCCTTTGATTGAATACTCAATAAATTAAAACAATAATTAAATTATGAAATAGCCACAAGCAATAAATTGCATTCAAAACGCAAATGATTGTTAATGGCGTATTCCATGTTACAAATAAAAATAAATAAATAAAAATCACATGAAAACTACACTTAGTCTTATCATCGCATTAACACTGCTTTCATTTTCAAGCATTGCACAAAAAGCCGCAAAACCATTTGAAGGAACAATTACTTATACCATCGGAGTTGAAGGAGAATTGGACGAGATGACAAAAGCCCAAATGCCTACAGAAATGAAACAAATAATAAAAGGAGCTAAAGTTAGAACCGAACAAGCTGCAGCAATGGCAACAACCGTAATATTAAGTGATTCGGAAACAAAAGCATCGACCGTTCTTTTCGACATGATGGGACAAAAAATGGCAATTCAACAATCAAAAGAAGATACCGAAAAAGCGATGGCAGAAATTCCTGAAATGAATGTAGAATTTACATCTGAAACTAAAGTAATTGCTGGTTATACCTGCAAAAAAGCAATTGTTAAAAACGAAACCGAAACCATCGAAGTTTTTTATAACGACGAACTCCTTGTTGACGAAAATCTAAATTCTTACACTGTTTTCAACAAAATAAAAGGCATTCTTTTCGAATATGCTAAATCAAACGAAGGAATTACCATGAAATTTGCAATCAAAGAAGTTAAAAAAGGTAAAGTTAGCGATAGTTTATTCGAAATACCTGAAGGCTATCAAATAATGACTGCAGAACAATTCCAAAGCCTTCTTGGACAATAAAAATTCGTGTATTTCTGTAACTTAGAATTTAAATGTCGAAAGAAACAAAATCTGAGAAAGAACAACAAAATACAAGAAAAAAAACGGGCATAATTGGCAGTATTAAATCTTTCATCGACTTTTTTAAAGACGAAAGATTTAAGTTTGTTGTTGGCTTGATAACCTTATTTTTTGTTGCTTTTTTATTATTGGCATTTGTATCGTATATTTTCACTTGGAAATCTGATTTTAGCGTTTTAGATAAAAGTTTTCTTGACCTTTTAAAAAATCCAGAAATTGCCGTCGATAATTGGGCAGGAAAATCTGGAGCAATGTTGGCAAATTATTTTATTCACGATTTATTTGGCATCGCAGCATTTCCAATTCTTTTCATATTGTTTATAATTGGTTTGCGCTTATTTAAAATTAGACTTATATCGCTCAGAAAAACCTTAGTTTTCTCAATAATCGCTATAATTTGGTTTTCGATATTATTTGGTTACATTTTTCAGAATTCTTTTTTTAGCCTTGGAGGAAATCATGGATATTACATTAGCGAATGGTTAAATTCATTTTTTGGACGCACAGGAACATTCTTCATTCTTTTTATTACCTTGTTTACATTTATTGTAATTACTGTAAAAAACTCAATTGACGTAATAAAATCTATTTTTGCTAATTTATTCAAAAACAACAACAACGATATTGATTTAATCGTTGAAAATCAGGCAAAAGAATCGGAACTTGAAACGAATCCAGAAGAAGATATAAAACCTGAAAACG
Organism: Bacteroidetes bacterium GWF2_33_38; assembly: GCA_001769505.1. Lineage (GTDB taxonomy): Bacteria > Bacteroidota > Bacteroidia > Bacteroidales > GWF2-33-38 > GWF2-33-38. Next base: position 3,425 of record MEOF01000020.1, read on the forward strand.
ACGAAGAATTTATTGTTAATAAAACCGAACTTGAAGTAGATTCAAATACAGAAACCGAAACAAATGATGAAATTATTGACGATAACGATTTTGTTGTTACAAAGCCCGAAGAAGAAGAATATAGCGAAATTCAACCAACCATAAAAGATGAAGCTATTGACGATTTAGATTTATTAGTGGAACCGGTTCTTGAAGAAGAAGCAGTAGAAGAGTTTTTCGTAGGCGAAAATTTTGACCCAACCAAAGAACTTTCTTTCTATAAAATGCCACCAATAGAATTACTTCAAGATTTTGATTCATCAACATCTGAAGTATCAAATGCTGAGTTACAATCTAATAAAGATAAGATTGTTGAAACGCTTAAAAATTATAAAATTGATATTGCCAAAATCATGGCAACCATCGGTCCAACAATCACACTATACGAAATTGTACCAGCACCAGGTGTTCGAATTTCAAAAATTAAAAACCTTGAAGACGATATTGCATTGAGTTTATCGGCACTCGGAATTCGTATTATTGCACCAATGCCTGGAAAAGGAACCATCGGAATTGAAGTTCCAAATCAAAACCCGCAAATTGTTTCGATGAAATCAGTTATTTCGACCAAAAAATTTCAAGAAAGTAAATTTGCTCTGCCTATCGTTCTCGGAAAAACAATTACCAACGAAACATTTATGTTCGACTTGGCAAAAATGCCTCACCTTTTGGTTGCAGGTGCTACCGGACAAGGAAAATCGGTTGGATTAAATGCAATTTTAGCTTCACTTTTATACAAAAAACATCCAGCCGAACTTAAATTTGTTTTGATTGACCCTAAAAAAGTTGAATTAACTTTATATTCGAAAATCGAAAAACATTTCTTGGCAAAATTACCCGATGAAGAAGAAGCAATTATTACAGATACAACTAAGGTAATCAACACGTTAAATTCACTTTGTATTGAAATGGATAGCCGTTACGATTTGTTGAAAAAAGCATCAGTTCGTAATATAATCGAATACAACGAAAAATTCTTAAATCGAAAATTAAATCCACAAAAAGGGCATAAATTTTTACCATATATTGTAGTTGTAATCGACGAGTTTGCCGATTTAATTATGACAGCCGGCAAAGAAGTTGAAACTCCAATTGCTCGTATTGCACAGTTGGCTCGTGCTATCGGAATTCACTTAATTATTGCAACACAACGCCCATCGGTAACAATTATTACAGGAATTATTAAAGCAAATTTTCCCGCTCGTATTGCATTTAGAGTTTCATCAATGATGGATTCACGTACAATTTTAGATAGCCCAGGAGCAAATCAATTAATTGGTCGAGGCGATATGCTTATTTCACAAGGAAGCAATTTAACTCGTGTTCAGTGTGCATTTATTGACACTCCAGAATTGGAAGTTGTGATTGATTACATAAGCAAACAACAATCATATGCTTCGGCGTTTGAACTACCAGAATATAAATCAGAAGACAGCTTAGATAGTTTGGATATTGATTTGAGCAAACGCGATGGTTTATTCGACGACGCTGCACGATTGGTCGTAATTCATCAACAAGGGTCAACTTCATTAATACAACGTAAATTTTCTATCGGATACAATAGAGCAGGAAGAATTATGGATCAATTAGAGGCTGCGGGTATTGTTGGACAACCCGAAGGAAGCAAAGCTCGCCAAGTTCTTATTACTGATGAACATTCTTTGGAACAGTTTTTGAGAAACCTCAACAACAATAGTTAAAAAAATATTAAATTTTATGAAAAATCTACTTTTATCTACAATCTTAATTTTGACTTTTTCCCTTGTATTTTCACAAGACCAAGGTGATAAAAAATCGATCGAAATTCTTAACAAAGTTTCTAAAAAAATGGAAGCTTACACTACAATCAAAGCCGAGTTTGTAAGTACATTGGAAAATCTTCAGGACAACATAAAAGAATCGTTTAAAGGAACAATTATGTTAAAGGGGAAAAAATACAAATTGGTTCTTGAAGGAAGCGAAATATTCAATAATGGAACAACAATGTGGACTTATTTAAAAGAAGTTAATGAAGTTAACATCTCAGATGCAACATCTACTGAAGAATCGTTGCTAGACCCAACCAAAATTTTCACCATGTGGAATAAAGATTTTAAAGTTAACCTAGTAAATGAAAAATTTGTAAAAGCTAGAGCAATTTATGAAATTGACCTCTACCCTATCAATCGAGATAAAACATATTCGAGAATTACCCTACAAATAGATAAAGATAAGGAGGAAATTGTATCAGTTAAATACATTGGTAAAGATGGAAATAATTATATAATTGATATTCTAAAAATTGAACCAAATACAGTTATGCAAGACAATATTTTCACTTTCGACAAAACAAAATATCCGAAAGTTGAAGAAATTGATATGAGATAAAGTACTAAGCACTCGAAAGGGTGCTTTTTTTTTATGCTTTTAAACAAATTCTCAATTTCATTTTTTTACCAAAAAAACAAGCTAGTTTTTGAGTATTATCAGTTAATTGTATATTTTCGTTTAATATTTTATAAAACAACAAGTTTATTATGGTAGTTGAAGAAAACAAACTGAATGATGATAGCACTGAAAAAGGAACTGAATTCATTCAGGAAGAATCTGTAATTAGTGAAGATGTGATTGCAAATGATTCGGAAAGCAATAATGACGAAATTATTCATCTTGAAATAAATCTTGAGTCAGATGACAACGAGATTTTGGAAAGCGATTACAAAAATATTATTAATTACTCTGAATTTTCTAAAGATGAACTTGTTACAGCTCTTAATGAGTTGCTTAACATCGGTGATATTTCAAAAATAAAAAATGAAGTTGAAACAATTCGCTCTATTTTTTACAAAAAAAATCGTGTCGAAATTGAGGATTTAAAGGCGAAATTTCTTGAATCAGGTGGCGATATAAAAGACTTTAAACCCCAAGAAAGTTCTGCCGAAGAAACATTTAAAGAACTTTATAAAAAATTTAAAGAAAAGCGATTTGAACTAACTAAAAAGCAAGAAGCCGAAAAAGAAGAAAATCTCAAGAAGAAATATCAAATCATTGAGGATATAAAGGAACTTGTCAATAAAGAAGAATCAATAAATAAAACATTTAACGATTTTAGAGAACTTCAACTACAATGGAAGGAAATTGGAGCTGTTCCTCAATCAGAACAAAAAAATCTTTGGGAAACTTATCATTTACATATCGAAAATTTTTACAACTATGTAAATATAAATAAAGAACTTAGGGATTTGGATTTGAAAAAAAATTTAGACAAAAAAATTGAACTTTGCGAAAAAGCTGAAGACTTATTATTAGAAAAAAACATTAAAAAAGCTATCGATAAACTTCAAGAATATCACGAAATATGGAGAGAAATAGGTCCCATTCCAAACGATAAAAAAGATGAAATTTGGGAAAGATTTAAGCACACAACTTCGCAAATAAACAAAAATCATCAAGACTATATCGTAACCTTAAGAAAAGAACAAGAAAATAATTTTGAAGCAAAAAAAGCCCTTTGTGAAAAAGTAGAAGAAATTGCAGAAAAGAATATTGAGTCGAACAAGGAATGGGACGAAGAAACTCAAAAAATAATTGACATTCAAAATATTTGGAAAACAATTGGATTTGGGCCTAAAAAATATAACAACGACATTTATTTCCGTTTCCGTGAAGCATGCAACTTATTCTTTAATAAAAAGAAAGAATTTTACAAGGTAATCAACGACGAACTGAACACCAATCTTCAGAAAAAAATAGACCTTTGCCTTGTTGCTGAATCACTTAAAGAAAGTCAAGACTGGAAAGAAACAACTTTTGAATTGATTAAACTTCAAAAACAATGGAAAACAATTGGACAAATTCCTCGAAATAAATCAGAACAAATATGGAAGCGTTTCCGTTCGGCATGCGACTACTTCTTTACACAAAAAGAGGAATATTATAAATCGTTCGACAAAATTCAAGAAGAAAACTATAATAAAAAACTTTCTTTGATAAAAGAAATTCAAGCATATTCATTAGATTCAGATAGTAAAATTGCATTAGAAGAACTTAAAAAGTATCAAAAGCAATGGTCTGAAATTGGATTTGTTCCAGAAAATAAAAAAGCTGAAATTCAGACCTGTTACAGAGAAGCTATTAATGCTCATTTCAATAACCTAAACATAGACGATAAGAAAAAAGACATGATACTTTTTAAGCAAAAAGTTGAAACGTTAAATGATTCTAAATCAAAGAAAAAGATAGACGATGAAAGAGAAAAAATAGCTTTAAAAGTTAAAAATCTTGAAAGCGAAATTGCATTGCTCGAAAACAATATTGGTTTTTTCTCAAATTCAAAAAAATCAGAATCTCTCGTTGCCGACTTTAAGCTAAAAATTGAAACTTCAAAGAAAGAACTTAGTGAGTTGAAAGAAAAACTTAAAATAATCGACCAACAATAAAAATGGTTTAATATAATAGCTTTTATAAAATCGAAGGATTACTTCGATTTTATTTTTTATAGAATTTACTATTTGCCAAATTTTTTAATCAATTAATTCATAAAAAGGCTATTATAAAACTTGAAAATATATAAATTAGCACCCAAATTTACAATTAGAGAATATCGCACCTAATAAACAAAAAATGCGGACAAAAAAAATTGCAATACTTTTATTTATATTCTTACTATTCAATAGTTTAGTTTATTCACAAACAGGTAATATTCGGGGTTTTATTTATGATAAAGAAAATGGAGAACCCATAATATTTTGTAATGTTTACATTAAAGGTACGCCATATGGCGGAGTTTCTGATTTGAATGGTTATTTTAATTTATCAAAGGTAAAACCGGGTAAATATAATCTTTCAGTCAGCTATTTGGGATACGACTCGCTTTCTATACCTATTGAAGTTAAGGGAAACTCAATTGTTGACAAAAAATTATTCATTTCGAAATCATCAATTATGTTGAAAGACGCTGTGATTTCAGCAGATAGGAAAGAGATGAAAACCGAAGTCAGAACATCAATTATAAAGGTTACACCTAAACAAATTACACAAATACCAACAATCGGAGCCCAGCCCGATATTGCTCAATATTTACAAGTAATACCGGGTGTTGTTTTTACAGGAGATCAAGGTGGTCAATTGTATATTCGTGGCGGACCTCCAATCGAAAATAAAGTTTTACTAGATGGCATGGTTATTTACAATCCTTTTCATTCAATTGGATTATTTTCTGTTTTCGATACCGATATTATTAAAAATGCAGATGTTTATACAGGTGGATTCAACGCAGAATATGGTGGGCGTATATCATCGATTATGGACATCAGAACTCGCGATGGAAACAAAAAAAAATTAGCTGGAAAAATTTCCGCAGACCCATTCGGTTCTAAATTACTCGTCGAAGGACCAATAAAAAAACAAAGCGAAAATGGAGGAGGAAGTAGTTCTTATGTTCTTTCGGGAAAAACTTCATACCTAGAGCAAAGCTCAAAAGTTATGTACGATTATATCGATACAGCAGGGCTGCCATTCAATTTTACCGATTTATATGGAAAAATTTCGTTTAATGGTGACAATGGCTCTAAATTTAATTTATTTGGATTCCGATTCAACGATAATGTAAAATATCAAGCTATTTCAGATTTAAATTGGTTGGCAAATGGAGTTGGTGCAAATGCTATTATTGTTCCAGGAGCATCTCCTGTGCTTATAAAAGTTAATATTTCATACTCGAATTATGATATTTCACTCAAAGAACTTGACAACAGAATACGAAATAGTAAAATTAACGGATTTAATTTTGGACTTGAATTTGTTTATTTCATGGGGAAAAACGAATTCGATTATGGAATTGAAGTATCAGGTGGAAAAACCGATTTCAATTTTTATAATAGCATCGGACGCCATATTTATCAAGTAGAAAATACAACTGAACTTGCTGCCTATTTTAAATACAAAATTAATATTAAAGAAAAACTTTTGGTTGAACCAGGTGTTCGTATTAACTATTATGCCTCACTTCCAGTTACTTCTTTAGAACCTCGTTTAGGAGTAAAATACAATATGACAAATTTTCTCAGATTTAAATTAGCGACTGGCTTATATTCTCAAAATCTGATAAGTGCGAATTCAAACCGTGATGTTGTAAACTTATTTTCCGGTTTTCTTTCAGGACCAAATCTCAGCTATTTACCGGAAACATTCGACGGCAAGGAGGTTAAAAACTCACTTCAAAAATCAGTTCATTTTATTTTCGGAACTGAAATAGACTTAAGCGAACGTGTTAACTTAAATGTTGAAGGTTATTTAAAAAATAACTATAATTTATTGAATTTAAATAGAAATAAAATTTACGACGATAATAATGAAAATAATGATGTTCCCGATTATCTTAAAAAGGATTTCATAATCGAAAGCGGAAATGCATACGGAGTCGATTTTCTATTAAAATACGATTACAAACGAGTTTATATTTGGGCTGTATATTCGCTTGGATTCGTAGAACGATATGATGGTTACATCAATTATAATCCTCATTTCGATCGAAGACACAATGTAAATTTAGTAACATCAGTTACCTTTGGAGAAAGCCTTGATTGGGAATTCAGTGCACGTTGGAATTTAGGTTCGGGGTTTCCTTTCACTCAAACACAAGGATTTTACGAAAAATTTCCTTTTACCAATGGCATTTTTACCGACTATACCACCGAAAATGGAGATTTGGGAATTTTGTACGGAGATTTGAATCAAGGAAGACTCCCCTACTATCACAGATTTGATGCAACCTTGAAAAAAATATTTTACTTTGGAGAAACAACAAAACTTGAAGCAATCATAAGCATAACAAACATCTATAATCGTAAAAATATATTTTATTTCGATAGAGTAAAATACGAAAGCGTTTATCAGTTGCCATTTATGCCAAGTGCAGGTTTAAGTTTAACTTTTTAAAAATTATTAAATTGTCAACAAAATACATTTTTGTAACAGGAGGAGTAACATCATCGTTAGGAAAAGGAATAATTTCAGCTTCATTAGCAAAATTATTGCAAGCAAGTGGCTATTCTGTAACTATTCAAAAACTTGATCCGTACATCAATATTGACCCTGGAACATTAAACCCATACGAACATGGCGAATGTTATGTAACTGAAGATGGTGCTGAAACTGACCTTGATTTGGGTCATTATGAGCGTTTTCTCGACAAACCAACCTCTCAGGCAAACAATGTTACAACAGGCAGAATATATCAAGCAGTAATTAGTAAAGAGCGAAGAGGCGATTATTTAGGAAAAACAGTCCAAGTTATTCCTCATATTACAGATGAAATAAAAAGAAGAATCAAACTATTAGGAAATACGCGAAAATTCGATTTTGTTATTACTGAAATTGGAGGGACTGTTGGCGATATTGAATCTCTACCATATATTGAATCAGTACGTCAATTGAAATGGGAACTCGGTAAAAATATTTTAGTAATACACCTTACGCTTGTTCCATATCTTTCGGCTCCCGGCGAATTAAAAACAAAACCAACTCAACATTCAGTAAAACTTTTACTTGAAAATGGAGTTCAGCCTGATATTTTAGTACTTAGAACTGAAAAGCCCTTAACAAAAGAAATACGCAAAAAAGTAGCTAATTTTTGTAATGTTGATATAAATTCTGTAATCGAATCAATAGATGTATCAACAATTTACGAAGTCCCATTGTTAATGCAAAAAGAAAAATTAGACACAACTGTTCTCGAAAAATTTGGACTTCAAGCTAAAGAAGAAGCCAAATTAACATCTTGGAAAAATTTTGTAAATAAGGTAAAAAATCCAAAACAAAAAATTGAAGTTGCATTAATCGGAAAATATGTTGAATTGAGCGATGCATATAAATCAATTAACGAATCGTTTATTCATGCTGGAACTGCTAACGACTGTAAAGTAATTGTTACAGCAATTCCTGCAGAAGAAATAACAGATGAAAATGCATCCGTAATTTTATCAAAATACAAAGGCATTCTTGTTGCTCCTGGATTTGGACACAGAGGAATTGAAGGTAAAATTTCTGCCATTCAATATGCACGTGAAAACAATATTCCATTTTTGGGAATTTGTTTAGGAATGCAATGTGCCGTAATTGAATTTGCAAGAAATGTATTAGGCTTAAAAGATGCTCATTCAAAAGAAATGAATAGAAAAACTCCGCATCCTGTAATTGATATTATGGAAGATCAAAAATCAATTAGCGACAAAGGAGGAACAATGCGGTTGGGCTCATACCCTTGTAAAGTAAAAAAAGGAACGAAAGCTTTCGAAGCCTATCAAAAAACAAATATAAACGAACGACATAGACATCGTTATGAGTTCAACAACAGTTATTTAAAAGATTTTGAAAAAGCAGGAATGATTGCGACTGGAGTAAATCCAGATTCAGAACTTGTCGAAATAGTTGAAATACCAAATCACAAATGGTTTATCGGAGTTCAATTTCACCCAGAGTATAAGAGTACGGTCATTACTCCACACCCTATTTTCGTAGAATTTATTAAAGCAGCTATTAACAGATAAAAATATTTAGAATGGATAGAAATTCAATCATTGGACTTTTAATTATTGGAGCAATTTTAGTGGGATACAGCATTTTTACAAGCCCAACCAAAGAAGAAATCGAAAAAGCAACCCGACAACGTGATTCCATTGCTCAAGTCGAGCAAAATATAAAACTTGAACAAGAAAAATTAAAAGCAGAGAGTTTTAATACTAGCCCCGTTTTAACATCAACTGACTCGACGTTGAATGATTCAATTACTAAAGTACAAATTCAACAGCAGTTTGGTTCTTTTGCTGAAGCAGCAACAGGAGAAAACCAATTTTACACCATTGAAAACGAATTACTTGAAATAAAAATATCGTCAAAAGGTGGGCGACCATATTCAGTTCGCTTAAAACAATTCAAAACTCACGATTCTCTTCCTTTGTTATTATTCAATGGAGATTCAACAGTTTTAGGACTTGATTTTTTTGCACAAAATCGAACCATTTCAACAAATGAGCTTTTCTTTACTACTGATAACTCAAACTCTATTATTGTTAAAGATTCGCCAAAATCGTTAAGTATGAAACTTATTGTTGGCGAAAATAAATACATTGAATATCTATACACCTTAACACCAAATAGTTACATAGTCGATTTTGACATTAATTTTGTTGGAATGAAAGATGTTATTGCTAGCAACAACCAATACCTTTCGTTGAAATGGAGTATGTACTTGCCAACTCAAGAAAAAGGAAAGGATTTCGAAAACCAATACACAACTGTTTATTACAAATTTTTTGAAGATGATGTTGACTATTTATCAGAAACATCAGATAAAGAAGAAGAAATAACTACAAAACTTAAATGGGTTTCATTTAAACAACAATTCTTCTCCTCGATTTTAGTTGCAGATAATAACTTTTTAAATGCCTTTTTAAAATCAGATAAGTCTTCGGTTACAGATGATAATTATTTAGCAAAATTAGATGCAGACATCAGTATTCCTTTTAATGGCAAGGATAAAGAATCGTTCCCTATGCAATTCTATTTTGGACCAAATCATTACAATACTCTTTCGGAATATAATTTAGATTTTGAAAAACTTGTTCCTCTTGGTTGGGGTATATTCGGTTGGGTAAATCGATTTTTAGTGATTCCTGTTTTCAATTGGCTTGGATTATTTATTTCGAGCTATGGTATTATTATTTTGTTGCTTACAATAATTATTAAACTTATTCTGTTTCCTCTGACTTACAAATCATATATCTCAACAGCAAAAATGCGAGTTTTAAAGCCTCAAATTGATGAGATTAATGCAAAAATTCCAAAAGAAAAAACAATGGAACGCCAACAAGCAACTATGGCTTTATACAAAAAAGCTGGAGTAAATCCTATGGGTGGTTGTTTGCCAATGTTATTGCAATTCCCGATTCTGATTGCCCTATTCCGATTTTTTCCCGCCTCTATTGAATTGCGTCAACAAAGTTTTTTGTGGGCTGACGATTTATCTTCATACGACTCTATTTATGATTTGCCTTTTAACATTCCATTTTATGGCGACCATATCAGCTTATTTACATTATTAATGACTATTAGTACATTAATTTACACTCGTATGCAGAATCAAATGCAAGCTAGCTCGACTCAAATTCCTGGGATGAAAGTCATGATGTACATGATGCCAATTATGTTCTTATTTTGGTTCAATAGTTATGCTTCTGGATTAAGCTACTATTATTTTGTTGCAAATATGATGACATTTGGACAAATGTGGCTTATCAGACGTTTTGTTGACGACGATGAAATTTTAAGTAAATTAGAACAATCGAAGAAAAAACCAGTAAAAAAATCAAAATTTGCAGAACGTTTAGAAAAAATGGCTAAAGAAAGAGGTTATCAAATGCCAAAAAAATAGAAAAAATAGAAAAGCCGACGTGTCGGCTTTTTTTATTGAAAAATATTTTTATAATTTTATGACGAACGCTTATTGGTGATAAAACCAACAAGAAAACAACAGTCATATTTTATAAACTCTAATTTTCAAATGATTCCATTAATACTATCAAATTTTGATTAATTTAAATAAATAATTATACATTTATACAAAATGTCTGATTATTTCAAAATGATAATTAGTAAGTTAATACACTTTTGAGTATGGGAACAATAAAAGATTATTTTATTTCTGATAAATCACATAAAATAAAGGCTACTAATCAAAGCTCTTTGAGTTTTACCGACAAAAATGGGAATCAAATTGTTATTGAGATACAGTTATATTTTGATTTTTCCGCAGGTGCAAAATACTACTCATTATACATTCCTTATACAGAAAATATAATTCAGTTAGTTGATATTGCAACATCTAGTAAGATTTTAGAAGATATTTCGAAATTGGGAAGCTATACCATAGAATCAAATATCCCAAATGAAAGAGTTTGTATTTCAAATGACTTGATCTTTTGCAATTGCATATATTTATATTTTGAAAATATATTAACAACTCCAGAAAAGGCTGATTTATATAAAATCCTTTCGAAAAATAAAATTATTGGAGAATTAAGAGACGAAGCATGGATGTTAGAGGTAATTAAATGTAAAAAACCATTAGCTTTTATATCTCATGACTATAATGATAAAGAAAAAATTGCCAGACCATTCGCACAAAAATTAGCACATAATTCATATAGTGCGATTTGGTATGATGAATTTAGTTTAACTCCAGGAGATAAAATGAGGAAAGAAATTGAGAAGGGAATTAAAGAATCTCAATATTGCATATTGTTATTATCAAAAACCTACTTGAATAATGAAAGCTGGGGCAAAATAGAATTTGAATCAATTTTCACAAAAGAATTAATTGAAAAAAAAGATTGTATTATTCCGATATGGGTAGATATTACAAAAGAAGAATTGTACGAATTTAGTCCCTCGCTTGTAAATATTTTAGGCATTAATTGGAATATCGGAGTTGACAAAGTAGTAAGTGAAATATTAAGAAGATTTGCAAAAAAATAAGTAATCCACCAACAATATACATATCATGCATATTGTTGGCATTATTCTAACATCAATTTATCTTGCTGAATGGGTTTTATTAATATTTTCAAACAAAATATTCTTATATTTAAACATTCGTTTGAGTAATTTATCGAAACAAATTTCGATTAAGAAATTAAATTTTACCGTACAAGAATGAGAAAAAATATTGGGTATTTATGCTTTCTACTATTTACAGTATCAAGTTTTGCACAAAATCAAGAAATTGTTGTGTTAAACAAACCCGATACAAACAGAGGCTTATCGCTTATGCAAACCTTATCAATACGAGCATCGGAAACCGAATTTGATACCACGAGCATACTCATTCAAGATTTGTCCGATTTATTATGGGCTTCGAATGGAATTAACCGTCCAGAAACAGGAAAACGAACAGCTCCTTCGGCACTAAATGCTCAAGATATTGATGTTTATGTCGCAATGAAATCCGGTATTTTTTTTTACAATGCCAACAAGCATTTGCTCGAAAAACTTGTCGATGGCGACTATCGTCCCGATATTGCCGACAAGCAAGAAAATTTTGCCCTAGCTCCCATCATTTGCCTGTTGGTTTCTGATATTTCGAGATTCAGGTTTGGCGAAGATTCTTTGAGACTAACATGGGCGGCAATCGACGCAGGAATTGTATCGCAAAACATCAATCTTTTTTGTGCTTCGACTGGTTTTTCAACACGACCACGTACATCTATGAATCAGCAAAAACTAAGAGAAATTCTTAAGCTAAAAGATTCGCAATACATAATGCTAAACAATCCCATAGCATATAAAAAAGATTAGAAAAACTCATTTTATAAAATGAATCCTAAAAAACTTACATTCAATACAAAGACAACAATCAATTGTAGTGGCAAATTACTCGATTTATCTTCCCCTCGAATCATGGGAATTTTAAACCTTACTCCCGATTCTTTTTTCGATGGAGGAAAGTATAAAAACGAAAAACAAATCGCCAATAGAATTGAAAATATAATTTCTGAAGGAGCTGACATTATTGATTTGGGAGCTGTTTCAACTCGTCCGGGGGCTAATTTATTAAATTACGATGAAGAATTACATCGATTGGATTTTGCCCTTAACTTTATACAAAAATATTTCAAACAAATCATTGTCTCTGTCGATACTTTTAGAGCCGATGTAGCCCAAAAAGTTGTTGCTGACTTTGAGGTCGATATTATTAACGATATTTCAGGAGGAACAATGGACAAAAACATGTATGAAACAGTTGCCAAACTTAATGTTCCGTACATAATGATGCATATTCAAGGAACTCCTGCAATCATGCAAGTTGCACCAAACTATCAAGATGTTGTAAAAGAAATTATTACATTTTTTGTTGAAAAAGTCGAAAAATTAAAAAAACTTGGTGTTAACGATATTATTATTGATCCTGGCTTTGGCTTCGGCAAAACACTTGAACACAATTACATCATCTTGAAAAATCTAACATTATTCAAAATGTTAGAACTTCCAATTTTAGTAGGCTTATCTCGAAAATCGATGATTTATAAATTACTTTCTCTATCCCCCGAAGATGTTCTTCCCGAAAGCTTGGCACTCAATTCACTAGCCTTAAATAATGGAGCAAATATATTGAGAGTGCACGATGTGAAAGAAACACAAAGAATGTTAAAAATCTTTGAAAAGTACTCGAATTCGTGATTGTTTTAACAATTATTTATAAATTTGTTTGAAATATATATAATGACATCTCTTTTTATAACATTACGATTTCTCGACATTCTCGACATTCTTTTAGTCGCATTTATTCTCTACAAAGTATATATGCTTATAAGAGATACCGTTGCTATAAATATTTTTATCGGCGTTTTTTCAGTTTACTTGCTTTGGCTTTTAGTTAAAGCCTTTAATATGCAATTGCTCACAACCATTTTGAATCAAGTAATTGGTGTTGGAGCTATAGCCTTAATCATCGTTTTTCAACAAGAAATTCGACGATTTTTATTATTGCTTGGAACCCGATATTTTTCTAAAAATAAAACTTTTTCTTTCGGAGGATTATTTTCATTCGGATTGAATACCAAAACTCACCTAAATGTTAAATCCATAGTTATTGCGTGTCGGAATTTATCTAAAAGTAAAACGGGTGCTCTTATTGTGATTTCACGAAAATTCGATTTGAGTACTTTTTCCAATATTGGCGATACGCTAAACGCTAACTTGTCGAGTCGATTGCTCGAGACTATTTTTTATAAAGATACTCCTTTGCACGATGGAGCTGTAATTATTGTAAATAATAAAGTTATGGCTGCTCGTTGCGTTTTGCCTATTTCAGAAAGCTCAAACTTACCATTAAACTTGGGTATGAGACACAGAGCAGCATTGGGAATGTCGGAGAATTCAAATGCTACAATTATTATTGTTTCCGAACAAACAGGCAATATTTCGTACGCAAAAGATGGAGAGTTGTTTCAGAATATTTCGCCCGATGATTTGGGTGAATTTCTCGAAAAGGAATACAATTAGAAATAATTCGGTATATTTTTAGCCAAACTCCGATTGTCATTTCGACCGCAGGGATAAATCTCTTCCCTTTTCCGTCATTTCGAGTTTCTTGCGAGAAATCTCTATTCTTTAATTGGTTTAGATTTCTCAATCGCTATCGCTCATTTCGAAATGACAGCCAAACTCCGATTCTCATTTCGATTTTCCTGCGAGAAATCTAAAATATGACCGAACATTTTCTCCCTTTGTTGATAATTATACCAACAAACAGGCAATATTTCATACGCAAAAGAATGTGAATTATACCAAAATCTTACTCCTGAGAACCTAAGCGAGTTTCTTGAAGCAGAATATAATTAATAAAATAATTTTCCATCTATAATTATTTTAATTTAATTTTATCTCTTAATCAATAAAAATAATGAAGTTAATTTCCTTTGGAGATAAAATTCAAGAGGGTGTTTATTCAGATATACATTCTGTTTTTGAAAAAGTTGTTAATTTCAATTTTTCCAATGATTTAGTTGTGTCAGTTGTTAGCGAAGAAATTGGAAATGGACCTTTTAATATTGTTGTTTCCAATATCGATTTTTCGTTGATTCGTTCGATTAAATTTTTTAATTCTATTGAAATAAACGGTAAGCTATTCGACAAATCTAATATTCAACAATACGATTCCGGCATTCCGAAAATCAACTTTAAACATCTTGATAAAAACTGGGAATTCATAGCTCAAAAGTTAAAATATTCGCCCGAAAAAAGTCTTGCTTTTTTATTACATCCCGAAAAAAAAATGGAATTTTCAACTACTTTCGATACACAGTTAATAAAAAAAATTGAAACGGGAGTCGAAAATATTTTCAACGTAAACAATATTGTAAGTGGCTTAAAATCAATTAAAGGACTCGGTTATGGACTCACTCCTTCGGGCGATGATTTTATTTCAGGTGTGTTAACTTCTCTTAATTTACTTGAAATAAAAAATAATAATTCGTATATTGAACTGAAAAATAAAATATTTGAAACAGTTCGCGGAGAAAATCGTATTAGCAACAATTCTTTTTATATTTCTAAAGAGAATTTGTATAGTGAGAAGCTTAAAAACCTCTTAGTTGCGTTATCCGAGCAAAATAAAAATGAAATAGAAAATGCAATTAGAAACTATATCGACATTGGCGAAACTTCAGGAGCTGATTTTTTGACAGGTCTTTATTTAATGTATGAAAAGAATAAAGAATGCAAAATTTATAATTAATAATTTATAATTAATAATTCAAAATGATAGTAAAAGGATTAATTAAAACAGGTGAATATTACGATTCGGTAACTCTAATGTTGGTCGCAAAAGAGTTGAACAAAACCAATGGCGTAATAGATTCTGCTGTTGTAATGGGAACAAACGAAAACAAATCGATTTTAAAAGCATCGAATATGCTTTTACCAGAATTCGACAATGCAAAAGATGCAGATTTATTAATTGCAATTAAAGCTGAAAATGCTGATTTGTTGGAAAAAGCATTCAAACAATTAGATGCAGTATTTTTGTCATTTCGCAAAAAAAATGATAGTTCTTCAGGAGCATCATTTGCACCAAAAAGTTTCGACGGAGCATTAGAACAAATGCCCGAAGCAAATCTTTCTTTGATTTCAGTTGCCGGAAAATATGCAACTCGCGAAGCAATGAAAGCTTTGAAAAATGGTTTACACGTTATGATGTTTTCTGACAACGTATCGGTTGCTGACGAAATTAAAATGAAAAAATTTGCTGCTGAAAAAAATCTTTTCGTAATGGGACCAGATTGCGGAACAGCAATAATTAATGGAGTTCCATTGGCTTTTGCAAATGTAATTGATCGTGGAAATGTTGGTATAGTTGCAGCATCCGGAACAGGTTTGCAAGAAGTAAGTTGCGTTATCGGAAACGAAGGTGCAGGAATTTCTCAAGCAATTGGAACAGGCGGACGCGATGTTAAAAAAGATGTTGGCGGAATTATGTTTCTTCAAGCTATGAAAGCTTTGAACGAAGACGATGAAACAAAAATCATTGTTTTGGTTTCGAAACCACCACACGCTGATGTTCAAACAAAAATTGCTGAAGAAGTTAAAAAAATTAAAAAACCAGTTGTTGCTATTTTAATTGGTGGAAATCCACAAGTTTTGAAAGATGCAGGAGCAATTACAGCAAATACGTTAGAAGAAGCAGGAAAAATTGCAGCTGCATTGTCAAAAGGACAAAATGTAGCAGAAATAATGTCTGCAATCGAAAATCATAAAACAATAATTAGAAAACAAGCATCAGATTTAGCAAAAACTTGCGAAGGAAAATTTGTTCGTGGTTTATTCAGTGGCGGAACTCTTTGCGACGAAACTCAATTAATTTACAAAGATATTATTGGTTTTGTTCACGGAAACGCTCCTTTGAATGAAGATTTGAAATTGAAAGATTTGTGGAAAAGCGAAGCAAATACAATAGTTGATATGGGAGAAGACGAATTTACAGTTGGTCGTCCACATCCAATGATTGACTTTTCGTTACGAAACAAAAGATTGTTAGAAGAAGCTGCAGATAAAGATGTTGCAGTAATTTTATTAGACGTAGTTTTAGGTTTTGGTTCAAATATGACACCAGCCGAAGAATTAAGTCCAGTAATCGCAAAAGCGAAACAAATAGCTCCCAAAAAACACATAATTTGTTCAATAACAGGAACTAAAAACGATCCTCAAAACAAAGAACACGTAAAACGTGAATTAGAAAAAGCAGGAGCAATTGTTTTATCATCAAACGCCGAAGCAAGTCTTTTGTCAGGTTTAATTATTAAAGAAAAAACGAATTAAGATATGAACTTATTTAAACAAAAATTAAAAGTTATAAATACAGGTCTTGAATCATTCTCAAAAGAATTGAAACAAAATGGTGTTGAAACAATCCAAGTTGATTGGAAACCATCTGTAATTTCTGACGATGAATTGCTTGATAAAATTAGCGATAACAAATCGATAATTGACGAAGCAAACAAAAAAGCTTTGGATATTATTTTGCGAGGTCAACCAAATTTAATTGGAATGGACATCGCAATAAATGTAATTCCAGGAATGAAAAAGAATTTAATTCTTCACGCCGGACCTCCAGTAACTTGGGAACGTATGTGCGGACCAATGCGTGGAGCAATTATGGGAGCTTTGGTTTACGAAGGAATGGCTAAAACAGAAGCAGAAGCAGAAGCATTAGCGTCATCAGGACAAATTGAATATGCCCCTTGTCACGAGCATTCAGCAGTTGGACCAATGGCAGGAATTATTTCTTATTCTATGCCAGTTTTTATCATTAAAAATGAAACTTTTGGAAATTATGCATATTGCACGTTGAACGAAGGTTTAGGAAAAGTTTTACGTTATGGAGCTTTTGGCGACGAAGTTGTTGAACGTCTAAAATGGATGGAAAATGTAATGTATCCAATTTTGAAAAAAGCAATCGAAAGTTTAGGAAAAGTTGATTTGAAAAACTTAATTGCTCAAGCTTTACACATGGGTGATGAAGTTCACAATCGTAATCGTGCAGGTACTTCGTTACTTTACAGAACTATAACTCCAGCAATTGTTAGAACTGCTGATAATAAAGAAGATGCTGTAAAAGTTTTAGAATTTATTAATGGAAACGACCACTTTTTCTTGAATTTATCGATGCCAGCTTCAAAAGCTTGTTTAGATGCAGCAAGAAATATTGATAATAGTTCAGTTGCAGTTGTTATGGCTCGTAATGGAACTGATTTTGGAATTCAACTTGCAGGAACAGGAAATCAATGGTTTGTTGGAGCTGCTTTAGTTCCTGATGCTTTGTATTTTCCCGGTTTCACAAAAGAAGATGCAAATCCAGACATAGGCGACAGTGCAATTACTGAAACAGGCGGTTTAGGTGGTTTTGCAATTGCTGCAGCACCTGCAATTGTTCAATTTGTTGGTGGAACTTCAGCTGATGCTTTAAATTATACATTAGAAATGTATGAAATTACAGCAGGCGAAAACAATATGTACAAAATTCCATCATTAAACTTTAGAGGAACTCCAACCGGAATTGATGTGCGAAAAGTTGTTGAAAAAGGACGAACTCCATTTATCGACACAGGCGTTGCACACAAAAAACCAGGAGTTGGTCAAGTTGGAGCAGGAGTTGTAAGTGCACCAATTGAGCCATTTATTAAAGCTTATGAGGGCTTGGCAAAAACTTTATAGAAGTTAGAAATTAGATGTTGGAAGTTAGAAGTTCGTTGAAAAATGATAAAGTCATATAAAGATATTGAAGTTCATAAGTTATCGTATGAATTTGCGATGGAAATTTTTCAACTTACAAGATTTTTTCCAAGAGAGGAAATGTATTCTTTAACATCTCAAATTGTACGTTCTTCACGTTCAATTAGTGCAAATATTGCTGAAGGATGGGCAAAAAGAGAATATGAGAATGTTTTTAAACAACATTTAATAACATCTATTGGTTCTTGTGCTGAAACAGATAATTGGTTAAAATTTGCATTTGATTGTAAATATATAACAGAAAAAGAATTTAATGAAAAAAGAGAAAAGATTGAAATTATTGGTAAGATGTTAAATAAATTACATCAAAATTGGAAGAAATTTTAATTAATGTTTTCCCAAATCCAATTTCTAATTTCTAACCTCTAATTTCAAAACATAGAAATAATTAACAAAAATTGAGAATAATATGAAGAATGAAGATTTTTTTAAATTAATGAGTGAAGCTAAAATTTACGATTTAACTCAAAGATTAAGTATTCACACACCACCATGGCCAAGTTATATTCCATTATCAGTTCAATATTTCAAAAGAATAGCAGGAGCACATATGGGACAAGGAGCTAATGGTCAAGTAATAACAACAAGTAACCACGTTGGAACACATATCGATGGTGAAATTCATTTCCATTCAAGTGGACGTACAATTGGCGATACTCCAATCGATTTTTGGTATGGACCAGCTGCAGTTGCTGATATTTCGGATATGGTTGGAGATTTCGATTTATATACTCCAGAAATGATTATGAGCAAAGTAGAAGTGAAAGAAGGCGATATTCTTATCATTAATACAGGATACAACAGATATGCTTGGGATCAAAAACAATCAGACGAATTACGTTATTTTGTGAACCATCCTGGACCATCACCAGAATTTCACAAATGGGCTTTAAAAATGAAAATTAAATGGATTGGTGTTGATTGCGGAAGTGCTGACCATCCAATGAATACAATTATTCGTAATTGGCATCCAAAAGCATTTGTTGCTGCAGAGAAAAAAATAATTGAAAAATATGGCAAAACTTGGGACGAATTATTCCCAGAAAAAGAATACTATCAAGTAATGCACATTAAACTTTTCCCAAGCGGATTAGTTCACGCTGAAAATCTTGGTGGTCAAATTAACGAACTTGGTTCAAAAAGAGTTTGGATTGGATTATTCCCATTGCGTGGTATCGAATTAGAATCTGCAATGTGTAGAGTAATTGCAATTGATACTGAAAAATAAAAAAAATGATAATATGGTAATTTAAAAATGAAGAAAAAACAAATTTAGATTCCTGCATACGCAGGAATGACAAGTAATAAAGTGCAAATTATTGCAAAAAAACGTCTGTCATTTCGAACTTCTCGTGAGAAATCTAAAAACTGAAAAATCTTCAACAAATTAACAAATTATTATTTTCAAATTACCAAATTAACTAATTAAAAGAGGTATGGCAATAGCACATAAATTTGAATATGTAAAACCATCTAAACTTGATGAAGCTTTAGAGGTTTTGTCGAAATTTGGAGCAGAAGCTTCAGTTTTGGCAGGAGGAACAGATTTTGCCGTAAGACTTAAGGAACATAACAATGCACCAAAAATGTTAGTTGACATTAAAGGAATTAATGAATTAAAAACATTAAAACTCGAAAATGGAACTTTAAAAATTGGAGCATTAGTTACTTTTTCTGAACTTATTGCATCAGAAATTATTAAGCAAAACTTTCCATTAATTCACGAAGCATCTACAACAGTTGCATCAATTGGAACAAGAAACAGAGCAACTATTGTTGGAAATATTTGTTCAGCAGTTCCATCATTAGATTCGGGTCCAGCATTGTTGGTTTACGAAGCTGATGTTTTGTTGAAAAGCAAAAGTGGAGAACGCAAAGTTTCAATTAAAGATTGGTTTACAGGACCAAAAAGAACTGCTATAGCCGTAGGTGAAATAGTTGTTGGTCTTGAAATTAAATTACCATCAGATAAAAATGGTACATCTTACATAAAACTTGGCAGATATAGAGGTGAAGATTTAGCACAAGCAGGAATTGGAGTTATGGTAACCGACAAAAAGCAATATAAAATAGCATTTTGTGCATTAGGACCAGTTCCAGTTAGAGCAAAAATTATTGAAGATTTGTTGAATGGTAAAGAAATCGACGATAAAATTATCGCAGAAGCAAAACTTTTGGTTGATAAAGTAATTTCGCCAATTACTGATATTCGTTCATCGAAAGAATATCGTATGCACATTGCAAAAGTAATGCTCGAAAGAGGATTATTGAAAGCAAAAGAGCGAATTACAGGAGTTTACCATGAAAAACATGATATTTTAGGAGGGTAAATTATGCGAAAAATAAATTTAATATTAAATGGCGAAAAAAGAAGCGTTTACGTTGAACCTAACGATCTTCTTTTAGATGTTTTGAGAGACAAACTTGGAGCAAAAAGTCCAAAATGCGGTTGCGATAGAGGCGATTGCGGAGCTTGTACAATTATGTTAGAAGGTAAAAGTGTTCGTAGTTGCAACATTTTAGCAATCGAAGTTGATGGACAAGAAATTCTTACAGTTGAAGGTTTATCACGCAATGGTTTAACCGAATTACAAAACACATTTCTACAAATGAATTCATTTCAATGTGGATTTTGTGCACCCGGAATTACAATTGCAGCAACTGAACTTTTAGATAAAAATCCACATCCAACAATTGAAGATATTAAGGAAAGTTTATCTGGAAATCTTTGTCGTTGTACAGGATATACTCCAATAGTAGATGCAATTTTTGAAGTTTCAAAAAAAGATAAATAGTTTTGTTTTTAACACAGAGAACGCAGAATTACATTAAAATTGAGTTTCATAGAGAAATTAAAAAATGACTGAATTTGAATATAATAAATTAACTCACAGAATAATTGAATGCTGTATCGAAGTTCATAAAGAATTAGGTCCAGGATTAATGGAAACAGTGTATGAAATTTGTTGTATGAAAGAAATGCAAAATGCAGGTTTGAAAGTTGAACGTCAAGTTTCAGTTCCAATATATTTTAAAGGAGAAAGGCTTGATAAAGAATTTGTTATCGATATTTTAGTTAATGATTTAATTATTGTAGAACTAAAATCAGTAGAGAAAATTCTTCCAATTCACGAAGCACAATTAGTAACATATTTAAAATTAACAAATAAAAAATTAGGTTTGTTAATCAATTTCAATGTTACAGTATTGAAAAATGGAATTAGACGAAGAATTAATGGATATTTAAATGAAAATTAATCTCAGAGAAAAAGAAATCTAACACAGAGTTAACAGAGTAAAAGAGTTACACAGAAATAAATTAAAAAAAAATCCGTGTCCTCCGTGTTTTTCAAGCCTCTGTGTTAAAAAAAGGAATAAGTTCAGTGTTCTCCGTGTTTCAACTCTGTGAAAATAGAATATTCTCTGTGTTGAAAAAAAACAGTGCATCTGTGTTGAAAAAATAAAAAAAATTAAATTATGAAAGATTTAAAATACATAGGAAAACCAGTCGTAAGAGTTGACGGAAAAGAAAAAGTTTCAGGTGCTGCACTTTATGCAGATGACTTGGATTTTGGACCAAATGTACTTTACGCAGAAATAGTTGAAAGTCCGCATGCTCACGCAAAAATTTTAAGTATTGATTTCTCTGAAGCTTTAAAAGAAGAAGATGTAGTCAATGTTTTTACAGGAAAAGATTTCCCATATCAGTTTGGATTGTATATGAAAGACCGATATGTTTTTGCACAAGACATCGTTCGTTTTGTTGGAGAACAAGTTGCAGCCGTGGTTGCACGTTGTCCAAAAGCTGCAAAAAGAGCTGCAAAATTGGTGAAAGTTGAGTATGAAGTTTTACCAGCAGTTCTCGACCAAATGGAAGCAATCAAAGAAGGAGCACATCTTTTGCATCCCGATTTGGAAAACTACAATCACGTACCTTGGTTTTTTCCAAAGCCAAAAACAAATATTGCACATTGGAGAAAAATCCGTAAAGGCGATACTGAAAAAGCTTTCGCTGATGCTGATTACGTTTTGGAAGACGAATATCATGTTCCAAGATATGCACATTGTGCAATTGAAACTCACTGTGCTGTTGCAAAATATGACCATTCCGGACGTTTAACTGTTTGGGCATCATCGCAATCACCACACACTCAACGACATTTATTTGCTGAAGCTTTAGCACCACTTGGAATTACACATAACGATGTTAGAGTTATTGCTCCTCACGTTGGTGGCGGTTTTGGTGGAAAAGCAGGTGTTACAATGGAAATTATTTCAGCTGCAATTGCAACAAAAGTTAAAGGCTATGTTGTTAAAATTCGTTGGACACGTGAACAAGAATTCTACAATACTTATCACCGTTTGGGAGTTGTTACAAAACTTAAAATTGGTGTTAAAAAAGACGGAACAATTACAGCTTTAGACCACAAAATTTATTGGGATGCAGGAGCTTACGTTGAATACGGAGCAAATGTTGTAAACGCAGTTGGTTTATCAGCAATTGGCCCATATAGAATTCCAAATGTTGTGATAGATTCTGTGTGTATTTACACAAATTTACCTCCAGGTGGAGCATATCGTGGTTTCGGATATTCTGAATTTTTATTCGGTTTAGAATCGCACATGAATAGAATTGCTGACCATTTAAAAATGGATCCAATTGAATTCAGATTGTTGAATGCAATTAAAGAAGGCGATACTTTAGCTTACGGAGCTCACATGAACCCAAATGGTTTATTTTCAGCAATTAATCAAGTTAAGGCTGAAATTGGTTGGGACAAAAAATTTGTGTCAAAAGACCCAAATAAAGTTATCGGAAAAGGATTTTCATTACTTTGGAAAGCTCCAGCAATGCCACCAAATGCTTCATCATCTTGTTTCTTGAAATTTAACGAAGATGCAAGTATAAATCTTTTGGTTTCAGGTATGGATATCGGACAAGGATATTTGACCGTAATGGCTCAAATTGCAGGTGAAGTTTTAGGTGTAAATCCATCAAAAATTAGAACCGAAAATCCTGATACAGATAGAAATCCATACGAATGGCAAACAGTTGCTTCTCACATTACTTGGAGTTGCGGAAATGCTGTTAAAAAAGCTGCATTAGATGCTCGTGATCAAATTTTTAAATTAATTGAACGAGTTCATAATTTACATTACGATTCTTTGTATTTGGAAGATGAATGCGTTAAGTGTTACACTTATCCAACATTTAAATTGCCATTGCGAGATTTCGTAATTAATGGAATTATGACTGAAGATGGAACTTTCAAAGGCGGACCAATTATTGCTCGTGGAGTATTTATGCCAGAATTTTCATCAACAAAATCAGATCCAGAAACTGGTCAAGGTGGACATCCAAACGTTCATTATACAGTTGGAGCAGCTGCTTTATTGCTTGAAGTTGACAAAGACACAGGAAAAATGAAAATTTTGAAAGCTGTTGAGGCAATTGATTGTGGAAAAGCTTTAAATCCTGATTTAGTTAAAGGTCAAATAATTGGCGGTTTATTGCAAGGTTTAGCAACTGTACTTTATGAAGATATGAGATTTGATGATAAAGGAAAATTATTAAATCCTAACTTTACAGATTACAAATTGCCAACAGCAATGGATATGCCAGATGTTGTTGTTCCAATAATTATTGAAGTTCCACAACCCGATGGTCCATTTGGAGCAAGAGGAATGGGCGAACACACAATGTTACCAGCAGCTCCAATGATTGGAAATGCAGTTTTTGATGCACTTGGTGTT
The DNA here is from genome assembly GCA_001769505.1 of Bacteroidetes bacterium GWF2_33_38. Taxonomy (GTDB): domain Bacteria; phylum Bacteroidota; class Bacteroidia; order Bacteroidales; family GWF2-33-38; genus GWF2-33-38. The sequence goes on from MEOF01000020.1 coordinate 27,545, forward strand.
AAAATGACATCAATGCCAATAACGGCTGAAAAAGTTGCAATCGCTTATAATAAATTAAAATAAAATCTAAACGCTGTACTGAATTTTGAATTTGTTTTTTTAAAGTAATGAGAAATAAGTTTTTTTAGCCATGCTGGATACCAATAATGAAAAAGGAGGAATCTGTTAAATTCCTCCTCATTATTGTATAAACATAAGGTTTATTGCTGATAGGTTGCTCTTCAGCAGAGCCTACGTCCTCTTCAACCTTACAAAACAAATTTAAAAACTATTTCTACCAAAATTACCAACTATTTTTTGCATCATTACCTTTTCTAATAAAGACCAAATTCGCTAGACTATTAAACACGAATAATTTTTGTTATTTTCCGTTCCAATAAATTTCTTTCAAATTGCTTGAAACAAACGAATATCTACCTAATACAAATAGGAAATCGGATAATCGGTTAAAATATTGAATATGTAAAGCAGAGACATTTGCGATTTCGTTTAAAGATATTAAATTTCTTTCGGCTCGACGACAAACAGTGCGTGTAATATTACAAAATGCAGCCGTTTGACTTCCACCAGGTATTACAAATGAATTCAATGTGGGTAAGCTTTCTGAAAGCTCATCAATTTTATTTTCGATAATCGTAATATCGTTAATTTCAATATCTGGCAAAACAATTTTTTTATCTTCATTCGCTATATGAGATGAAACAAGCATAAGTTTTTTTTGAATATCAAGTATAAATTCATCAATAGCTGTACTGATATGATAACTTGCAATTAATCCCAAATAGCTGTTTAATTCATCGATTGTACCATACGTTTCGAGTCTGGGATTATTTTTCTTAACACGTTTACCTCCAATTAATGAAGTAGTGCCGTCATCGCCGGTTTTTGTATATACTTTCATTCTGTTTTAGGATTTTCATTCATGGTATCCGATGCTATTTTACCATCAATCAGTCGTATAATTCGATGTGCATATTTTGCAATATCTTCTTCGTGTGTTACTAAAATAACAGTATTTCCGTTTTTATGAATTTCGCCAAATAGTTTCATAATTTCGATTGATGTAAGCGAATCTAAGTTTCCGGTTGGCTCATCAGCAAGAATAATGGATGGTTTATTAACCAAAGCTCTAGCTACAGCAACACGTTGACGCTGACCACCCGAAAGTTCGTTTGGTTTATGTTTCATTCTATCGGTAAGTTGCACTTGACTCATCACATCTTCGGCTCGTTTTGTTCGTTCGCTTTTCGAAACTCCCGAGTAAACCAAGGGCAAAGCAACATTATCAAGTGCTGTAAGACGAGGAAGTAAATTAAATGTTTGAAACACAAATCCGATTTCTTTATTTCGAATTTCGGCCAAAGCATTATCGTCCAATTTACTAACATCGTGATTATTCAAAATGTAATAACCAGAGGTTGGAGTATCCAAACATCCTATAAGATTCATTAAAGTTGATTTTCCCGAACCTGATGGTCCCATAATTGCGACATACTCGTTACGTTTAATTTGAACCGAAACCGAACGTAAGGCTCTAACAACCTCTGCTCCAACCTTATAGTTTTTAACTATGTTTTTTATGTCAATCACATTATCCATCTGCGGATTTTTTGAAAATATCTGCTAAAGATAATGGTTTTTAATATAGCTTTCAAAATTTCAATTTTAAATCTATTTACATAATAAAAAAATGAGGATTCCATCACCTACCTCATCACTCCATCACTTCATAACTCCATCACTCCATCACTTCATAACTCCATTACTTCCCATCTTCCTCACAATACAAACTTTAAAACTTAATCGTATAATCTTGCTTTTGTAAATCTTTTTTAAAAAAAACAATTCCCATAAAAAATAAGTCGATAGTAACCTTTACTTTTTCGTGTTTTTTAATTTCGCCCCAAGCCTCGCTCATTCCTTCAGACCAATGAATATCGTCGAAAATAAAAAAAGTATTATCGTTGATATGGTTTAAACACAAGTTAAAATAATTTACTGTTGGTTCTTTCCTATGGTTTCCGTCAAAATATACAAAATCGACTTGCGACGACTCAGTTAGAACTTGCGGAAGCATCTGATCAAAATTTCCAACGAATTGCTTAATATTATTAGCATTTGTTAGAGCAAAAATTTTTGAAGCCACTCTTGCAATTTCAGGGCAGCCTTCAATTGTATATACATTCGCTTTGCTATTTGGTTGCGATAAATATAAAGTAGTTAAACCAAGCGAAGTTCCAAGTTCAACAATATTGTGGGGTTTTAAGTGATTTACCAATCGAAAAATTAGTTGTCCATATCTTTTAGGAGTCATGGAGTATTTTGCAATATCAGAAATTTTTCTTTTATTCGATTTGTTTTTTTGTGAGCCAGCACCCAAATCGGTAACTTCGATTAGTTCTGAATTTTTCAATAAATCACTACGAAGTTGTTCAATTTTCTCGAAGCAATAGAAGGATGTTTCGTCTTCAATTATATTTGTTAACAAATCGTACACAAAAGGCGAATGAATGCCATGACCTTGCCTATGTTTAGCGAAAAATTTATAATTACAGTATTTTAATGCAGTCTTTATATTCATTGTTGAAAAAACGATTTTTAAATAATGCCTACAATTTATTAATTTGTTGAAGAAATAAAAAATTTAGTCGATACAAATGCTCGATTTAAAAACAGATATTAAATTTCTACAAGGTGTTGGTCCCAAAAGAGCCATTTTATTGAACAAAGAAATCGAGATTTTTACACTCGAAGATTTGCTCTATTATTTTCCATATAAACATATCGACAAATCGAAATTTTATCGCATTGATGAAATTGAACCTGATTCAGCCTACATTCAAGTAAAAGGTAAAATTTTATCTTTCGAGAACGTTGGAAAAGGCAAAGGTCAGCGACTAAAAGCAATGTTTAGCGATGAAACCGGCGAAATTGAATTGGTATGGTTTAAAGGAACTAAATGGATATTAGATAAATACAAAATTGGAAAAGAGTACGTAGTTTTCGGAAAACCATCGGTTTTTAACCGTATCATAAATATTATTCACCCCGAAATTGAAGAATTCGAAAAATTTGAAGCTGGAATTAATGCTGCTCTTCAAGCTCAATATTCAACTACCGAAAAACTTCGCGAAGGATTTGTTAATTCAAAAGCAATAAGCAAAATGATTCAAAGCATTTTGCAAAAAGCATACACCGAAATTTCTGAAACTTTACCAGCATATATCATCGAAAGATACAAGCTTATTTCACTTCGCGAAGCATTGCTGAATATCCATTTTCCGAAAAATACCGAATTACTTAAAAAAGCTCAGAATCGATTAAAATTCGAAGAACTGTTTTATATTCAGCTAAATATACTTCGATATAAACAAAATCGCAGCCAAAAAGTAAAGGGGAATATTCTTCATCGCGAAAAAGATCATTATACTGCTTTATTGTTCAAAAATCTTGATTTTCAATTGACTAAAGCACAAATAAAAGTGCTACAAGAAATCAGAGCAGATGTAATTTCAGGAAGACAAATGAACCGATTACTACAAGGAGATGTTGGAAGCGGAAAAACCCTAGTCGGTTTACTGTCGATGTTAATGGCTGTTGACAATGGCTATCAAACAGCAATTATGGCTCCGACAGAGATTTTGGCAAACCAACATTATGAAACTATTTCGGAGTTTACCAAAACACTAGGTCTAAATGTCAAATTATTGACAGGTTCTACTAAAAAATCTGTACGAAATATCATTCACGAAGAACTACAAAATGGAATCCTGCAAATACTTATAGGCACTCATGCTCTAATTGAAGACACTGTGGTTTTTAAAAATCTAGGAATGGTAATTATCGACGAGCAACATCGTTTTGGAGTAGCACAACGGGCAAAACTTTGGAAAAAAAATAATATTCCGCCTCATGTTTTGGTTATGACAGCAACTCCTATTCCGCGTACACTTTCGATGACCGTTTATGGCGACTTAGATGTTTCAGTAATTGATGAACTCCCTCCTGGCAGAAAACCTGTTAAAACGCTACATTTTTATGATTCTAAACGACTTCGCTTATTTGAATTCATGAGACAAGAAATTGCTAAGGGAAGGCAAATATATATTGTATATCCGTTAATAAACGAATCGGAAAAGTTGGATTATAAATTTCTTGAAGATGGACTTGAAAGTATTTCCAGGGCTTTTCCTTCTCCAAAATATGCCATAAGTGTAGTTCATGGACAAATGAAACCCATAGAAAAAGACAAAGCCATGCAACTTTTTGTAAGCGGAAAAACACATATTATGATAGCAACAACAGTTATTGAGGTTGGTGTTAACGTGCCAAACGCTTCGGTTATGGTAATTGAAAGTGCCGAACGATTTGGTTTATCTCAATTGCATCAATTGCGTGGACGAGTTGGTCGTGGTGCCGAACAATCATATTGTATTTTGATGAGCTCTTACAAACTATCTAAAGATGGAATGCGACGATTAGAAACGATGACTCAAACCAATGATGGATTTGAAATAGCCGAAATAGATATGAATTTACGTGGTCCTGGAGATTTAGAAGGAACGCAACAAAGTGGATTTGCCTTCGATTTAAAAATAGCAAAACTTACCGAAGACTCACAAATTATGCAATATAGCCGAATGGCTGCAGAGTTTGTGCTTGATAATGATTTAGGACTGTCGAAACCCGAAAATATGTTATTAGTAAAAGGACTAAGAAAATTAACTTCAGGTAAATTGAATTGGGGTGAAATTAGTTAGATAAAAACCTATTTTATGAAAAAAAAAATTCTAATTTTTGTTATTGTATTGCTAAATATTTCTACATTTTTCGCACAAAAAATACCTGCATATTTTATCTCAAATAATAATGTTACGACAAAAATTTATTTAGATGATTCGAAAGGTTTTTTCAAGCAAGGTATTGATATTGAGAAGTTTCAACACAGAATTAAATATTACGATTCTAATAACGAGAAGCATTTTTTATATCCGAATATGGCAAAAGAGATTAACTTTATGTATGAAGGAAAAGCCGTACAAATGTTGTCAAGGATAATGCCTGATGGTTCTTTATCTTTTATTCAGATTGTTATCGACGGAAAAATAAAAGTATTTAAGCGATATATAACAAGACATATATCAAGTGGCGGAGGTATGTACGGTGCTCCAATGACTACATTTAGCTATGATGTTGAAAAATTCTATTTACAAAGGGATAATGAAATGCTTTTTAGACCAATTGGAGTCTCATTTAAAAAAGATATGATTGAATACTTTTATGATTGTCCAAATGTTGTAAAAAAAATTGAAGAACGTATTTTTACGATTAAAGATATTGAAAAAATAGTTTATGAATATAATGAAACGTGCATGTAATATTTTCTAATTTGTAATAATTTTCAAACGTTGACTTAAATAAACAAAAAAACAACTAAGCTGACTTAGTTGTTGAGATTTGTGAAACCAAAAAAGGCTGTTTTAAACAGCCTTTTTATTTTTGATTACTTCTTAGTAGCGTTAGCTATTGAATCAGCTTTAAGTTGTTCTGCTTCAGCAGTAGCAATTGAATCAAGTCTAGCTTGCTCAACTTGAGCAGCTTGTTCTTCTACAGCTTTAATAGAGTCAGCAACGAATACTGTTCTAAGAGAATCTTGTTTTGCTTTTTCAGCAAGTTCTTCAGCGCTTGGTCCGCAAGATGCGAATAAAAATAAACCAGCAACAGCGATAGTCAATAAGTGTTTCATAAAATAAAATAAATTATAATTTTTTTTAATTAATGGCACAAAGTTATGTTAATTTGAAACATTTTTAACATTTTTTATATATTTTTTTACAATAAAAATAAAAAATATGCAACCTTTCATTAAAGTCCTTGTCTGTAGTGGTTTTTACACGTCAGAAAAAAAAATATTTTTTTGATTCATTATATTTTTTTGACATTTTTCCTCTTTTATCTACATATCTATTTTAAAAAAAGAGATAATATTTCGCAAATTATTTGCTTGAATCGATAAATTTTGAGTATTCTCTACCATTTCGTTTGCAAATGCAGCATTTTTCTGAATTACTTGACTTAATTGTGACGTTGCTCTATTAATTTGCTCTACCCCAGAATTCTGTTCATTGCTTGCTGCTGATATTTCCTGAATAAGTTTTGAGGTTTTTTGAATCTCAGGAATAATGTTTTCAAGAATTTTACTTGAACTTTGTGCAATGTGAACACTATTTTTTGATAATGTATTTATTTCTTCAGCTGCTTTTTGACTTCGCTCAGCTAATTTTCTAACTTCAGCAGCAACCACAGCAAAGCCTCTACCATGTTCTCCTGCTCGGGCTGCTTCAACAGCTGCATTTAGAGCTAAAATATTAGTTTGAAACGCAATATCGCCAATAATTGTAACTTTTTCAGCAATCTGTTTCATTGATTCTAAAGCTTCGGTTATTTGCTTCCCTCCTGCTTCAATATCTTTCGATGCTTTTGCTGCGATTATTTCAGTTTGATGTGCATTTTCTGAATTTTGATGAATATTAGCTGCCATTTCTTCCATTGATGACATAACTTCTTCGGCTGATGCTGCTTGCTCGCTTGCTCCTTGCGAAATATTTTGAGACGAATTATATATTTCTAAACTTCCTTTTGAAAATTTATCTGAACTATCAACTATTTCAGCAATAATTTCTTGGAGTTTCGAAAGCATCTCTTGTAGCGAATTAGCCAACTCTCCTATTTCATCGTTGTTTCGAATATCAATATTTGCTTCTAAATTGCCACTTGCAATTTCTTTAGCGAAGGCAACTCCTTTTAAAATTGGTTTTGTAATCATGTTTGAAATAAAATATATTAGCACAAACATTAAAATTAAGCCTATGAATCCAACAATTAGTACATTAAATAAAATTGAATCGGCACTTGACATTATTACATCAACAGGAACTTCGATACCAATTGTCCATGGTGTTGTTGATTCGCCGATAGAAATCGGAGCAAACGAAATAAATTTTTCGTAGCCCAATTTATCCTGATAATAAAAGCTAAAACATTCATTATTTGATGTATATTCAAACGCTTTTACGTAATTTTCGTTTTCGGAATTTACATATTCAAAAAACTTTTTACCATTAAAACTTTGATTCTGATTTGCAACAAAAGTTAAATCGTGAGCCAACAAGTATGCATGACTTTTTTCAAATGGTTTAATTTTATCAATTAACAACTGAAATCGATCCAATGCAACATCTACGCCGGCAACGCCCACAAATTTATTGTTTCTGATGATTGGAGAGCATGCACTTGTTTCTAATATTTCATTTTCCTTATTATCTTCGTAAGCAAACCAATACGGAGCCAGAACGGTTTCTTGTTTAGAAATTTTCATTTTATAATATGCTCCATCTATTTTATCACCATCTAAATTTAGTTCTTCAATAATCCGTTTAATTCCATCTTTATCTCTGTAAACGGTTAATCTTCTGCGTCCATAATCTTTTGCATAAGATGGTTCAATGTCGCTAAGTTCAAAATTTGCCCAAACTGAATAAAAGTTAGGCGAAAGTTTGATTACATCTTCCAATTGTTGCATAAAAATTTCGTTTCTAATTTCCGATGAAACATTTGCATAACTTTTAAAACAGTCGGCTAAACTTCTAGCAAAAATAATATCAACATCTAAATTCGATTTAATAAGGTTTGCATATTCGCGAGTTTGAGATTTAACAATCTCTTCGGCATCGGATTGAGCTTTTATTCGAAGATTAATTCCGACATAAGCTAATGTTACAGAATATATAATAGCAGATGCAGATACAATAAATATCAACATCTTACTTTTTAAATTAAGTTTCATTGAAAAATGAAATTAGGTTTAGAAAATAAAAATACGATTTTTATATTCTAAAAAAAAGCTATTCTGTCATTATGTTTTTTATAACATCTAAAAATTCAGAATGTATATCAGGATTTGAAGCAATGATTTCTTTTCCAAAAATATAATTATCGTTTCCTGAAAAATCACAAACTTTACCTCCTGCTTGCTGAACGATAATTACACCGGCCGCAACATCCCATGGACTTAAACTGTATTCGTAAAAACCTTCGAATCGTCCACATGCCACATAAGCCAAATCCGTAGCAGCAGATCCTAAACGTCTAACTCCATGTGAGTTAATCATAAAATGTGAAAGTGTTTTTAAAAAAGATTGTAACCTATCGTATGCATAATACGGAAAGCCTGTAGCAATCAGGGAATCACTGACTTTTTTTCGTTCCGAAACACGAATTTCTTTCCCATTTAAATACGCTGCACTTCCTTCCCAGGCATAAAAACATTCACGCAACATTACTTCAAATACAACTCCTAAAACCACTTTATCGTGTTCCATAAGGGCAATGCTTACAGCAAAAGGAGAAATACCATGAATAAAATTTGTAGTTCCATCAAGAGGATCAATCACCCAATTGTAAACCGAACCTTTTTTTGTGGAAGTTCCTTCTTCTGCAATAAAGCCGGCATCGGGCAAAATATTTATTAAGCCTGAAACGATTTTCTTTTCCGACTCGGTATCAACGTATGTTACAAAGTTGTGTACTCCTTTTATATCTACAACATCGACTGTAATTTTATCCTTTTGTGAACGAATAAAATCACCAGTATTTTCAGCTAATTCACGAACTTGCGAACAAATTTTTTCTAAATCCATATTAATATTCGAGAAAACGTTTTTTGTTTTTGTAGAAATAAATTACTCCTACAACTCCAATCATAATTGAAACAAACGATATTATTTCAGCTTGTGTGATTTCTCTCCCAAGAATATGGTAAACGGAGTTCACTCTTATTTTCTCGATAAAAAATCGCTCAATGCCTTGTAAAATCATATATATCGAAAACATTACTCCAGCAATATTAATTCGTTTTCGAATTGACCAAAGAAACACGAAGATTAATATACCTAAAATTGCTTCCCACATCGCAGTAGGATAAACCGGATTTTCGAGGATAAAACAATTATGTCCGACACATCCTTCAATAGGAATTCCCTCATTAATAACATTATGAGGAAAGCGATATTGCCAAAACCATTCAGGTAAAAAGTTCGGTAGTTTATCGCCCCAATTTGCTACAATTCCCCAATCTCCGTCACCAGAAACATGACACCCAACACGACCTACTCCGTATCCTAAAGCTAAGCCTGGAGCTGTAGTGTCCATTATGTGTAGTGGTTTTATTTTATTTTTATTTGCATACCAAATTAAGGCAATGGCAGCGACAAATAATCCTCCGTAAAAGGTTAATCCGCTAAATGAAAATAATGCTTCAATCGGGTCTTTAAAAAATTCGTCGATGTATTCTAAATTATGAAATATTTTAGAGCCAATCAATCCAAAAATGGCACCATATACAATTAAATTTGCAGTATGTTCGTGCGGACGAACAACCGTTTCTTCCCAAGTAGGTTGCTTGTATTTTTTCTTTTCTTTATAGTAAGTCCAATATTTTAAACCTAGCGAAATTGCTACACCCAAGAATCCGCCAAAAATACTACCTCTGGCTGAAAGTATAAATTCCTGCGGATTATTTACAAATGCGGTATAATCTAGTAAGGTTTCAAAAAGTTTAAACCCTAGAGCAAAACCAATTATTGCTCCAATAATCCATTCTACAACTTTAATATGTCCGCCTCGTAATGTGCGTTTTACGGTTGTAGGTATTTTGCCGAGTTTTTCTTTTCGTTTAAGTTCAGCAACTAAAACAAAACTTACTGCAACAAAAGCCAATGCGACAAAAAAACCAAAACTTTGTATTGGTAGCGGAACATTAATTCCAAATATGTCGGCAATTAGATCTGATATTCGTGGATACATATTAATGGTTAATTTAAAATTATTAATTGTTAGTGGTTAAATGGTTTTAAGTCGTCAAAAGTAATTAAAACATTTCCATTTTGAGATAATTCACATAATTTAACATTCACAATTTTATTAACTAATCTCTTATCATACTTTGCTTCAACTTTAATGTAATTTTCGGTAAATCCATATAAGTTTCCTTTTGAATGCTGGTTTTCGAATAATACGCTTGCTGTTTTTCCAAGATTTTCGCTATAAAATTGACGCAGTTTTTTATCGGCTAATTTTTGTATTTCTTTACTTCTATTATAACGTTTTGTATTAGGCACAACTTCAGAAAATGTACTTGCTTTTGCTTTCTCTCTTTCAGAATATTGAAATACGTGTATAAATGACAATTTTAAATCTCTGATGAAATCGTAAGTTTCTTGAAACAATTCGTCAGTCTCGCCTGGAAAACCTAAGATTAGGTCTGTTCCAATAAATGCATGAGGCATACACGATTTTATTTTTTCAAGCCTATTTTTAAATACATCTCGGTTATATCTTCGGTTCATTTTTTTTAATATGGTATCACTCCCCGACTGTAAAGGAATATGAAACGATGGCAAAAATTTATTTGATGTTGAGATTATATCTATTATTTCATCGGTAATCAGGTTGGGCTCGATTGAAGAAATGCGAAAGCGATTAATTCCATCAAGTTTTTCAATGGCTTTAACCAAATCAGTAAATGTTTCGTGCGTAGATTTTCCAAAATCTCCAATGTTAACACCGGTAAGAATTATTTCTTTACTTCCCGTATTTACAATTTCATTAATTTGAGAAATTATATCAGAAACCGAAGCGTTACGACTTCTTCCTCGAGCAAAAGGAATAGTGCAATATGAACAAAAATAGTCGCAACCGTCTTGAATTTTCAAAAAAGTTCGTGTTCTGCCCTGTAAAGAATATGACGAATAAAACTCATCGGCTTTTGTGTAATCACATGTGGGTGTTTTGTCGTTTTGTAAATTATTTATGTATTCAAGGATTTTAAATTTTTCGTTGCTACCCAAAACCAAATCAACCCCTTCGATATTTTTTAATTCTTCGGGTTTTAACTCCGAATAGCAACCAATTGCAGCAACAAATGCTTTTGGATTTTCTTTTATTAGTTTGGAAATAGTTTGTCTCGATTTTTTTTCGGCTAGACTAGTAACCGAACATGTATTAATGACAATTACGTCTGCTATTTGACTTTTATCTTCAATTAATTCAAAATTATTATCGGTAAAAATTTTTGAAATTGTTGATGATTCCGAAAAATTTAATTTACATCCGAGCGTGTGAAATTTAACTTTTTGTTTTGTGTCCATTGTTGGGTGCAAATTTACTTTAAAAGATTGAGAAAGGAAAAATCTTCTTAACCAATAAATGCCTATAATTTGGAGTGTCTAAAATGCCTAAAGTTGAAGAAAAAAGGATAATATTTCTTGATTTCTGCTTTTGTGTGTTGTTTTTACTGCACAATGTTAAAGCTTGCTTTTTACATCTTCGGTAGTAAAAGTGCGTCCTTCATTTGCATCTTTTATTCCTTCCTCAATTTTTTCAAGGAGAATGAGTTCTTCAATAACTTGATCAATGGTCAAATTATCTGGTAATCGATCAATTGTTTTATGTATTTTTTCCTTAGTAAGCATAAACTTATATTTTATTCAAATTTATATAAAAAAACATGAATTTCAAAATAGGCTTGCTGCCAGCAACCTCCCTCTATCTTCAAATAAAGATTAAAAACCAGCGTATTTAACGTGGGTTTTTCGAATCAAATTAAAAATATTTCGGCGTAGAATATTCTACGCCGAACAAGGGCTTTTGCACTGTCGGGTGCGTTGGATTGCAAGCTCTTTTTATTTTTTAGCGTTGACTTGTGTGATTGCAAATGCGTTGGCTTTACTCGGAGTCTGTGTCATAGTGCTTGTTGTTCTTTTAGTTTAGCATTTGCAACGTTTACCGCAAACTCAAAAAATAGTTTTACTGCCTTTGTAAATTTAAATTGGTTGCCTATTCGTTTCAAAACATTTTTGGTGTGCCAAGTTCCAATGAATTTATCAAATTCAGCAATTGATGTTTTTTCTAAAATCTCCCACTTTGAAGATTGTCTCAAAAGTTTTTCTGTGTCTGCAATGTCAAAGGTTGCTAACTCAATAGAATCTCTAAAGTTTTTTCCGCTGTAGTCCAACTCTCTGCAAAGCATTGCAAGAAACAAAGTAAAATCTCTTGTCCGTTTTTCGGTTACTTCATTTGAAGATAAGTAAGCAAACTCCGAATCAATGTTTAAATCAAAGCCATAAGACTCTTTGAAAAACTCTTTGTATTCGTCTTCTTGTGTTTGAATAACTGCAAACATTGGATTTGGGTAAATAATAAACCTACCGTCCAAAAGTTGGCTTACAATTTCTTTATGTTCACTCGGATAACTTCTCATATATTTTGACTTTAGGCATTTTTAAAATTGCATCTGTAAGTTGAATTTCAAATCGTGTTTTGTCTTTATACTCGACAACTAAATCTTCTTCCAAAATTAAATTTGAAACGGTAAAGAATTTTGCAAGCGTTATGTTGTCGGTGTGTTCTTTCAAAGAATCAAAACACCATTGATAGAAGTTGTCAACTTCCTTTTCTTTCAAAAGCTGTTCTTTGAAATGGCTTGCATCAGGCAACCATTCTATTTCTTCGGTTTCTTCTTCGTATAAAATTTCAGGAGTTTTATAATTGAATTGGTCAATATAAAATTCAGCTTCGCTACCGAATGCTTTTGATAATACATTTCCCTTTGTCCTACGCAACAAGTCAGGCAAAGCAACAATGTAGTTTTCTGGTTGGTCAATGTTTTCTACGAAATGATAAAAGCCACTTAAAATAATTGAATCAGTTTTAATTCTATCCAATAGCGGCAACAAATCTCTTGTTAGCATCCGAAGTGTTTCATCCAATTCGGTTTTAGCATTTACAACACAAGCGTAAAGCTTTTCAAACTCTCTTTTCAATTCGTAAGTGTCCGCTAAAATTCTTTTCTCACTTGTGTAGCGTTGCACTTGAATGATTGCATTTACAACAGAGTTAGGATGGTCTTTGTTAAGAATGGCGTTTAACGGAATAATGTATTCATCAATCCAATAGTTTGCTTTTTGGATTCTCAATGTAAAATCAGAATGATTTTCAGCGTTTACTTTTAATGATTCTGTATCTCTTAAAAGTCTTACTGTCTGCCTTCCAATATCATTTAAAAAATTCTCTACCTCTTTTATAATTTCTTGAATTAGCAAAATTATTTTCATTTCGCTTGATTCCACTTGTAAGTTGGTGAAGTGATTGAAAATTGCTTGATACCTATTCTTTAAAGTTTCGGGTAAATCTAGAATAAAATCATCAAAGATGAATTCTAAAAATGTTGTGTAGTTACCGTTCAACTTGTATTCACCTGTTGAAAGCTGTCTGCAAAATTTCAAGTCGGTTGTAATTTTTGGAATTGAAATCTTGCTTTCGCTGCTTGTGTTGTATTCGTTTATTAAATGTTGGAACTTGTCGGAATCAATAATGAAATCGGGCTTACTGGAATTGAAAGCCATTTGAGCAAATTCATAGTGCCTTAATAAAAAATTGAGTATGTCTTTTCCTGAAAGGTTTAAGTTGCTCATTTGAATATTGCTTGTTGTTCTACAAAATGTCCTGTTTTAAAAATATCAGTTCTGATTTTCACAACAACTTCTTCTTCACATTCCAAAACTGTTTTACTTGGTTGTTGCGCTCTCCCTTGCTTTGTTTTGATGGTTCTTGATTTGCTTTGCAAAAGTGTTTCGTAATTATTTGGAACGAACAAATGTGTGTTCGGAAAAACACTTTTCACAAGTAAGTAATTGTGTAATCCTTTGAAATCGTAATCTGGAAAAACTAAAATCTCTTTCGCTTTTGTTTTGCTCACTACTGATTTTCCTATTCCACCGTATGTATGAATGAATACAAAACCCTTTTTGATTACTTGCTCCGCTAACAAGTAGCTATCTAAATTTTCTACAAAGCAAACTTTGTTTGCTTCCAAACTTTTCAGCGTAGCTGAAAATGTTCCGTAAGCATAAGTGTATTTTTTCAAGTCTGTTTCAATTCCGTTTAACAAAACTATTTCTTGTCCTCTTATCAAAATCACATTCTGACTTTCTCTTTTTCCTGCCTTTGTGTTTCGCATAGAATTTACATTGCCAACTGCTGTAAAAACATTTCCGTTTTCACTTGGAAATTTGTCCGCAAAATATTTTTCTAATGCTTCTTTATTTTTTATATAGAAATTTCCACCTCCTGTTTTCGCAGGCAAATGCTCAATGAAACCGCCATTTATCAAAGTAGTGAAATCGCTTGTTCGCTTTATAGAATTGCCAACTTGTGAAGCACTGATTTTGCCTTCGTTCAAAATTTTCTTTACAAAGTTTTTAAAAGTTTTATTCTGCATTTCTATAAGTTACTGGAAAAGATTGTAATTCACCGAAAGTAATCTTCGGCTTTTGATTTTTGTTTTTGTTCAACGGTTCTTTAATCATATAATATTTTTGTATGCCTTCAACCTTTCTCGGTGCTGCAAAAATTGGAATGAAGTTGTTGTCTTTGCAGAACTGAATTAAGTGTTTCACATTCTTTTGCCCGATTGCATCTAACTCGTCAACATAAATCACAACTTTATTTTCATTTGCTGATTGAACTAAATCTTTCAAGATGTTTAAGAAAAGATAAAGTTTCAAAACAATGTTTGTTCCTTTTGATTGAACTTGTTTTGATAAATCAATTTCCTCTGATTCGCCTGTTACTTTTGTTATCTCAACTTTGATAGTAAACAAGTCGTAAATCTCAATCGGTTTTCCTTTGCTTTCTGTTAGTTGCCTTTCAAGTGCTTTCTTGCTTTCTGTGTATGTATTGTCAAAGTCTAAACCGTTTGAAAATTTCAATTTTGAAATTTTATCTAAGTCCCTTATCAATTCTTCTGCTTCAGAAATTTTCACTTTCACACTTTGAATATTTGAAACTGGATATTCAGCCAACTTCGTGTTGTAGCTTTTGTAAACAAATGTTTTGAAGTCATTGAACGCTGTTAGAAATGAAAATGTAGGACTTCCGATTTCATACGAAAGTGTGTCCAATAAATTATTTATCACTTTATCCATTTGAGGAATATTGATTATTTCTTCCTCAACTTCTCTAATAAATTGTTTGATGTCTTGAATATCCTTTTTCAGTTTTAGGTTGATAGAATCTTTCAAGTCCTTTCTTCTTTCTCTTGTTCCTTCAACTCCTGCAAAGGCATTGTAAGTCTTTGAAAATTTTTCGTAAAGTTTTTCAAATGGTTCATCCAAAATTTCTTCTATCTCATAAATGTCGTGTCTGTCTTGGAAGTTTTGATACTGATTTTTATATTTCTTTAAATCATCTTCGTATTGCTTCTTCTCATCTTTCTTTATTTTTAAAAGCCCTTTCTCTCTTTCAATTTCACTGTCCTTATCACCAATTTTAATTAGAGTGTCTGAAACAGATTTTTTGAGAGAAATGTTTATTAAAGTTTCGTTGTCAGTTTTGATTTGAACCAATACTGGTTTGTTCAGAACTTTTTCAATTAAGGAGTTTGTAGCTGCAATAGATATTTTAAGAGCATCAACACTGCCTTGTAAAGTGTTTTGGTTTTTGATTGCTATTTGCTGAATTTTCTTTTCAGCTAATTCTTTCTTTTTTGTTTCTACCTCGTCTTGAAGTTCTTTAATAGTTGGTAGTTTCTGAATTTCAATTTCACTAACATCAATTTTTCCGTCAAAAAAAGTCAAAGGAAAATCAGCTTTGCTGATTTCTTTTTTGATTTTTGATTTATCAAGTTTTGCAACCTTGCTACTCAATAAAGAATATGACTTTCGGACTATTTCAGGGTCTACTGAAATGTTTTGATAAAGTAAGTTGTCAAATTCTTTAATTGAATCTTCTTCTGATTTAATTTCTCCTTCTAAAGTTTTAATTGATTTCTCAACTTCAATTAAAGTGAATTTGCTTCTTTCTAATTGTGTGAGCTGTGCTTCAAGTCCTATTCGTTGCTTGTCTTCTGTTTCTGCTTTAGTAATCAAGCCTTTAAACATCAAGTGGTCGGCTGTTGGTTCGTAGTGTTCAACTTCTCTAAGTTGTTTATCAATATCAATATTTGCTTTTTTAGCTGCTTCAATTTGATTTGTGAAAGTTGTTTTTTCGGCAATCAAATCATCTCTTTCTTTTTTAAGAGTGACATCAATTTTAGTTTCAAGAGTTCGGATAGAATTTGAAAGCAAACTTTCGGTTGCAGTTTTCTCTGATAAATCTTTTTCTACTGCAGCAAACTTTTTGAAGAAAGTATTTTTCAATTTTCCTAAAACCTTTTCTTCACTGATGAAAGTATCATTGAGAAGTTTTAGTTTTTCAAAGTCAAGTTTTACTGTTGTAAGATTGTCCAAATGAGTCTTCTTTTTTTCAAACTCATTTATCTTGTCAAAACTGGAACTGGTAAAAACATTCAGTAAAACATCTTGCTTGTTGTCTGCAATTAGCAAAGCGTTCTTAAAAGACTTTTCATTTATCTCACTTGTCTTAATGAGGTGTTTGTAAATATCAGTGAAGCTATTAGAAAGGGCTCTGCCCTTTCTTTTTACTCCTCTTTTAATCCAAACAACTGGATTTTTGTTTTTGTCGGAATTGTAAACAAGGTTGTAAAGCTCTTCGCTTTTCAATAGAGTAGGTGGGTCGGTCGGGTTGTCGTTTGTGAGTTCTTGTAAAATCTTTTCCCACTTCTTCGCCCTGAAACCGTCTGCCGATGTCTGAATAAAAAAGTTCTCTTTATACTCTCCGTTTATTTTGTAATACTCAATTGTGTTTTCTGGGGTTGCCTTTACTAATATGCAGTAGTATCCGTTCTTGAAAATCTCAAACACGATAAAACTGTGCAAACTTGTTCCGTCAAAGTAGTGTTTCATTGAATCAGATAACTTGCGGTTATCTTCAAATCGCATTTGGTCTTTGTCCGTGATGTAGAGAAAATTGAGAGTGTTTAGGAATGAACTTTTTCCAACATTGTTCTCGGCAGTTATCTGAATACTTGCATTGTCGCCAATATGAATACTGGCTTTAGCAAACAGTTCCGAATTTATTATTACAATTCTGTTTAGCATTATTTGTTGTCAAATGTAAAGATTGTTGTTGATTTTTGGTTGCGGAGGACAAAGGCAAATGTGAAGCAACTTGCGTTGGCTTGTGTGTAGGGTTGCTTCTCTTTTGCCATTGCGAAGGATAGCCAACCGGCTTTTCCGAAAATTTCTCTGTCGTTCATTTTAGCACTGTCTCTTAGGGTTTCCGGTAACAATTAAATCCGCAATATTCGGGTATTTTCAATATATCTACAATAAATCGCTAGCCAAATCTGCCAATCTACTTCTTTCGCCTTTTACCAAATTTACATGAGCAAACATATCTTGTCCCATCATTTTATCGGTCAAATAGCTTAAACCATTTGATTTTGAATCCAAATATGGAGAATCGATTTGCTGAATATCGCCAGTAAATACAAATTTAGAACCTTCTCCTGCTCGAGTAATAATGGTTTTAATTTCGTGTGGGGTTAAGTTTTGAGCTTCGTCAACAATGAAAAAAACATTTGATAAACTTCTACCACGAATGTAAGCTAATGGAGAAATTAATAATTTTTCAGTTTTTAATAGCTCATCAATTTTTGCATTCTCAGGACCTTGTTGTTTGAATTTATTTTTGATAACCGTTAAATTATCAAAAAGAGGTAACATATAGGGACCAATTTTATCTTTTGCGTCTCCGGGCAAAAAACCTAAATCTTTATTTCCAAGAGCAACTATTGGGCGAGCCAATAAAATTTGGTCGTATATTTTATGTTGACTTAAAGCTGCAGCTAAAGCCAACAAGGTTTTTCCTGTTCCTGCTTTTCCAGTTAAGGCAATTAATTGTATATCTTTTCTAATTAGAGCATCTAAAGAAAATGTTTGTTCGGCATTTCTTGGTTCGATTCCAAAAATTTGAGTTTTTTCAACTTTATTCAATACCTTTTCTTTTGGAGCATAATGAGCAAGGATACTTGATTTTAATCCTCGTAAAATAAAGTATTGGTGAGCTTCGGGTTCAAAACCTAAATTGAACTCTTCAACAGCAATTCCGTCGTGGCTTGCATAAAGCCTAGCTATCAACTCGGGATTAACATTTTCGAGTGTAGTAATATCTTTATTTAAGGCATCAATATTTGCGATTTTATCGTTTTCGTAATCTTGGGCCATAATTCCTAACGATTTTGCCTTCATTCTCAAGTTGATATCTTTCGAAATCAAAATTACAGGTGAACCTGGATTTTTGGCAATTACATCAAGTGTTATTGATAAAATTCTGTGATCAGGTGTTTTTTCATGAAATACATTTCTTACTATTTCAGAATAGCCTTTTCCGTTTTCGATATACAATTTTCCGAGCCCATCGCCTAATTTTACACCTTGAGTAAATAAATCTTCTCCTGAAAGATGGTCTAATTCACGAGTAAATTCGCGTGCGTGAAAATTTATTAAATCGGTTCCTTTTTTAAAATTATCGAGTTCTTCTAAAACTACAATTGGGATTACAACATCATTTTCTTCGAAACTATATACCGATTTGTAATTGTGTAACAACACATTAGTATCAATTACGAATATTTTTTTTACATTCCCTTTTTTCTTTGCCATAATATTAAGTTTAGAAATTATAATGAAATATCTTATTAATTTTTCAAAAACATTAATAAGATATTTTTTTAAATATTAATGTCTTTGTAATTATAAAAGTATTAAAAAAAACGAATCTACGAGAGAAAATCCAAAATAATTCTGACTTTTGTAAAAAAAAACGAAAATGACGTATAAAGAAGTTTTAGATTTTCTGTTTAGCCAGCTTCCCATGTACCAACGAATTGGTGGAGCTGCTTACAAGGCCGATTTGATTACGACTATTTTACTTGATAAACATTTTAATCATCCACATCAAAATTTCAAAAGCATACATGTTGCAGGGACAAACGGAAAAGGCTCTGTTTCTCACATGCTTGCTTCGGTTCTACAATCGGCAGGGTTAAAAACCGGTTTATACACATCGCCACATTTAGTCGATTTTCGTGAGCGAATAAAGATTAATGGAGTGATGATTTCGGAAAGAGATGTTGTTAAATTTGTTGAGAAAAACAAAGCATTAATTACAGAGCTCCAACCTTCGTTTTTTGAGATGAGTGTTGCCATGGCATTTGATTATTTTGGGAAACAAAAAGTTGATATTGCGGTTATTGAAGTTGGAATGGGCGGACGCTTAGATTCAACAAACATAATCAATCCTATGATTTCGGTTATTACCAATATCGGTTTCGACCATACCGCATTTTTAGGTAACACATTAGAGGAAATTGCGAAGGAAAAAGCAGGAATTATCAAAGAAAATACTCCAATAATCGTTGGGAAAACCCAAGTTGAAACAAAAAATATTTTCGTAGATATTGCTAATCAAAAAAAATCGCAACTAGTGTTTGCTGATGAAATATTTGCATGCGAATACTCGATGCTAACTCCAGACAACAAGCAATCGTTCAATATTTCAAAGAACAACGAACTAATTTTTGAAAATTTAAAAAGCGATTTACTCGGAATATATCAACGCGAAAATATTTTAACGGTTTTAGCGACTCTTTCGTCGTTAAATATTGAAATAAGCAAAGAACGTATTTACAATGGCATTCTGAATGCTGCTAATAATACCGGTTTGCGTGGGCGTTGGGAAATACTGAATCACACTCCCCTAACGGTCTGCGATACAGGTCATAATATCGATGGAATTAAACAAGTTTTAAAACAAATAGAAAGCACAGCATACAAGAAACTACATATGATAATTGGTTTTGTAAACGATAAAAATATTGCAGAAATTTTATCAATATTGCCAAAAAATGCTGACTATTATTTTACAAAACCTAGCATTCCAAGGGGACTTGATATTGATATTCTTTACGATATGGCACAACAATACAATTTGCATGGAGTAAAGGTCGAAAATGTAAAAAAGGCAATAAATCTAGCCGAAGATAATGCCGATAACGACGATTTTATTTTTATCGGAGGAAGCACCTTTATTGTTGCTGATGTTTTTAGCTCATAGCAAAAGCAATAATATGACCATCGAAATCGGCTATATAGCCAACTGTATCGCCCCAGTCTCTTGCTTGCATGTTGCTAATTAACTTCGCACCTAATTCCAATCCTCGGCTGAAATATTCATCAGCATTTTCAAATTTCAAATAAAGTTCACATCGTGGAATTCCGTTTCCTGTTGCAGGATTCGGAGTTTTATCCATTAATATTTTTGCAATCCCAGTTTCGGGCATTAATCCCAATTTACATTGCTCGTTCAACATAAATTCAGTCATACCCGGTACATCAAGAATGGGTTTGATGTTCAATAGCTTTTCGTAGAAATTTTTACTGTCAACTTGATTTTTAACATACAAAATAAACTCTACCATCGTTCTTAGTTTTTTGTAAAATAAAATCGTTCAATAAGCTTGTTTACAGGCATTTCTATAGTTAGATTATCGTTAGAAATTTCGATTATCTTCATATAATTTTCGTGTGTATTGTTCTTAAACAACATAAAAAAATCGTTAGCGAATTCAATCCAAGTAATTTCTGAAAAAATTGTTTGCTCGGGTGTAATAAATGATAACTCACCTTTTTTAGAAAATGTAATATTAAGTTGATTTTCGGAGCTAAGATTTAAAGCCCAAGTTTTATTAAAAAGCATTTTTTTTATCTGTTTTAAATCCATTTTGGGTTGAATATCTGAGCTGTCTTTTATAAAGAAAAAGGTTGATGACTGTATAGAATCCGAATAGCTTGGATGCATTTCCAATATCTCATTTTTGAAAGCAATTAAGCCTGTTTTCTTTTCATTTTCAATAATATATAGTGAATCATTAGAAATTTTATATGTGAAATTATTATCGAGTCCATCGCCAAATAACAAGACATATTTTTCGGTTATATCCATAAAAATACCATTCGACTTATAATTCATAATTGTAGTATCTTTATAAGAACTGTCGTTATCGAAAACTTTAAAATTCGAGGCTTCCAAATATCCCAGCGAAGTGTACTTCCCAATAAACTTATTTTCTTGACTAGATGCTATGACTGAAATTATCAAGAATAAAAAAAATAAAAGTTCTTTTAAATATTTTGCATTTCTCATTTTTGAATATCTCATTGAATGTTGGATTTGCAAATTTAAAATTATTCAATCGAAAATGAAATTTAAAGTATATACAATTTGTTAGAAGGTTGAGATTTCTCGCAAGAAACTCGAAATGACAATTGGAGTTCGACTGTCATTTCGACGATAGGAGAAATCTAAAATATTACCGAAATGTTAGAAATAACAAGGTAAATACATCAGCAAAAAAAGCAAATTGGAGGCTTTGTTTTTATCATGATAATTTATGGCAGGTGTTCGCTCGCCGTTTTTGTAATAACGACCGTAATGTTGCTCACGATGAGTAACAATTTCGGGAGTTGTGGTATTAAAATATTTCCACATGGCAATGCTGAGTTTTTGAATATTCGCATTGTATTTACCCCAAAACAGATAACCTCCGGTAAAACCTGCATCAGAAAGGTCAGATGGACCATAACCGAAGCCTTCGCCGTGATAACCAACTCGATACCAACCATTTTGACCATCAAAATAATTGGCAAAAAGCGGTTTTTCATAATCCCCGTTGAAAATACCATAGATAAATTGATTGGAAATCTTTGCCGTTAGCAAGCTATCTGAAAAATGAATTCCTGTGATTTCTTTGTTGCGTTCGATACTCGAAACAATTTGTACAAACCTTCGCATATGACTGATATCCCAGCCTATTTTTTTTATTTTCTTTTTATCGTCTTCACTTGGAAAATTTTCTCCGGTATAATTTGCGTAAAATGAATCTTCATGATCAATAAACGATTTTAAATCAAAAGCAGTTCCTACGGTCAAATTTCCGTTAAAATCAATAAGTGTAGTTTCGACAAAACGATTTTCGATTAAAGAAATAGAAGAATTTATATAGTTATAAAAATTTGATTCTAAACTATCAGCCAAGGGAATAAGTTCAGGATTTTTTTTATGTGCAGCAAGCAATTCAATTACGCCTGCCATAATCCACATATCTTGGTCAAGAATTGCACGACAGTAGGAAACTTTACCAAAAAAACGCTTTTTTTTCAAGGTCAAATACTCAACGTGATTGTAACGCCCATTGATGCAGCCCCAGCCTTGCATTTGAAAACTCCCCTCTTTACCAAAAATCCACCTTTCGTAATGATCTTTTATCAAGACAGGAACGTAGTACAGCAAGCTATCCATATAGGCTGTACGTTCGGGAAGTTGGCTGATAAAATTTATTGCATTGGAAACTACATATGCAAACTGAGTGCTATTGAGAAGAACCTCTCGTTTATAATTTATTGTATCGGTTTCGTAAATAAATTTTTCTTGCTCCAACCACATTTTATACTTGCCTTCGAGACGAAATGAGTCGAGTGTATTTCCCAAGTTCGCAACGTAATATTCGGGCTGTTGTAGTTGTTTATATGCCTCAAAATATAAGCGAGATAAACTGTCGAGAATGCCGTAATCTTTTTGATTAAAAGCAGCTTGTAACAAATTGTTTGTCCATAATTGAATGTTGTACAGTCTCGCCGAAGATTTACCGTTTATCGCACTTTCAAGGTTTTGATAGCTTTTGGCAAATACTTTTTTAAGTTCAACGTAACTTGGCTTATCTTGAGAGGATTGCTGAGCAAAAACAGGAAACCAAAGCAACAAAGAAAAGATTAGAATTACCGTTTTCTTTTTTATCAAAAATGTTCGAAGCATTTGAATATATATTTTTAGCTGCATTTTGTTAAACCGCAATGGAAACTTCTGCTTTGGGGTTGTAATCAATACTTGTTGCGTAAATATCAAGCACCTGACGATAAAATACTTTTTCGGATGCACGAATATCTCTTATACGTTGCAACAATTCTTTCCAATAGCCACCGCCTCCCAAATTTTTGAGGCGTTCATCGTCCATAGTAAAGCCTTTGCGGATATATTCGTTCAGTCGTTTGGTTGCCCATTGGCGAAACTGTGTTCCCCGCAAAGATTTTACACGGTAGCCGACAGAAATAATAACGTCTAAATTATAGTAATTAGGGGCTTTCTGCTGAAATTCGGAAATTCCGAATTTCTGTGTACACAGTGTCTCATCAAGCTCACCTTCATTAAAAATATTTTGTATATGCTCGTTTATTGTAGATTTTGCTTTACCAAAAAGCAAGGCCATTTGCTCTTGCGTCAGCCATACTGTTTCATCTTCAAAACGAACATCTACCGAAATTTTTTCATCTTCGGTTTTGAATAAAATAAAATCTGAAGGTTTTTTATCCATATTAGTTTTTGACTGCATTTTTTAAACAATTCCTTATTACTTTTTCTTGCAAGCTCTTTTACAAAGCATTTATTTGTTGCGTTAGATTTAAGTCTATGCGTTGGCTATTATACTGCTTTTGCCAAATCATTAATCAATATTTTAAACATTTGTCCTGCTAAAAATGCTTTGAATTCAGGATTGTCGTTGTATTCTTTAAAAACTTCAAAGTTGCTGTCAATGTGGTTTATCATTTTCTCTTTCAAAATATCGGCAAAAGTTATCTGAGCATTTTGAAGGTCGTTTTTATTTAATGATGCACTTATATTGTCCATTGCAGCTTTATCGTCTTTTACATCTTGCATTAAATCCTGTGTCATTTTTCGAACTTTATCTTCATTTGTAAAAGTAGTTCCAAATTTATCGTTAAATGCTTTCACAATGTTTGATAAATATTCCATTTCGGGCTCTGCTACACCGCCTCTCATATCAGTTGGAATTGGTTTTAATTCATCACCTTGTTGTAATTGAATATTAAATTCACCTTCTTTTTGAAGTCGGTAACTTTCCATGTCAATATTATCCAAAATCCCTTGAGCTAAATCTTCATCACGTTGCTTGCCGAGTTTATTTTGCAAATGGTTTAAAAACAAGTATAATCTTTCCAAATAAGGATTTACAAAAGGTACTATTTGAGCAAGGAATACATATAAGCGAACATAGGTTTTACATTTTGCTCTAAAATCGTCTTGTTTTTCTTCGTTTAAACTTGTTCTAAAAACTTCTGCTGCTGCATCTAAAATAGTGTGTAATTGGTCAACTGGAACATTAGCAATAATCTTTTGCGAAAATTCTTGTACTTGGTCAGGTGTATAAACCTGAACCGCATCTAAAGCAGCTTGTAAGTCAAATAATTTATTGGGGTCGGTTGCTTCCCCAAGAATTGTTGTTTCAAAAAACGGGTCGAATGACTTTTTAATTTCTTCTGCATCGTTGGCAAAATCCAAAACAAATGTGTCCTTTTTGCCCGACGTTGTTCTATTCAAACGTGAAAGTGTTTGAACAGCATTTACACCACCTAATTTCTTGTCAACATACATTGTGTGTAAAAGCGGTTGGTCAAAGCCTGTTTGGAACTTATTGGCAACAATCAAAAAACGAAACTCTGATTTTTTAAACTCGTCAGGAATAGAAGCACTTGAAAAATGATTTAAAGAAGATTCTGTTTCACCGTCTATATCGCCTGAAAATGCTACAATTGCTTTGTATGGATTATTGGTTTTAGCCAAGTAATTATCAAATGCCGTTTTGTATTTTACTGCATTCTTACGACTACTTGTAACAACCATAGCCTTTGCCAGTCCATTAATCTTTTTCTGGCGAATTACGCTATCCATAAAATGGTCAATGATTAATGCAGTTTTCTTTGCTATGGCGTGTTCGTGGCTTTCAACAAATATTTTCAGTTTCTTTTGTGCTTTGTTCTTGTCATAAGCTGGGTCGTCTTCAATCTTCTTTAATAAAGCGTAATAGCTTTGATATGTCGTGTAATTCTGCAATACATCAAGAATGAAATTTTCCTCAATGGCTTGTTTCATCGAATAAAGATGAAATGCTTTGAATTTTTCTTTACCATTGTCATTGTATTTTTCGCCAAACAATTCGAGTGTCTTATTTTTAGGCGTTGCAGTAAAAGCAAAATAACTCGCATTTGATAGCATTTTTCTGCCTTTTACAATTTCTACAATTTCATCTTCGTCTGACCATTCTTCAACATTTTCTTCATCAGTTTCTTTAGAAAGTGTTTGAGCAGAAATAATAATTTGATTATTTGGTCTGCTCGAACCCTCGCCTGAATTTGTATTTTTATTGGAAGCGAGGGTTTCATTCAACTTTCCTGCTGTATTTCCGCTTTGGCTGCTGTGTGCCTCGTCAATGATGATTGCGAATTTGTTTCCGGGTAGTTCGCCAATTTCGTTTACAATGTATGGGAATTTTTGAATAGTGGTGATTATAATTTTCTTGCCTTCTTCCAATGCGGTTTTCAGTTGTTTACTGCCTTCGGTAATGGCTTCAACAACACCTTTCACTTGCTCAAATTGTTTTATGTTATTTCGTATTTGTGCGTCTAACACTTTACGGTCGGTTACCACGATTACAGTATCAAAAACAGTATTTGTATTTTCTTTATCGAATAAGCCAACCAATTGATGAGCTAACCAAGAAATGGAATTTGATTTTCCTGAACCAGCCGAATGTTGTATTAAATAGCGTTTGCCTGCTCCGTTTTCCTTTGCATTATTGAGAAGTTTATCAACGGAATCAATTTGATGAAAACGAGGGAAAATAAGTTTCTTAACTTTTTCTTTCTTTACTTTTCCATCGGGCAGAATCTTTTCCGTTTCTTCTTCAAATAACTGAACATAGTTCTGAATGATATTTGTTAAACGGTCTTTGGTTAAAATCTCATTCCAGAGATAATCGGTTTTTATGCCATTGGGATTAGGCGGATTTCCTGCTCCGTTATTATTCCCTTTGTTGAAGGGCAAAAAGTAAGTGTTTTCGCCCTTTAAATGTGTTGCCATCCAAACTTGTTCTGTATCAACAGCAAAATGCACCAAACACCTGCCTAAGCGGAATAATTCTTCTTTTGGGTCGCGGTTGGTTTTGTATTGCTTGATGGCATCTTTAACCGTTTGCTTGGTAAGTTCGTTTTTTAGTTCAAATGTAACGATTGGCAAACCATTGATAAAAACCACTAAATCCAGCGAATTTTCATTTTGATTGCTGTAATGTACTTGCCGAGTAACTGAAAAAATATTTTGATTGTAAAGGGCTAAATCTTTTTCGTTCAGGTTTGAAACCGGCTTATCAAAAAACAATTTAAGCTTGATATTATTGTCAGTTATACCTTTGCGTAATACTTCGATAATCCCAAAAGTCTTAATCTGGTTGTTTAAGCGATACAATACTTTGCTTCTGTAATTGCTGCCGTGAATAGCTTGCAATTTTATCACTTCTTTTTTCTGTGTGGATTGCAAGAAATTGAAAAGCAAATCTTCGTCCACACAATCCACACGGTTGTATTGGCTGTAGTGCCTTTCTTCAAAAGCATTTACCAAACACAAGTGTTGTGTAATATGGGCTTCGAGACCTTTTTCTGTTGTGTCGGTTTTCATATTCTATCCATATTGTTCCTCTATACGTTTAGCTATTTCAATAGTTTCTCTTAAATTTGTTCCAGTTGTTTGAATTTGTATTGCATATCTTCTGTCAGATTTTAGATGTACAATATTAACCTTCCCGTCTCTTTGTGGTTTTTTGTAAAATGAATTTCCACCCCATTCTATAGAAATTCCTTCGATTACATAAGGAGAATTCTTGACTCTGCTCCAAAGTTCATTCAATTCTTGTTGACCATGATGAGACGTTAAATGAAAATGTTTATCGTTTGGATTGATATTCGTTTCAATTAAATTCAAAATGGTGATACTTTCAACAAAATCAGCTATGGAATTTTTTATAAAGCAATCTCTTGAATAAACATGGTGAACGTCTTCAGTTGTATTATGCTCCTCCTTTTCAATTATAATACCCAACATGTTTTTAAGCCATGCGGGGCTGCTTTGAAAACTAATTGCAAGTGTTTCGCATAGATAGGCAGAAGTTAAACCTAAACATTCTTGTTTCGGAATTTTATTTTCAGTATCCTCAAAGTAATAGTTTGCTTCGATGTATTTTTCTTCAACTTCAACATCATCCTCTTTTATAAAAGGTTGAATAAACATGTCATAAAAAAGTTCCCTATGAACTGCAGGAAAATTTCTATCAAACATCCAATCTCTAAAAGTATAATCGTTAGTTAATCTTATTTCACTAGTTGGATTATGCGACCTAATATTTACAAAACCTTTTCTTCTTGCTTCTGCAACAGCTTCAGAGAATTGAACCATTCTTGCATTTGCATTGAATTTATCTCCCAATAATGGAGTTTGACTTATTTCATTAAACGCTAACTCCATAACCTAAATTAGTCTAGAAATTTGATTACTCCACTCATCTAAAAACCGATTTGGATACTCACTTAAAGTCCCATTTTTGTCAACTTTTATTTGCGTAATCTTTGTAAACTGCTCTTTATCGGTAGTAGTCTTTTCAAAATACATAATATTGACTTTTTCTTTGTCAATCTGTTGCTCTTTAACAGCCACCCGTATTCCATTTAAAATATGGTCGCTGTGTGTTTCCACAAACAACTGTGCCCCAATGCTTGCCGCTAATGAAATGAGTTTGCCCAACTCGGCTTGACCTCTTGGGTGAATATGCGATTCTGGATTTTCTATAACAATAATTTTTCCTTCCTCAGCGGTGAGTAATGCCAATACTATAGGCAAAACATACGATATTCCAAAACCAACATTTTTAGGACGGAATGAATTTGTTTTTTGATTTCCATAATCAAATTGGTAATCTAAAATAACTTTGTTCACTTCATGGACATATTTTGTATTAATTGAAACTCCTGGTGATATTTCATGCATCCACGCATTTAATTGAGCGTTTAACTTTGTTGAAATAGTATCACTGTGTTGTAATTCTTTCTTTACTTCATGCGTGCCTCCAAAAAGATTTATAAAATAGGCAGCAAATTCGCCTTGTAATCCTAATTGCTTTTTATCTGCAACCACAACAGCAGAAGCATCATATATTTCTTGTGGACCTATTCTTTCCGCATTCAAATATTGAAATTTTTTAGTTGATTTTCTAAAAAACTCCATTTGTTTTTTTGTATATCCATTTTCAGCAGTTAGCTTTTCCTTGTCGCTTTGGTATTTGAATTTCCAATTATAAAACTCTTGATTGTCAATTCCAAAATGAAACTCAATAAATTCTTCCAATGCAAACTGATAAAAAGCATCCCTACCTTGTCCAATTTCAACTAATAAACCGTTTAAGTCTATAACTCGGTCTTCTAGTTTGTCGCTTTGCATCAATAACAAAAGCGTTTGAATAAAAGAACTTTTACCCATGCCATTTAAACCCATCAGTAAATTAAGGTTCCGTGTTTGAACTTTAATATTTTTGAGTGATTTGAAATTTTTGACAGCAATTTCTGTTATCATGATGTTTACTTTAAGAATGAATTAATAAGGTTGTTGAATTCCCGATGACGTAAGTGTACATTTGATTGCCCACCTGTACCACTTGAAAGTGAATCTTTAAATTTTTCATCAATTGTATTAAATAATTCACTTTTAAATAATTCTTTTTGTTTAATTAAAGCACTTAATCTCAAATCATCAAGTTTTGCAAAAGCTACAGAAATAACTTCAAAAAGTGCTTTGTTTATTCTATTGGGTTTTGGTTGCTTGCTAAAAGCTTTCTTTCCAAATATTTGAAATGATAACAACATTGATTGTTTGAATTTCTCAAATATATCATTTTTCTCTGTTTCAGTTAGTTTTGCAAGTTTTACCAAAGCCTTATTCATAAAGGCATCTAAATCATCCTCTTTAGTATATTCGATATCATAGTCCAATAAATAAAACGCTATAAATCGGTTTACAAAATCTCTGTCTTGCATTCTATCAGGACTAATTTTTTTATCGGTTGCTTGCAAAAATTCTTTCGATTCAGCCAATTTTTGTAAAAAGTCAGCTACATCTTGGTGCATAGCATGGCGAATTTCCTGACTAGAAAGCGTTAGTCCTCCTGTATTAATCCTTTTAAAAATATTAAATTTTACGTTTTCTTCACCTTCTTCAAGAACATAACATTGTAATTGTGTTTCATTTATTTGGCGTTGTTGTGGCCTATCAAAATCATCCCATTTTTTCCCGTTGAGTGATAAATATTCAAGACCAGTAAGCCTCAATTCTTTAGTTACCATGAATCTTTTAAAAGCGGTAAGCCTTTGCAATCCATCAATTACCAACCATTTGTCGTTATTGCTTCCATCAAAGTAAAATACAGGAAGTGGAAAACGAATTAAAATAGATTCAATTAATCGGCTTTGTTTTTCATCGTCCCACAATCCCTCTTTTCGCTGAAATTTGGTTGATAAATCAATTTCACCATGGCGAATTCGTTCAACCATAGCATCAACAGTAATAGGTTGTGACCGCACCTTAATTTTGTTTGGATTAAATGGTCGTTTCATTACATACCCAACCTCTTCTTCCTCAACTTTGTTAATATATTTTGAATCTTCGCTCATATTCAATTATTTCTAAAATACAAACTTACAATATTTTTCCAATTACCGCTTCACTTATCATTGCCTCTTTATATTCCCGAATGAGTTCTATTTCCCGTTCGGCTTTGGCTATGGCGGTGTCTATGGTGGCTGTTTCGGTTTCTAACTCAATAACTATTTTCTTTTGTGTTTCTAAATTGGGAATTGGTATTTTAATTGGTCCTATCCTTTCTACATTCAAGTTATATTGGGTTGTTAATGTTGCTTCAGATAAGAATTTAGCTTTAAGTGATTTCAAGGCATGGTATAAGAAATCTAAATCAACTTCATCATTAGGAACAATTCCAACAATGCTATCAGGAAAGCAAGCATTAAAATTTAAGATGGCAACATCACCCACATTTGCAGCAATTGTCAAACATAAAGTTCCTTTTGGAAATTCTTTGGAAACGGAATACCCCCAATCATTTAAGGTTTGACGATAACCATTAATATATTTGTTTGCTTGAGAAACTTCACCAGTTTGAATAAATGGATATTCCCCATCATATAACCTTTCATCATTTCTTGGCCTATGTGTAAACTTACCTCTTAGAATTTGAGAGAAGCTTTTTATTCTACGTTCTGGACACCCATTTTTTATGCCGTCCATATGAATTGCACTAAAAGCAATCAAATCTTTTTGCTCCTTCAACAACTCAATAAACCCTTGCTTTTTATCAATAAAGCGGTTTATCTTTTCTTCCTGTGCTTTTATGTAAAGCACAATTTGGTCTTGCTCGTGCAGAGGTGGAACAGGCAGGTAAATATTTGCAAACTCACTAAAATTTATTGATTGTCCATCTCGAATACCTTTTTTGTAAACGTTCAGTTCTTGTATGAACATTCTTGATTTGAATAAATATTTGTAAAAGTCTCTATTTTGAGTATTCTCTCTAAAGCAAAACACCGAATAAACCGGGCTAATGATTCCTCTGAAATATGCCAATTCAATACCACCTTCAAATGAACGCAAACTTATTACAAAATCATCTTTCTCAACAAGTTTGAAGGATTCAAAATTTTGAATTGCCTCCATACTTCTTTGCTCCAACATTTCTTTTAACACAACACCTTGCTTTTGGGAAGCTGCCAAAAGTGGTTCATCAGGATAGCCCTTCATTGACCGCTCATGAAACAAGGCTTTGCCTCTTTTAAAAACCCAATGTTCCGGTATTTCGGGCATCCAATCCAAACCAGTTTTTTTATATGTAATATTTTTAGTTTCAGTCATTTTTCTCGGTCATATTCATTTTAGCAATTTCAATGGCACGGTGTAGCTTGTCGGCAAACCACTCCTTACTTGGCAATTCGGTTAGGTATTGTGCTATGCGTATTTGTTTTTCGTCGAGCATCAGAAGTTCTACATGCTCGGTATTGCCTTCGGAGCAAAGCAGCAGACCAATGGGCATTTCTTCGCCCTCTTGCATTTCGTGCTTTTGCAACCAACGTAGGTACAGTTCCATTTGGGCTTTGTACTCGGGTTTAAACTTGCCAAGTTTTAAATCAATAGCTACTAAGCGTTTCAGCTTGCGGTGGTAAAAGAGTAAGTCTAAGTGATAGTCTATGGCATCTACGGGTATTCGCTTCTGCCGTTCGAGGAATGCAAAGCCAGAGCCAAGTTCCAGAATAAAATGTTGTAAGTGATTTACAAGTGCATTTTCGAGTTCTTTCTCGGAATATTCGGCAGGGAGGTTTAAGAAATCGAGTATATATGAATTTTTGAAAACGAGTTCGGGCAGAATCTTTTTTTCGTGCTGTAATGTTTTCAATGCATCTGTGATTGTTTCAACTGGTTTTGTTGAAATAGCAGTTCGTTCAAATAGCATTGTATCTATCTTGTCTCGCAGTTCGCGAACACCCCAACGTTCGTAAACACACAGTTGTATAAAAAAATCGCGTTTGATTTCATTCTCAATTGCAGAAAGCTCTATCAAATGGCTCCAGCTCAATTGTTGCGACAGTGTCGCAATTATTTGGTTGTTAAAGGTTCTGGCTACTTTACACATTCTTGTAAGAGATGAATAGGTATATCCTCTGCCATAATTAATAGTTAATTCTTGCGACAGTGTCGCAAGAATCTTAGCACCATACTCCGCCCTGTTTTCAAGAATAAGTTCAAGGTTTATGTAATTGCCTATCTGCCAGTTTAGCAGCGTAGTCTCTGCATTTATAAAAACAGCAACCTTGCTTCTTGCATTTTCAATAATTTCCTGAACTCCTTTTAAAAGAGCTTCACTATGTTTTTGTAATTCCATACTTATTCAATTATCTCTTTTAGTAAACCTTCGGTTTCCTGCTCAATAGCAAAAATGTCTTTGGCAATTTCAGTTAATGGTCTTGGCGGTTGGTGTTTGTAGAAGTATTTGGCAAAGTTTATTTCATAGCCAATTTTGGTATCTTTTTTATCCCACCAGGCTCCGGGAGCAAAGGGTAAAACTTCACGTTCAAAAAATTCCTGTATATCTTCTTTCAATGGAATGTTTTCGGTATCTTTTAGTTTTGTGTCTGGCTTTGGTTTGCCTTTGGCATCTTTCACAATCTTTCCTTTTTCATTCAACAAAGGTCGGTTCACGGTAATTTGTGAGTAACCAAAATCGGCATTGTCAAATATTTTGCTGTATTCGTTTTCTTCAAAAGCTAAAAAAGTCTTTTCAATTTTGGCAATATGCTCAGGCAAAAATTCAACTCGCTTTTTGCCTAATGCTTTCCTCATCTTGTTGTAGAACTTTTCAGAGGTAGCGTTAATCAATTGTACTTTGCCTTTTCGATTTTTCGCTTTGCGGTTGGAGAAAAGGAAAATGTAGGTTGGAATACCTGTATTGTAAAACATATCGTTGGGCAATGCTACAATGGCTTCCAATAAATCGTTTTCTATAATATATTTGCGAATTTCGCTTTCGCCTTGCCCTGCATCGCCAGTAAACAAAGCCGAACCGTTATGAACGGAAGCAATACGGCTACCAAGTTCGGTATCTTTCATTTTGCTGAGCATGTGCAATACAAACATCAATTGACCGTCATTCACACGACTGGTAACAGCTTCGTCTTTATAACTGCCTTTCAGCATAAAGCGTTTGTCAATTATGGCACCTTTGGGTCCAACTCCTAATGCTTTTTTATCAGGTGCCCATGTTTTACCATAAGGCGGATTGGTAAGCATAAAGTCAAACTTCAAATCTTTATCAAAACCGTAAGCACTCAAAGTGCTGCCATACACAATTTTATCGGGGTCTTCACCTTTTATCAGCATATCGCTTTTGCAAGTCGCATAAATAAAAGGCGTGCTTTCCTGTCCGTATAAATGAACGGTAGAATTGCTTTTAACCAATCCTTCTGGGTTGAGCATAAAGTGTTTGGCAATAGTCAACATTCCGCCACTGCCTACACAAGGGTCGTAAATTAAATATGTTCCTTGTTGTATTTTGTCTTTCACAGGTAAGAAAACAAGGTGCGTCATCAAATCAATGATTTCCCTTGGCGTAAAGTGTTCTCCGGCTTCTTCGTTGTTTTCTTCGTTAAATCGACGTACCAAATCCTCATACACATAACCCATTGCCAGCGGTGGCAATTTGTCGGGATGCAATTCAATTTTTGGAGAGCAGAATTTTTCAATGAGAGAAAACAAAATATCAGCCTCGTCCAATGTTTCAATTTCATTTCTAAATTTGAATTGTTTGATAATATCCTGCACATTTTCCGAAAAGCCATTCAAATAGTTTTCAAAATTGCTTCTCAAGTTTTTGGGGTCGTCAAGCAGTTTTTTTAATGTAAACCGTGAAGTATTGTAAAAAGCCAATCCCGAACCATGTTTGCCATTTGTCAATAAGCTGTCAAGGTTTTGAAGTTTGTCTTTGTATTCGTTGAATGTTTTTAAAACTTGTTCTTTTGTTGGCTCTAAAAGCAAATCAAGTCTGCGGATAACTACCATTGGGAGAATTACATCTTTGTATTTTCCTTTTTGGTAGGTATTTACCAAAACATCATCCGCAACAGTCCAAAGGAAGTTTATAACGGGTTGCAGTGATTGTGTATTTAAACTCATATATTCAATTTCATTTTTTTTAATTTTCAAAAATACAGGTAAAGCTTCATTTTAGCACCGTGTGTGTCGGCAAGATTACACTCTTTGACATAGTTTTGGTTTCCGGCTTAGTTAACTTTATTTCTCAAATATATTAATTTTATCGTTAAAAATTATCGATAGCGAATTAAATTAACATAAAAACCATGTATATTTTGAGTGTTGATAAGGTCAATATTTATTATACGATTTGGGAAAATAGTGTTGTCGTAGAAAACGGCTTAAATCTAAAATGTATATAGGCAAAACAATGACTAAAACAACCAATATGATTCCAATTATGCCTAGTCTGATATATGCTAGATAAATTAATCCGGCAATTCCTCCCAAAGCAGGGATTCCAAAAATAAACGGCATAGCAAGAATTTGCCCAAACAAATTTTCATGAAAAAAATATCCAGTAGAAATCATTAATATTGGAGTAAATATCGTCCACCATAAAACTTTTGCTGCAAAATAAAATGGATGAATAACCGAAGGAGTTAAATAAATGCTTATAAAAATTCCAGGTGTCGCACTTAAAAAAAGAAAAACAAACAGCCAAATTATACGAAACGATTTAGGTTTAAATTTTTTACGTAGAATTAATTCCCGAAACCAGTCTTTTTTCATTACTCTGTTTATATCAGCATGTTTGCTATGCAGAGGCTTAAAACTTGGTTCGTCAGTTCCTCCCCATGTTATATACAACAATATTGGGACTAGTAAGCCTGAAGTGTATCCAGGTTGTAACAAAAACAGTACAATCCATATGATAATGAGAAATATAATAAATCGTTTCATTTTTTAAAGAATATTCACTTATATCTATCTTGTATTCATAAAAGTATATCCGAAAAACACCTACAATATTTCAAAAAATGAGATTTTTAAAGAGTATAAGTCTAATAGTTCGGCTATATTTCAGATTTCTCCTATCGTCGAAATAACAATGTGTTGATTTTTATTTCGATGCGAAGCGAGAAACCTTGCTAATAAACAACACCTTGTAAAAAATGAAAGAACTATTTAAGTTAAAACACAATTCTTATTTCGTTATCATTTTTTTGTATAAGTGGCTGTACAGGAGTCAATTTCTCCGCTGCCATCGTTTGCAGCATAAACGAAATCAATTAACTCATACGAATCGGAAATTTCGCCATTTCCACTAACTGTTTGGTCGTCGATTAACTGGCTTGGAATCGAAATATAATAATCGTCTTCGACGTAACCATATACTTTGTTTCCCCAGCCCAAATTATAAAAATTATCGATAAAAATTTTTGTACTATCGTCTTGCGATTTCGATATTTCAACATTGTACTGCTGACTGCCAAATACTTCGCTTACTTCTTCTACTTGCCAAGTTCCATCAATGCTGTCGATTGGAAGCGGGTCATCGGGTTTACACGAATACAACAGAACTATGAAAAGAACAGGAAATATTAATTTTTTAATGTTAGCGTTCATATATTGATAATTGATAATTGTTTAAAATAATGATTCGATTAATTTATCGTCAGCAAAATTTGGAAGTGTAACTTTTAACATTGGATTTTGCGACATTGCACGTTTTATGGCAAAAATAGCACCTTCGTTTCGAGCCCAACTTCTACGTGAAATTCCATTATTTACGTCCCAATGAAGCATCATTTTCAGTCGTCGGTCAGCTTCTGGTGAACCATCGAGTACCATTCCAAAACCTCCGTTTATAACTTCGCCCCAGCCTACTCCACCACCATTGTGTATCGAAACCCAAGTTGCACCACGAAACGAGTCGCCAATTACATTTTGTATAGCCATATCGGCTGTGTAGCGTGAACCATCGTAAATATTTGAAGTTTCGCGGTAAGGCGAATCAGTTCCCGAAACATCGTGATGATCGCGACCTAACACAATTGGAGCTGATATTTTACCTTCTTTTATCGCATGATTGAAAGCTTCGGCAATTTTTATGCGTCCTTCGGCATCAGCATACAAGATACGAGCTTGAGAACCGACAACTAATTTGTTTTCTTTTGCACCTTGAATCCAACGTATGTTGTCAGCCATTTGTTGCTGAATTTCAATCGGAGAATTTTTCATAATATTTTCCAATACTTCACAGGCAATTTTATCAGTCAAATCGAGGTCTGAAGGTTTTCCACTTGTACAAACCCAACGAAATGGACCAAACCCGAAATCGAAACACATTGGACCCATAATATCTTGAACATAAGAAGGATAACGGAAATTAATTCCATCAGCAGCCATAATATCGGCTCCTGCACGCGATGCTTCTAACAAAAATGCGTTACCGTAGTCGAAAAAATAAGTTCCTTTTGCAGTGTGTTTATTCACGGCTGCTGCATGACGACGTAAGGTTTCTTGTACTAATTCTTTGAATTTTACAGGATTTTCTGCCATCATAATTTTGGCTTCTTCGAAAGCAATTTGAACAGGATAATATCCTCCTGCCCAAGGATTATGCAATGAAGTTTGGTCAGAACCTAGTTCAATAAAAATATTTTCTTTGTCAAATCGTTCCCAAACATCAACTATATTTCCTTGATATGCAATTGAAACAACTTCTTTATTCGCTTTAGCTTTTTTAACTCTCTCGCAAAGAGCATCAAGGCTAGTGATTTTTTCGTCAACCCAACCCTGCGAATGACGTGTATCCGCTGCTTTGGGATTCACTTCGGCAACCACCGTAATACAACCGGCAATATTTCCTGCTTTTGGCTGAGCTCCAGACATTCCACCAAGTCCAGCTGTCAAAAATAATTTTCCTGCTAAACCTTCGCCCGATTTCGAAATTTTTCGTCCAGCATTTAAAACGGTTATGGTTGTTCCGTGTACAATTCCTTGCGGACCAATGTACATGTACGAACCTGCGGTCATTTGTCCGTATTGAGTTACTCCCATTGCATTATATTTTTCCCAATCGTCGGGTTTTGAGTAGTTGGGAATCATCATTCCGTTGGTTACAATCACTCTGGGAGCATCTTTGTGTGAAGGATACAATCCCATTGGATGTCCTGAGTACATTACCAAGCTTTGTTCGTCAGTCATTTCCGACAAATATTTCATGGTAAGTAAATATTGTGCCCAATTTTGGAATACGGCTCCGTTTCCGCCATAGGTAATCAATTCGTGAGGATGCTGAGCTACGGCATAATCCAAATTATTTTGAATCATGTGCATAATTGCTTTTGCTTGCTGGCATTTTCCTGGGTATTCCTCAATATTTCTCGCTTTCATTTCGTACTCGGGGCGAAAACGATACATATATATTCGTCCGTATTTTTCGAGTTCTTCGGCAAACTCTTTAGCTAAAATACGGTGGTGTTTAGGCTCAAAATATCGAAGAGCATTACGGAGAGCTAATTTTTTTTCTTCGATGCTGAGTATTTCTTTTCGTTTTGGTGCGTGATTGATTTCTTTTTCGTAATTTTTTGCTTGTGGCAAAATTTCAGGAATTCCCTGTTTAATAGCGTTTTGAAAATCGAGATTGTTCATTTTTAAATTTTCTAAATTTTTAATCCAATTACTAAAATATCGTCAATTTGTTCGTGATGACCTTTCCATTTGTTAAAAGTGCTTTCAAGAATCATTTTGTTCTCGTCCATTGCTCTATTTCGGTTTTCGAACAAGAGTTCTTTAAATCGGTTGTATTTGAATTTTTTATACTTTTCACCTCCAAATTGGTCGGCAAATCCATCAGAAAATAGATATATCTGTGTTCCTTGAGCAATATCAATAATATTATTTGTAAAGGGTTTATTTTCAACTGTATGTATGCTTATAGGCATTTTATCTGCTTTGTATTCTAATATTTCCGAATTGTTATCTTGAATCATATAAATCGGATTGTATGCACCTGAATATTCAAGTTTCATACTTTCTTTATCTATTATAACCAATGCTATATCCATCCCGTCTTTCGCTTCTCCTTCTTTACCTGTTTGATGAAGCGATTTCATAATATTCGCTCTCAAACGGTTTAAAATTACATCAGCCGACAAAATTTCGCTTTGATTCACAATTTCGTTTAAAAATGTAATTCCCAACAAACTCATAAATGCTCCCGGAACTCCATGACCTGTACAATCAGCAGCAGCAACTACAACTTTATTGTTTTTTACATTCATCCAATAAAAATCACCACTGACAATATCTCTAGGTTTGTAAAAAATAAAATGGTCGGCTAAAAAACTCGTCAGCACATTTTCTGGAGGTAGCACAGCTGATTGAATTCTTAAGGCATAATGAATGCTATCGGTCATTTCTTTTTTCTGAATCGCAATCATGTCTCGTTGCTCGGTAGCTAAATCGCGTTGTGCTTGAATTTCTTGTTTTTGTTCAGCTAATAAAAGATTTGCTTTTCGTTTTTGGCGATACTCACGAATGATAAGTATTGTGAAAATTATGAACATGATAAAACCGATTATGAATGTGATTATCAAGTTTTTTTGATTTTCGATTTGCTCGTCTTGTAGCTTTTGTTTGTTATTCAAAAGTTCAATTTCTTTTTGTTTTTTTTCGGTTTCGTACTTAGTTTCGAGTTCTGTAATACGCTCGTGGCTTTCTTCAGAGAACATTGAATCTTTTACAGCAATAAATTTTTTGTAGTATTCGAAAGCCAATTTATAATTTCCTTGCAAATCGTAAATCAATGAAAATGCATCGTAAATATCTTTTACAAGTTCTTTTTTGTTCAACTCTCGAGCAAGTATCAAACTTTGATTCAAATAATCAGTGGCTTTTCCGTAATTTTTGAGTTTAATGTGTATGCTTCCAATATTTTGAAGTGCACTCGCAATTCCTTGTTTATTTCCTAGCTCGTTTCTAATTTCAAGCGAACGATTTAGATATTCCAAGGCCTTTTCGTTTTCCATTTTCTTTTTACTCAAGATAACGCCAATGTTTTCGAGTGTACCTGCACTTCCGTTTTTATCGCCAATTTCTTCCTCGAATGACAAAGCTTTGTGATAATTTTCAAGAGCTAAGTCAACGCTGTCGAGCTTTTCATAGATTGAGCCAATATTTACCAATGAATTAGCCATGCCATATTTATCGTTCAACTCGGACATCAACTCAAATGAATTTTTGAAATTTTCGAGGGCTTTTTGCTCATACAAACCATATTCGGTTTCGGAATATTTCCCCCAATCTTTATATACCAATCCAATATTGTTCAAGGTATTAGCAATTCCAACTTTATCGTTTTGGACTTCGTATATTTTTATCGAGTTTTGATAACATTCTAGTGCTTTTTCATAATTCGCCCATTCTTGATATATAATTCCCAACATCTGTAAGGAATTCGCTTTTCCAGCATCATCATTTAGTTTTTTTGAAATTTCATAGGCTTGTTCAAATTGCGAAACTGCTCTATCGAAACTTCCTAAAAAGAAATATAATTGACCTTTGCTTCGAAGTGCAGCCGCTACTTCTTCTGGCATTCCTATTTCGCCGTATATTTTTAATGCATTTTCGTAACTATTGATGGCTTTTTCGAATTTATTTTGTTTTTTGTAGATGTATCCGAAATTAAAATATAAATCGGCAACACCTTTTTTATCGTCAAGAATACGTTTTATTTCTTGTGATTTTTGGTAGTAATCCAAAGCTTTATCCAACTCTCCTTTATACAAATAAATTGAACCAAGTGTTTTTATAGCAGAAGCCTTCTCCTTTTGATTATTTGTTTTTTCAGAAATTTTCAGAGCCTCGTCAGCATATTGATTGCTTTTAACTAAATCGGCTGATAAATATTCTGTTGCCAAAGAATTAAGAACTTCAGCTCTTATTTCTGGTTTAGAATTATCGAGTGCTTCAAGTAAGCTATCAATCTTATTATCTTGACTATACAGCAAACATGAGACAAAAATAAAAGCAACAAAAAATGTATAAAATATTTTTTTCATTTCAACAACTAAAATATAAAATAATTGTCAATTTAAAGGCTCAATGAATAATTATTTATTAGAGATTATAAAAACGTTTTTTGAATAAACAACTTATGGCATTTATTCATTGAAAATTACTCGACTACTTTTTTGAAATCTAATTCGGTAAAATCGAAATCAGGATTTGGGACATCAACTTTCATGGTTGAAATTTTCCCACTTTTATCAATTGTAAATTCTACAGTTCCCTTTGGTAGTGAAGGAAATTTTTCGAATTTAATTTGAAAAGTATTGTTTTCCCAATGGGTTAAGTCGGAAATAAAATCAGGAGCTGGAAGAAATTGAATTTGAAGCTTTCCGTTCAGCAATGATATTTTTGCGTCGCCATACAATGAACTTCGGTAAGTTCCTGCATATCGGCTAAGTTCAAAACTTGGTTTAGTATTTAGTTTTCGTTCTTTTTCTTTTTTTGCATTTTCTTCTTTTTCATATTCTTTGTTCCCATTATAAAATCGAAGATATAAATTACTCCAATCTCTTGTATTCGTACTTAAGTATGTGTCAAGAATTTTATACATCAAAGCTTCAGGTAAATAATTTATGCTATTCGTTAAAACTACAAAGCCTAAACCTTCTTCTGGTACAAGTACAACTTTAGAAATCATTCCGTCTAATCCGCCACTGTGATTGATAATTTTACGACCGTGATAATCGAATAAATCCCATCCTAAACCATAAGCACTAAAATGTGTCGTAGGCGTATAAATTTCATTAAATCGTTCTATTTTCTGAATGGTTTGTGGAGCCCAAAGTTCTTTTAAACGCTCCTCTGGAATAATTGTTTTATCTTTATAAACGCCTTTGTTTAAAAGCATTTGAATCCATTTCGACATATCAACAACATTTGAATTAATACCTCCAGCTGCTGCAATATTGTCCCAACTTATGTATTTTATTTTAGTTACTTTATCGTCAACCATTACGTGAGGTTGAGCTATGTTTAGATTTTTCCCGAATTTTGAAATCGATGTATTTGTCGATGTCATTCCCAATGGTTTGAAAAATTTTTCATCAACAAACAAATCCCAAGTTTTACCTGTAATTTTAGGAATTATTTCTCCAGCAGCTAAAAACATAATGTTTGAATAGCCATAATGTGTTCGAAATGGATATTTAGGTTTTAAATTTTTTGCTCTTTTAATTATTTCTTCTCTCGTGTATTTGGTCGAGTACCAAAGTAAGTCTCCGCTAAAAGTTACCAACCCGCTTCTATGGCTCAACAAATCAGCAATTGTCATATTACTAGTAACATAAGAATCATACATTTTAAAATACGGAAGAAAATCAATTACCTTATCATCCCATACAATATCTCCTTTTTCAACTAACAAAGCAATGGCAGCTGATGTAAATGCTTTTGTGTTCGAAGCAATTCCAAAAAGAGTATTCTTATCAACTTTGTCGGCTTTAGTAATATCTCTAACACCATAACCTTTTGCAAAAATAACCGAGTCATTTTTTACAATTGCGATTGCCATTCCGGGAATTTCCCATTCGATTAACGATTTTTGAAAATACCTATCAAGTTCTTGTATATTAACTGATTGAGCAAATAAATTTGTTGTTAAAATAAAAGAAACTGCAAAAAATATTGCAATTCTAAATGCACGTATCATCTGTTATTAAATTATAAGTTCGTAGCGTTAATTCTGAAATTTTCTGTTTTAAATAATTTTCAAAATTAATATAAATCAGACGAGTTCTACAAAGAATTTAATTTAAAAATGTATTTTTGAAACATCTTTTAAAATATTGTTTTCAAATATTATAACGTGAATTACTTTCAAGTAGAAAATTTAACCAAGAGTTTCGGCGATTTAATCTTGTTCGAAGATATTTCGTTCAGCATTCATAAAGGACAAAAGTTTGCAATGATTGCTAAAAATGGAGCTGGAAAAACAACCATGCTCAATATTATCACAAAAAAAGACACTGCCGATTCGGGAAATATTATTTTCCGCAACGATGTTTCAGTTGGTTATCTTGAGCAAAATCCGGTTTTTAATGAAGAAAAAACAGTTTTTGATGAAGTCTTTTCTTCATCAAATCAATTAATTAATTTGATTCGTGATTACGAAAAAGCTGTTGAACTTGATGATAAAAAGGCAATCGAAGAACTGCTTGTTAAAATGGATACTTTAAAAGCTTGGGATCACGAAGTAAGGGTAAAACAAATACTTACAGAATTAAAAATTTTAAATCTTGACCAAAAAATAAAGGAACTTTCGGGAGGACAAAAGAAACGTTTAGCATTGGCAAATCTTTTAATCAATAAACCTGATTTTATAATTCTCGACGAGCCTACCAACCACCTGGATATTGATATGATTGAATGGCTTGAGACCTATTTAATTAACAATACAGCAACCCTTTTAATGGTTACTCATGATCGCTATTTTCTTGACCGTGTGTGCGATAATATTATCGAAATCGACGATAGAAAAGTATTTCATTACAAAGGAAATTATTCATATTTTCTCGATAAACGCGAAGAAAGAATAGCAAATACGAATGCCGAAGTAGATAAAGCTCGAAACCTTATGCGTAAAGAGCTTGAGTGGATGCGAAGAATGCCAAAAGCTAGAAGCACTAAGGCTAAGTCGCGTATTGATTCCTTTTACGATTTACAAGAAAAAGCTTCGACCAAAAAAAGCGACGAAAGCATAAAATTAAATGTTAAAACGGCTCGTTTAGGAAAGAAAATTTTAGAAATTTCGTATTTAAATAAAAGTTTTGGCGATGTTAAAATTTTAAAAGATTTCACTTATATTTTCAAAAGAAACGAAAAAATTGGTATCGTCGGAAATAACGGAACCGGAAAATCGACTTTATTGAATATCATTACTGGAAACATTAAAGCCGATTCAGGGAAATTTGATGTTGGCGAAACCGTTGTTTTTGGTTATTACAAACAAGAAGGCATCAAAATCGACGAAAACAAACGTGTTATTGATGTGGTTAGAGATATTGCCGAAGTAGTTGAACTTAGCGATGGGCACAAAATGTCGGTTTCACAATTTTTAAACTACTTTCTATTTCCAAACGACCGACAATATATACCTGTGTCGAAATTAAGTGGAGGAGAAAAGCGACGCTTGTATTTGATGACCGTATTGATGAAAAATCCAAATTTTTTAATTCTCGATGAACCTACCAACGACTTAGACATATTTACATTAAATGTGTTGGAAGATTTTCTTCAAAATTATCAAGGTTGTGTAATTGCTGTTTCGCACGATCGATATTTTATGGATAAAGTTGTTGACCATGTTTTTGCTTTTGAAGGTGATGGAAAAGTAAAAGATTTTCCTGGAAATTATACAATATATCTCGATAAAAAAGAAGCTGAAAAAAAACTCATTTCAGCAAAATCGAAAACCGATACCAGCGATAAAAATGTAAGGGTTAAGCCCGAACGAGAACGAAAACTTACGTTTAACGAAAAACGTGAGTTTGAACAACTAGAAATTGATATTGCTACATTTGAAGAAGAAAAAGAAGAACTTGAAAAACAAATGAATTCAGGGGATTTGCCATCAGATGAATTGATAAAAAAAGCCAATCGTTTCAGTCAATTGCTCGAAATACTGGAAGAAAAAGAAAACCGATGGCTCGAATTAAGCGAATTGTTGTAGTTTAAGCAAAAAGCGAAAATAATATTCGTCCTGCAAGCAAATAAATAAACAATCCCATAATATCGTTTACTGTTGTGATAAAAGGACCAGTAGCCAAAGCCGGATCAATTTTAAATCGGTTTAAAGCAAGAGGGACAAAGGTTCCGAAAAGTGAAGCAAAAATAATTACAGCAAACAATGCAACGCTTACGGTTACTGTCAAAATAAAGGTATCGCTTACAAAATAA
Source organism: Bacteroidetes bacterium GWF2_33_38 (assembly GCA_001769505.1). Lineage (GTDB taxonomy): Bacteria > Bacteroidota > Bacteroidia > Bacteroidales > GWF2-33-38 > GWF2-33-38. The sequence continues at coordinate 71,027 of MEOF01000020.1, forward strand.
TTATAAGCAAAAATCAACGATGAGCATACAATTCCATTAATGAATGCTACCAAAAATTCTTTTGATAATTTATTGATTGTTCTCACATTTGTAATCGAATTATTAGCGAGACCTTGAACAATAATCGCAGACGATTGAACTCCCACATTTCCTCCCATTGCTGCAATTAAGGGTAAAAAGAAAATCATTTCGGGGTAAATTCCCAAATCTACTTCATAATATGCAATTACTCGTGAACCAATGATTCCACCTATCAAACCGATAAGTAACCAAGGAAGTCGAGCTCGAGTCAATAACCATGGACTATCAGAATGTTCAACGTCTTCAGAAATACCCGAAATCATTTGGTAATCTTTTTCAGCTTCTTCACGCATTACTTCCACAATATCGTCGATGGTTATTTGTCCAAGTAAACGCCCAATGCTATCAACAACTGGAATGGAAACTAAATCGTATTTTTGCATGATTATCCCCACTTCATCAGCAGGTTTATCTACTCTAACCGACATTACATCGGGAGTACAAATAGTTGCAATTTTGGTCGAAGGAGAACTCACAACCAGCCTTTTTAACGAAAGAAGACCTTTTAATATATTATTGTCGTCAACAACATATACATTATAAATATGTTCGATATTTTCGGCCTGACGTCGAATTTCTTCGATACAACTTTGTACATCGCTATTTTCATTAACCGAAATTAATTCTTTTGCCATTACTCCACCAGCGGTATCCTCGTCATAATTAAGAAGGTCAACAATATCTCCGGCCTGCTCTCTATCATGAATTTGCGAAAGAACTTCTTCTTGTTTTTTTTCTGATAACTCCCCAATAATATCGGCGGCGTCATCCGATTCAATATTGTGAATTAATTGTTTTGCAATAACTTCTGATGGCAGAATTTTTAAAAATTTGTCTCTAAGATCGTCTTCTAATTCGACAAAAACGTCTGCTGCAATTTCTTTTTCAAGCAACAAATAGATGTATTTTGCATCATCAATCGATATTTCATCAAACATCTCAGCTATATCAGCCGGGTGCAATTTTTCAATTAACTCTAATGTTTTTTCCTTGTTTTCGGTAGAAATAACATCTCTTAATTGATCTAAAAAATCATCGGTTAATTCAAAATTCATAAAATATTTGTTTCAACTTGTAATAATTTGCAAAGATAGGTTTATATCATTTCTGTCCTAATTAAAATTCAGAATTTATTGACGTGGAATTTCCAACACTTCTAAATTTTTAAGTGCTTTTCCATCAATGCTAAATCGAATGGCTGTGCGAATTACATGAAATCCATATTTTCCGTAAGCACCTGGATTCATACACATCATATTAAAATCGTTATCGTACATAACTTTTAAAATATGTGAGTGCCCGCAAATAAAAAGCGATGGTTTTAATTCTTTGATTTGTATTAATGTTTTTGCATCGTAGTGTTTTGGATAACCACCTATATGAGTCATAAAAATATCAATATCTTCAACTCGAAAAAAAAGATTGGGTTTACAAACTTGTCGAATATCGGTTCCGTCAATATTTCCGTAAACAGCCCTTAATAAAAAACTCTCGTTTAATTTATTATAAACCGTAATATTCCCAATATCTCCAGCATGCCAAATCTCGTCACAATCTTTGAAAAAAGAAAAGATTCTTTCATCAATTGTACCATGAGTATCAGACAAAAGCCCTATTTGTTTCATCTTATTTTAATAAATTGCGAAGATATGGCAGAATTGTTTTAATTGCAAACTACTCGTTTTTTAACATTTCAAGGTATTCGTTTAACATTACAAAATCAACATTCATAAATAATTGTATTTTGATTATTGTTCTTACAAAACATTGTTCTAATTTTATAAAATTAAAATCACGTAAATATTGTAGATGTCGTTTCAAATTTCAGATAATATAAAAACCGTTCTAAATAACTCAAACGAGCTTGTTTTTGTAATTAATTCGTCAGGGACTATTTTTTTTGTAAATTCGTTGACAGAATCAATAACCGACATTACAAATGGGCATAATATTTTTGATTATATTTCAGAAAAAGAAGACCTTTTTAGAGATGTTAACGAACAGAACTCAAAAACTGCAATACAACTTTCGTTGAGTTCAAAGCTTAATTTTATTGATTTAAATGGAAATATTAGCTTCCTAAGTCGATACGAAGGCGAAATTTTCTTTGTTTTGTCGCTCTCTCAAAAAATTGCAAATACAAATGCAGATGGCTTAAATCGAAAAATATTTGAAAGCGAAAACAAATATCAAAAATTAATTGAGCAATCGTCCGATTGCATTATGCTTCATAAAAACGGAATTATTGAATACATAAACGAAGCAGGAATAAGAATGCTTGGTGCAAAAAATGCCGAAGAAATAATTGGACGTACCAACATTTCACTTATTCATGAGGACGACAGACCCTTTGTTAAAAATAGAATTACAGAATTACAAACCATCAAGCAATTTACCAATTGGGCTGAACAACGATTTGTAAAACTAAATGGAGAAATAATAATTGTTGAAGCGGCTGCGGCAGTAGTTGAAATTAATGGAGAAAAGGTGATTCAGGTTATAATTAAAGATATAACTGAAAGAAAAAACTTTGAAAAACAACTAATTCATAACGAGAGGCAACTGTCAGCATTTATAAAAGCCTTGCCTGATGATGTTTATGTTATCGACGAAAACGGAAAGTATATTGATGTAATTTCATCGGTTCACAATAACACTAAAAAGGGAAAAAATATTTTCGATCTTTTTTCAAATGAATCGGCATTTAGTATTTTAAAGACTATACGAAAAACCATCGAACATAAAAAATCGTACACGTTAGAATACGACATAAAAGGAAATTATTTTGAAGGGAGAACCGCTTATTTGGAAATGGACGAACCAAACAAAAGAGTTCTATGGATTTCGAGAGATATTACGTCTCGAAAAAAAGCCGAAATCTTAGTCAAGGAGAGCGAAGATGCTATAAAAAACTTTTTGCGACAATCTTCTGACGGAATTGTAATTGTTGATAACGATGGTAAAATAGTTGAATGGAACAAGGCTCAAGAAAATATTACCGGTTTCAAGCAATTAGAAATTTTGGGAAAATACATTTGGGACGTACAATATTCGCTTGCAAGCAATAGTGAAAATAGAAAATATACCTTAGATGAACTTAAAAATAATACTCTTATAACTTTAAAAAATCGAAGCAACACATCTTTTATTCAACCACATACAACCGACATAAGAACAAAAGACAATCAAATTAAAACTATTGAAACCGTCATTTTTCCTATTGATACTGAAAATGGTCGTAAAATAGGCTCTATTGCTAGAGATATAACAAGCATAAAAGAGGCCGAAGACAATTTAATCAGAGCAAAAAAATTAGCAGAAGAAGCAAATCAAGCCAAAAGTTTATTTATCGCTAAAATTAGTCACGAAATACGTACTCCACTAAATGGAATTGTTGGATTTACCAATCTATTGCTCGACAATGATTACGATAAAGATACAAAAGAAATGTTATCGCTTATAAAAAATTCAGGAGAAACACTATCAAAATTAATAACCGACATTCTTGATTTTTCAAAAATTGAATCAGGAAAAATAAGCCTTCAAAGAATTGAATTTGATTTAAATAGCTTAATTGAGTCAAGTATTAAAAGTTTTAATCTTCCCGCAACAAAAAAATCACTACAACTAGCATTTACAAACAATAATAAACATAACAACTTACTCATTGGAGATAAAATTTGTTTACGACAAATAATCGTGAATCTATTGAGTAATGCTATTAAATATACCGACAAAGGCAACATACAAGCAACTTTTGATACAAATATTATCGAAAAATCGAATAAGATAAGTTTAACAATTTCGATAAAAGATACTGGTAGAGGAATTGCTCCTGAGGTTTTACAAAATATTTTTAGCGATGTTTTTAAAATTGCCTATACCGATTCGAATAAAGGGAGTGGTTTGGGACTTTCAATTGTAAATTCATTAGTAAAACTGATGAACGGAAAAATAGAAGTAGATAGTGAATTAAACGAAGGAAGTACTTTTACAGTATCAATTCCTTTTGAATTGTCGAAAAAAACAAAAGAAGTCGAAATTATAAACTTAGTGAATAATGATATCTTAACTAAAAAGTTAAAAATACTTGTTGCAGAAGACGACCTTACCAACCAACATTTAATAAAAGCTTTAGCTAAAAATAAACCTTGGGAACTAGTCGTAGTCGATAATGGAGAAAAAGCTGTTCATTATTTTCAATTAGAAAAATTCGATATAATCTTAATGGATATTCAAATGCCAATAATGAATGGAATAGAAGCTACGCAGACGATTAGACAATTTGAAAAAGACAACAATTCGCACGTGCCAATCATAGCTTTAACAGCTTACGCAATGGAGAACGATAAAGAAAAATGTTTTGATGCAGGAATGGACGCATTTTTATCAAAGCCTATAAATATTAATAAGCTTTATTCAACTATTGATAAATACGTTAAGTAAAATTTACCCAAAGAAAAAATAACTCACGAAAATAGCTGCAATTATACCCGCTAAATCAGCAGTTAAACTACACGCAATTGCATGTCGAGTTTTTTTGACACCAACTGAACCAAAATAAACCGCAATAATATAAAAAGTAGTATCAGCTGCACCTTGGAAAACGCAAGATAAACGACCAACAAATGAATCTGGTCCAAAAGTTTGCATCGATTCAACCATCATTCCTCTAGCCCCACTCCCACTTAACGGTTTCATAATCGCAGTTGGTAAAGCCGCCACAAAATCGCTATTTAAACCAAAATAATTAAATCCGTATGCAATGCCGTTTATTAAATAATCTAAGGCACCTGAAGTTCTTAAAACACCAATTGCAACTAACATTGCTATTAAATATGGAACAATTTTTATGGCAATATTAAAACCATCTTTCGCCCCATCAATAAACGAATCGTAAACATTTACTTTTTTATAAAAGGCAGCAAAAATAAAAATCATTATAATTCCAAAAAGCAAAAAATTACTTGCCGAAGTTGAAATTAAATTCATTTTTTCTTGGGTCAAAGTGCTGAAATAATAAATTAATCCTGAGATTAATAAGGTAAACGCACCCAAGTATGCAAGTACAATTTTGTTAAATAAATTGATTTTTTGAAAAATCGAAACAGCTATGATTCCTGTTAAAGTTGATGCAAAAGTTGCTAAAAGAATAGGTAAAAAAACATCGGCAGGGTCAGCAGCACCCAATTGTGCACGGTAAACCATAATGCTTATTGGAATTATGGTTAAACCAGATGCGTTTAAAACCAGAAACATTATTTGAGAATTCGAAGCAGTATCTTTATTCTGATTAAGTTCTTGAAGTTGATTCATTGCTTTTAACCCAAGTGGAGTTGCAGCATTGTCAAGCCCTAACATATTGGCAGAAATATTCATCAAAATTGAGCCAGAAACGGGATGATTTTTAGGAATTTCAGGAAATAATTTACTAAAAAATGGATTTATTAATTTTGATAAATAATTGATAACTCCCCCATTTTCGCCTATTTTCATCAAGCCTAGCCACAATGTCATAACTCCTGTTAAACCTAATGAAAGCTCGAAACCAACCTTTGCCATATCAAAAGTTGCTCCCATCATATTGGTAAAAACTTCGTAATCGGCAAAAAAAACAAATCGAATGAGTGCAATTACAAATGCAATTATAAAAAAGAATATCCAAATGTAATTTAGAACCATTTACTCTTGTTTTTTTCTAAAATCAGGGTTTTCTTTTACAATTCTTAGAGAGTCGTGTTCTTCAATAAACTTAATCAGCGAATCGCGTTCTTCAATAATTTTAACTGATTTTTTTTCTTCACATCCCATAAAGAAAAATGAAATAAAAAAAATAAATCCCAAAATATATATAATTCTTTTATTCATCTTTGTTTGTATATGGAAGGTTATCAAACTTGCCATCTGTTATCTCAACAGTATTGTCCAAACTTGTGTTAGTCATCGAAAATTCAAATGTACCTGATATAGTTTCATCTGTAACTTCTGTTATTACCACAACTCCTTCTTTACTTGCAAAATTTTCGCTTTCTTCAGTTACGCTTGGTTTATATACTGCTCCACACCCAGCCTGAACGCCCGCTACATCAAGTTCGAAAGTTCCTGTAGTTGTTCCTACTATAGTAATTTCCATTATTTGACCACTCATTGATGTTCCTGTAATAAAAAACATATCGTTTTTTAATAATGTAACTTGGGTTGCCGACGACCAACTTGTACCATCAACCTTTGCAGACATTGTTCCCGATAAAAAATCCTCTTTATCGCAAGAAAAAAAGGCAATTGAAACAAACATCAATAATGTGAAACTTAAAATCTTATTTTTCATATAAATATTGTTTTATTTTTAACGGCTCAAAAATATATTTTTATTTCTTATCTACACTATTTTTATTCGTGACCATTTCCACGGTGATGATTAATTGGAAGTTGCTTTTTAAATTCGCTATCCGAAATTTTGAAAACAAGCCAATCCAATATAATTTGAGCAATATCAACATTCAATTCAGATATTGCGAATTTGTATTTTTCTCTCGTTCCGTAGGATTTTTTTTTATTATTTTCACACGTACATTTTTCGGCTATAATCACTTTAATTTTATCAGCTTGATCGGTCATTTTAAAATATATTCTACGCCAACAAATGAAATTCAAATAACCAATCCTTATTTTAAAAAAAGTATCTTTTTTTTGGATAAAAGCAGAACCGTAAAATTCGTATGTATCATCTCCTTTCAAATGAGTATGCCCAATTTCGATGCTTGGTTTACGAAATTCAACGGAAATTTTATCAACTCGGTCGATAAAAAAAGTTAATTTATTGATTAAAGGGGAAATATTTTTATGATTTTCGATAGCATTCACGCTATCTAAATTTTGTTCTCGTTGAATTAAAGTTTCTCTAATTCTTTGCTTTTCTTCGGCATTTTCAATCCAACTTGCCATAATGCTAAATTTATAAATTATGCATTAAAAGTAAAAAAATATTAAGCCATTTTAATTTCATAAATTATTTTTTATGAACAATTTACGTTTAATATCTATTGTTTCTCTTTAAATTCATCTTGATGACAAATATCAAGAGGTTCAGGTATTTCATCATCATTATCATCATTTATCCAATCGTATGTAGGTTTTTGAGGTCCGTATTCTCTATAATAGTACGCAAAAATGTATCCCCAAAACATTCCATATAAATGCGACTCCCACGACATGTTTTTAACAAGAGGAAAAACTCCCCAAACCATTCCTCCATATAAAAATATAACCAATAATGAAATCGCCATTAATCTGTAATATTTACGAATAATTCCACTAAAAAATAAAAATGAAGCAAAGCCATAAACAAGTCCGCTGGCTCCTATATGAAATGAAGGTCTGGCAGCTAGCCAAACGCTTAAATGTGTTAAAATAAAAATACCGACAAATGCTTTTAATGCAACTTCCTTATAAAAATAAAAAATGGCTAATGAAAGAAATATTAAGGGAAGCGAATTCGAAATTAGATGACTAAAATCTGCGTGAAGAAAAGGTGCTAAAAGAATTCCTCTCAATCCTTCAATAGTTCTTGGAAAAATACCAAATTCACTCCAACTAACATCCAAAACAACTTCGCTAATTTTTGTCAACCATAGCAATAAAACTAAAACAATAGGAATAAATGAGATGGTATAAATTCGCTTTAATTCGAGAGGCTTATTTGTGTGTTTCTCAGTCAACAACTTCAATAGTATCTTTAGTCTTTACTACAAATGAATCTTTTTCGGCTATTGTTTTAACTGTCATATTTTTTTCTTCAATTACTTTAACTGATTTACTTTCAGTGTTTTTTGAAATTTCACGACTACACGAAAATATAAAAACGCTTAAAGTAAAAACTAAAAAATATTTCATAAACAATCTCAATTTAAATAAATACATGAAACTTCGTTTTATTCAATCATATAAAGGTATTAAAAATGATTAAAAAAAACTAAAAAATATTTTCACTTTTGACAAAAGCAATCAACACATACTCAATAAAAGTAATATTTCTATGTACGAATATGAGCAATTAATAAAAATTTACGATACAATGGTATTATATATAAAATTTGTATTATTTTTATTTCGTTCAAATAAATTCAAAATACTATGAGTGAATCAATTTTAAAGGCGTTGATGAGATTGTTTGCAATTATCGCAAACTTCGAGGAAGAAGGAGAATCATCATCAGCACGTTCGGTTGTTGAATCGTACCTTAAACAACACCTGAATCAAGAACAGTTAAATGAATATTTAAAACTATTCGACGAATATTACGAACTTCATCATAGCAAAAAAGGTAAAAAAAGATTATCGGCAAATTCAGTTAAAGTTCTTGCTATTTGCGAACAAATTAACGAAGAACTTCAACAAAATCAAAAGCTATTAGTGTTGTTTCAGTTACTCGAATTTATAAATAAAGGCGAAGGAATCAGCGAAGAAGAACTTGATTTTGTTAAAACCGTAAGCGATACTTTTAACATTAGTTCTGACGAATTTAACAATATAAAAGCATTTATTGTTGGAAATATTTCAGAAGTCCCAGGAAAAGCCAATCTCCTTTTAATTGACAATAACAAAGAGATAGCTGAAACTGAAATTAAACACATTATAAACGATTACCTTACTGGGAATATTGCAATTTTGAATATTGTAAGTACCAGTATGTATATTTTTAAATACATAGGCGATGAAAACTTGTCGCTCAACGGTCACAATGTTAAACCAACTAAAACCTATGTTTTAGACAAAGGTTCATCGATACGAAGTACTAAAATAAGTCCAATTTACTACAGCGACGTAGTTGGTAAATTTTTACAAGCTGGTAAAAGCGAAAAAATTGTATATTCAGCTCAGAACGTCGAATTTAGATTTAAGAACAGCAACAATGGGATTCATACCTTCAACTTTTGCGAAGAATCAGGTCAACTTGTTGGAATTATGGGTGGTAGCGGTGTTGGAAAGTCTACTTTGCTCAACGTTCTTAACGGAAAACTTAAAATTCAAAGTGGGAAAATTTTAATCAACGGATACGATACAAGCATTCCATCCGAAAGGGAAATGATTGAAGGTGTTATCGGATTTATTCCTCAAGATGATTTGTTAATTGAAGAATTAACGGTTTACCAAAACTTATACTATAACGCAAAACTTTGTTTCAACAATTTCACTAAAGAACAAATTGAAGAAGCCGTTGAAAAAGTACTTATCGACCTTAACCTTTTTGCAATTAAAGATTTAAAAGTTGGTGGACCTTTAAATAAATTCATTAGCGGTGGACAGCGAAAACGGTTAAATATTGCTTTAGAATTAATTCGAGAACCGTCGGTATTGTTTGTCGATGAACCTACCTCAGGCTTATCTTCGATGGACTCTGATATGGTTATGGATTTACTTAAAGAGCAAACCTTAAAAGGTAAATTGGTAATTGTCAATATTCATCAGCCATCGTCGGATATTTTCAAATTATTCGACAAACTTATTATTATGGATACTGGAGGACATCCAATTTATTACGGAAATCCTCTTGACGGAGTTGTTTACTTCAAAAAAATGAGTAATCATGTTAATGCAAACGAAAGCGAATGTATTACTTGCGGAAATGTAAACCCCGAGCAAATTTTACAAATAGTTGAATCAAAGGTTGTTGATGAGTATGGAAAATTAACTAGAAGTCGAAAAACATCAGCTAAAGAATGGTTTGAACTATATCAAAAAAATATTGTTTCAAACATCAAACATCAAACTGAGAAAACCAAACTACCTAAAAATTATTTCAAAATTCCTTCGCGAATTAAACAGTTTTTTATTTTTACGGCTCGTGATGTTTTATCAAAATTAACCAACAAACAATATCTGATAATTACCTTACTCGAAGCACCGGCATTAGCTGTTATTTTGGGGTATTTTACCAAGTACATTAGTGGAACTCTCGCCGACCCTAACGAGTACGTTTTTAGTTTAAACGAAAACCTTCCTGCTTACTTCTTTATGTCTGTTGTGGTTTCATTATTCTTAGGTATGACAATTAGTGCAGAAGAAATTATTAAAGATCGAAAAATAATTCAGAGAGAATCGTTTTTAAATTTAAGTCGATTTAGCTACTTGAATTCTAAAATTTTGATAATGTTTGCTATTTCGGCAATTCAATCGCTTACTTTTATTGCAATTGGAAATGCTATACTTGGAATTCATGGAATGACACTTAGTTTTTGGCTGGTACTGTTTACCACCTCTTGTTTTGCAAACATGCTAGGTTTGAATATATCGGCTGCTCTTAATTCAGTTGTTACTATTTATATTCTTATCCCATTTATACTTGTTCCACAGCTTTTATTAAGTGGCACAATTGTTAGTTTTGACAAACTTCATAAAAACTTTACTTCTCACTTTTTTGTTCCGTTTTCCGGAGATGTTATGACTTCGAGATGGGCATACGAAGCTCTTGTTGTAAAGCAATTTAAACACAACGAATTTCAAAAACATTTCTTCGAAATTGACAAAACAATGAGTAATGCTACTTATGTTAAAACCTTTTTAGTTCCTAAATTAGAAGGCATTGTTAACGAAGTCGAAAAAAATATTTACAACAAGGAAAAAGAAAAAGCAATTACAAATGTTAAACGATTAAAAAACGAATTTGAAATTTTAATTGGACGAGTTCCTGAAGTTAAGTTCAAAAGCATTGACAAACTCACAATAGAAAAGTACGACGAAAATGTGATGAAGGAATCTAGAATGTACTTAGAATTAATTAAGAAAAAATACATTAAAGAATACAATAACGCTAGCTATAAAAAAGAGGAGATATTTAATAAACTAGTTAAAGAATTAGGTAGTAAAGAAGCTTTAGACGAATTGAAGCAAAACTATCACAATCAAAATTTAGCAGACTTAGTCCTTAATAAAAAAGAGTTGAACAAAATCATTGAGACAGACGACCGATTTGTACAAGCATTTGAACCAATCTATAAAGAGCCAGAATCAAATTATGGTCGAGCACATTTTTATGCACCTGTTAAGATTGTTTTGGGCTATAGCATTGATACTTTTTGGTTTAATATAATGGTTATTTGGCTTACATCTCTTTTCATGTATGTAACCCTATTAACCGATGCTCTAAAAAAATTATTAGATAAATTAGAAAATATTAAGATTTTCAAAAAGAAATAACACCAAATATTAAAAACAAAAAAGACCATTTTCATAAAAATGGTCTTTTTTGTTTCTCATAATTACCAAAAGAAAGGCTAAACAATATGTTCGCCTGTTTCTTTCTCCATTTGATCGAGTTCTTTATTAAACTCTTCATATTCTTCAAATACTTTAAGGGTTTCCAACGCTTCTTCTTCGCTTAACTTTTGCAATGCAAAGCCAGTATGAAGCAATATGTAGTCACCAGGATTTACATCGTCAACTAATTGTAAACTAGCCGTGTATTCTGTTCCACTAACCGAAACCACAGCATTATCTCCATTTACTGAAATAACTTTTGCAGGTACACTTAAACACATTTTTATAATTTTTTATTTATGCAAAAATACGCTTTCTTTTCGTGCTACGAAATTTTAACATGGTATTTTGTCAAGTCACGAAGAAAATACCAGAAATAATACATTATTTGAGCATCAATATCCAAACTTGTGTCGTTCCTGATTCTTTTATTTCAATTAGTTTATTAAGAGCTTCGTTGTATGTTTTTGCTGAATAAACTATGTTATAATAGGATTTTTCATGTTGAATAATTCTTGATTCAAAGCCTTGATTAATCAGAGTTTGATTCCAAATTTCAGCTCGGTCAATTGTTTGATATGTTCCTGCAACAATGTGATAATTCATATTTTCCGAACTTGGTGCAGTATCTTTTGGTTTATCAACTTTCAGGTTCTCGATTTTTTTCTCGACTTCTCCGAAGCAATATAAATAACCGTCACGCGACGAAATATAAATCTTTTTATTATCAACAACCGGAGTAGATTCAAATACACCAGGTTTAAAATCTAACAATGTAAAGACATAATTAGTATCGTGCTCAAAAATACTAATACCTCCGTAACCTGCAGCGATTATTTTACGTTCGACAAATATGGGAGTCGAAATGGAAGCTCCCACATATGCTTTAAAAATCAATTTAGGAAGACAAAAAACTGACTTTCCGTCTGGTCCTGCTACTTTATTCTCTGTAATTTCACTGTGAGCTACAACGTATAAATATCCATCTATTCCAATAAAAGTCGCCATCTGAATAGTTGAATCGTTGATATAAGAATCGTTTACTGTAGCTGAACCGATTACTCCTCCATTCCAAGTTGCGTAAGTTTTATTTTGTGTTGGGAAAAACCATATTACAGATTTCTCAGGTTTCAAACTCGGATTTATTTTAAAAACACCTCCATTTCCCTCAATATATTGATTTTCAATAGTAACAATCAAACAACTATCGCTTGTAACTACAGGCGAACCGTCAATATCAGAGCCAATATTCAAATCCCAATCAATTTGTTGAGTTTTTAAATTGTATCCCAGCAAATGTCCCGAACCCGAAGCAATATAAATATGACCATTGAGTAAGCATGGCGAAGCTTCGTCAACAAGATTTTTTCCATGCTTTTTTTTATCGTCTTTAGTATACAGTTGAAGTTGAGAAAATATTTCGGGTTGATTGATGCTATCTTTCTGCTTTGCCTTTGAATTATCAGGATTAAATTTGGTAAACATTCCATTTTCAAGTGTAATGTATGCCGTATCGTTAATAATCAACGACGACGCATCAACATCTCGACTCCAACAGTCGGTATGTTCGCTATTCATTTCCCATAAAATATTTCCCGATTCGTACGAAACAGCTTTAAAACTTTTTACTATTTTGGAATTCATATTTTTATCAATTCCCATTCTACTACCTTGCAAAATAAGCAAATCTCGATTCTCGGCATTTTTATTTTCCCAAATTGTTCCGGTTCCTTTTATTACGTCATCAAATTTAGTTTTCCAAATAACATCTCCATTTTCAGCATTTATTTTTCGCAAATGGTGGTCAAAAGCTCCATGAATAAGATATTTTTTGTTTTTTTCTCGAACAATTAATGCTTGTCCTGTCCAACCTGCTCCATACCATACTAATTTTTGATTTCCGACAACGGTTTCGCCAAAACCTAAATACAGTTTCCAAATAACATCTAAGCTTGATGGAGCAAGGTTTCCGTAGTAATTATTTTGAAAATTCCCTAAATACGTTCCTATGATAATCTCAAGCGAATCATCAATGATTATTTCGATATTTTTTGCTTCCGCTAATTCAATTGAATTGATTTTAGAAAGCGTTTGTATATCTTTTTTCAAAACATATGAATATTTGGCAACGAAAAAGCTTAAGCCTAAAATGAAAACTAAAATTGCAAAAAAGATTATTTTTTTCTGCTTCATTTTTAATTTTCACTTATTGAGTCCGATTCCGATTTAAAAAAATTATTTTCAGGGTAAAGAATATCAAGAAATTCTTGAAATTGAATATAATGTCGGGTTTTTCTATTGCGAAGTACAATTATAGTTGTAGTATCTTTGGGTATTCGAATCAACAAACTTTGAAATCCTTGCCACCAACCTCTATGATAAGTAACTACACTGCTATCTGGAAGGTATCGTAAACGCCAACCAAAACCATAATTTTCATTTGTTTTTACTTTGTCGTTCCATGGTTTAAAAGCATCTTGAAGCACATTCATCGAAATTATTTTATTGGTATATAAACCTTGATCCCATTTCAATAAATCTTCAGTTGTTGTATATACACCTTTATCTCCTGTAACCCCGTTTAAAAAATTATCGATGGCTTCTTTCGGTCCATATGAATATCCAATAGCAGCATTTTGCAGCTCAACTTTACCTTTTTCGTAAATAAAAGAATTATGCATTTCGAGTGGTTCAAATACATTTTCTTTCATGTATTGTGTAAAACTCATTCCCGAAACTTCTTCAACAATCTTTGCTAGTAACATGTATCCTGTATTACTATAATTAAATCGAGTATCAGGAGGGTAATATCTTTGAGGACTATATTTTATCAAGGAATCAACAACTTGAAAATTATACAATGGTTTAGATTGATCTTTTATAATATCGTCGCAAAAATATATATAATTAGGTAAGCCTGAACGATGACATAACAGTAATTTTATGGTAACATTTGGATATGGGAAATCAGGGAAAAATTTTTGAACGGAGTCTTCATACGAAATCAAGCCTTTTTCAATAAGCTGAAGTATTGCCACTGCAGTAAATTGTTTTGAGATTGATGCAATTTGAAAACGAGTGCTAGATTTTAATCTATCTCTTGTTTTATAATTAGAAAATCCATAGCTCTTTTTAAATATTACCTTTCCTCTTTGAGCAATCAGCACATTGCCGTTAAAATCTCGATTATGATAGAATTCAGTAAAAATAGAATCAAATTTATGAGCTTTTATGGCAAAATCAACACTGTCTTCATGGCTTAGAGGGTTTATATTTTTAATTTCTTTATCAGCTTTAACTTTTGGTTCACACGATGTACAAGAGCCAAAAAATAGAAAAGACAAAACCACTAGTATATGTAAAATGATATACTTCATTGATTAAAAAAGAAAAAAAAGAAAATTATTTTTTTGTAAGTTCGCTTAATTGATTAAACAAAACATCAACGCTTTCGAGCATTTCGTCGTACAAATTATTAAAATGTGATTTTAATAATTTTTTGTCGTCTTTATTTTCTGGATGATTTGTTTTATGCATTAAATTATTTCGCAATTCAACAGCTTCGGAGATAATCCCCACAACCTCGTCGTGATTTTTATCTTTGTGAAAATACATGTATAAGTAGCAATCTGAAACTAACTCGCTGGTTAAATAATTTATATCTTTTTTAAGATTTCGAATGTTTGCCATAGCTTGATGATTTATATTTTTCTATTAAAGTTCAAATATGATTTTATTTTTCGTTAAATCCAATAGTTTAAGACTATTTGTTAATTGATAATGGGTAATTGTTGATGAAAAACACATTACTCTTTAAAAATAAAATAAACAGCTAAAATCAAAAATACAAAACCAATAATGTGATTCATTTTAAAAGTCTCTGTTTTAAAAACCAGCAAGGTAAATATTACAAAAACCACCAAGGTTATAACTTCCTGAATTACTTTTAATTGCACTAGTGAAAATGGACCTCCATTTTCACTATATCCAATTTTATTTGCAGGCACTTGAAAACAATATTCAAAAAATGCTATTCCCCAACTAATAAGCACAATTGAAATTAATCCCAACTTATTAAACCATTTCCATTCGGCAAATTTAAGATGTCCATACCAAGCTAAAGTCATAAATGTATTTGACAAGATTAATAATCCAATGGTTAAAACTGATTTCATAATATAAATTTTGTTTTTAAAAATTTACTCCAACTCGAATAATTGGATTTTGATAGATTGAATTAATATTTTCGTTTAAATTATACAATAACATTAGGCTTAAATACGAATGTTCGCCAATATATTGCCGATAACCACCACCAACCATGAGACTTCCAGAGTAAAATCGAGTCTCATTTGGGTGCTTTAGCCCATAGTCGAAGTACCGCGATTCCAAACTCACCAATTCATATTCGCCATGCAAAAAGATATTTTCAAGTACTAAAAACGAGTTATAAATTTTTCCTCCATAAACATGGGTCTGAAATCTGTCTGTATAATATTTTGACGAATAGTAATTATAGATTACTCCTACTCCTGCAACATATCTCTCAGAAAAACGATAGCCAACAGTTGGCGACAAATCAACATACGTATTCGTACCAAATTGCAATCCAAAATTTCCTCCCCAAACCAATTTATCAGAAAATTTAGATGGTTGTTTTACAGATTTTTCGGTCGTTGTTTGTGTTTTCCCTACAAAAGCAATCAACAACAAAATAGTTAGAATTATTACATGTTTCATAAAAATAAAATTACAGATTATTTCTGAAATGCAAACAAAAAACGTTCGCTAAAAATAACGAACGTTCTTTATAAAAATTATGTTTACACTAAACATATTCCATAGCTTTTACTTCGCCTTCGAGTACCATTAAACCGTTTGACGCAAGTGCTTTCATCTCATCTTCCCCCGGATAAGTAATAACAGGAGCAATATGTTCAACCATTTCGGTAATATTTGAAACAAAATCTTGGTCATATGCAATTCCTCCGGTAATCAAAATTGCATGAACTTTACCTTTCAATACCGCACCCATTGCACCTATTTCCTTTGCAACTTGGTAAGCCATTGCTCTATGAATCAAAATTGCTTTTTTATCACCTTCCTTAACTCTCATTTCTACTTCATAAGCATTATTTGTTCCTAAATACGCTACAAATCCTCCTTTTCCAACAATCATTTTTTTTATTTCCTTTTGCGTATATTTTCCGCTAAAACAAAGTTTTACAAGCTCCCCAACTGGTAAGCTACCACTTCTTTCAGGTGAAAATGGGCCATCGCCATCAAGTGCTTGATTTACATCGATAACTTTTCCTTTTTTATGAGCCCCAACGCTTATTCCTCCTCCAAGATGAACTACAATAAGATTCATATCTTCGTATCTTGCCCCAACTGAACGAGCATGAGTTCGTGCAATTGCCTTATGATTTAACGCATGAAATATCGAAATTCTTTCAAATTCAGGATGTCCTGAAACTCTAGCAACATCTTGCAATTCGTCAACCACAACAGGATCAGCAATGAATGCTCTTGTATTACTCAAAGACTTGGCAATATCATTTGCAATCATACCTCCAAGATTACTAGCATGTTGACCGAGTACTCCTACTTTTAAATCTTCAAGCATTTTTTCATTTACTTCGTAAACACCAGAAGGAATCGGCTTTAAAAGTCCGCCACGTCCAACAACTGCATCAATTTCTTCAATATTAATATCAGCTTCTTTCAGTTCTTTTAAAATAATATCTTTTCTGAATTGAAATTGATCACTAATATTCTGAAAATCTTTTAAATCGTCTTCAGAATGCTTAATATTTTTTATAAACATTAGCTTATTGTTTTGGTAGATTGCAATTTTGGTTGATGTAGAACCTGGGTTAATTGCTAAAATAAGTTTGTTTCTAACTTCCATAATTTAGTTTTAGATTTCGATAAAAATAAGGCATTTCACTAAATAAAAAAAGAGGCAAACGCCTCTTTTTATTTATAAATTAAATTTCAATAACATCTCCGCTGTTTAGTAAATCGTCAACACATCGAATAGAAGAGGTTTGCTTTGCTTTTTCAATCGATTCTTCCATTAAATCGTCGTATGTAGGGAATGCTGCTGAACGAATAACTCCCATTGCAACAGGATAATTAGGCAAACTCATTTTTGCCAGCATCAAATGAACTCCTGGATCTTTTTCATATTGGTCGTGAACCAATAAATCTTTTTCAGTTATTCCTTTTTCTCCAATAGTTACAACTTCTAATTTTGTTCCATTCAATCGAATCCCCTTGTTTCGCTCTTTTCCAAAAATCATTGGTTTTCCATTTTCAAGAATTACCTGATTATCGTCACGAACATCTTTTGCAGTTATTTGGCAATGAACATTATCGGCAAAAATTACACAATTTTCGAGAATCTCAACAACAGATGTTCCATCGTGCTTAGCAGCTTCGAACATTACATCAGTCATAAGTTTTACATTGGTATCAGGCACTCTTGCGAAAAAAGTTCCTTGAGCTCCCATAATTAATTCACCTGGATTAAAAGGATGTTCAATTGTTCCATACGGAGATGTTTTAGTTACTGTACCTAAAGCTGTTGTCGGAGAATA
Organism: Bacteroidetes bacterium GWF2_33_38; assembly: GCA_001769505.1. Taxonomy (GTDB): domain Bacteria; phylum Bacteroidota; class Bacteroidia; order Bacteroidales; family GWF2-33-38; genus GWF2-33-38. The sequence continues at coordinate 88,966 of MEOF01000020.1, forward strand.
TTGTCCTTTGGTCAGTCCATATATTTCATTATTAAATAACAAAATATTTACATCAACATTTCTTCTAATAATATGAATAAAATGATTACCTCCAATGGCCATAGAATCTCCATCTCCACTTGTAATCCAAACACTTAAATGAGGATTAGCGATTTTTACTCCTGTAGCAATTGCATGTGCTCTTCCATGAATCCCATGAAATCCATATGTGTTAACGTAATATGGAAAACGTGATGAGCAACCAATTCCTGATACTAGTGTAAAATTCTCTTTTCGGTAACCTATTTTAGGAAAAACATTTGCTACTGCTGCTAATATAGCATGTCCTCCACAACCCGGACACCATTTTACCATTTGGTCGCTTACAAAATCTTCCTTTTTTAAAGGTTCTTTTGATCTATCTATGGTTAAATTTTCAATTGTTTCCATGTTTATTCAGCTAATAATTCGTTAAACTTATCGGTTAATTCATTGGTAATGAAAGGTAATCCTTGTACTTTATTGTACTGAAGATATTGGTTTTCAGGAAATTTCATTCTTAAATAATTTACAAATTGACCTGCATTAAGTTCACATACAACTACCTTTTTGAATCCTTTAAGAATTTTCTCAGTATTTTTTGGAAGAGGTGAAATGTAGTGAAAGTGTGCATGACTTATTTTTTTTCCTTCTTTCTGTAATTGTCCAACTGCAGCATCAATCACTCCATAAGTGCTTCCCCAACTCACAACCAATAAATCGCCAGTCGATGCTCCATTTAAATCTTGTTCAGGAATATAATTTGCAACTCGTTCTACTTTTTCATTTCGTAATCGAACCATAGTTTCATGATTCGAAGGATCCATTGAAACATTTCCGTAGATATCTTCTTTCTCTAATCCCCCTACTCTATGGCGTAAACCTTCGGTTCCGGGAATAGCCCATCTTCTTGCTAATGTTTCTGGGTTTCGGCGATAAGGTTTATAATCAGGCTCATTTGGCTCCGCAATTGGAGGATTAATAGATGGCAAATCAGCCACTTTTGGAATTTTCATCAATTGTGAGCCAAAACCTAAATAACCTTCAGTTAATAAGATTACAGGGGTCATGTGTTCCATTGACAATTTGCAAGCCATATAAGCATAATCGAAACAATTCGCTGGTGACGAAGCCGCAATAATAATTAGAGGAGCTTCTCCATTTCTTCCAAAAAGCGACATATATAAATCTGATTGTTCCGATTTGGTTGGTAATCCAGTTGATGGACCACCTCTCTGAACATTAACAACAACCAAAGGGAGTTCAGTAATCACCGCTAAACCTAGAGCTTCAGTTTTTAACGATAAGCCTGGACCAGAAGTTGTAGTAACAGCTAAAGAACCTGCAAAACTAGCTCCAATAGCCGAGCAAATTCCTGCTATTTCATCCTCGGCTTGAACCACTTTTGTTCCAAGATATTTATGTTTTGCTAACTCCATTAAAATTTCAGTAGCAGGTGTAATAGGATATGAACCTAAAAATAAAGGTCTTTTCGAGCGTTCCGATGCAGCTAAAAATCCCCATGCAACAGCTACGTTCCCAGTTATATTTCTATATCTAGCTTTTTCAATTTGTGCTGGTGGTACTTTTATTTGAGTAGAAATCGCCTCAATTGTATCGGCATAGCTATATCCTGCTTCCAATACAATTGTGTTCATTTCAGTAACTGAAGGCTTTTTCTTGAATTTCTTAACGTAAAACTTTTTAGCGTTATCTAATGGCATGCTGAATAAATAAAAAATCATTCCTAAAGCAAACATATTCTTGCTTTTTTCGACTGTTTTATTATCCAAACCCATATCTTTTACGGCTTCTTTGGTTAAAAAAGTCATTGGAGCTATAATCAAATTGTAGTCAATTAATGAATTGTCTTCCAATGGATTTGTGTTAAAGCCTGATTTTTCTAATATCTTTGGTTCAAATGTGTTTGAATTTACCAATATTGTACCGCCTTTTTTTGCCCATTTTAAGTTTGCTTTAAGCGAAGCTGGATTCATTGCAACTAATACATCGCATAAATCACCAGGTGTGTTAATTTTATTTTTTCCAAATCGAACTTGAAAGCCTGAAACGCCAGCGATGGTATTTTGCGGAGCTCGGATTTCAGCCGGAAAATCTGGAAAAGTAGCGATATCGTTACCTACCAATGCCGCAGTTTCTGAAAACAGAGTTCCTATTAGCTGCATTCCATCTCCGGAATCTCCAACAAATTTAATAACTACATCATCGTGCTCGACGACTTTTGATTTATTTTCCATGTTGTGTTGATTAAAATTAATTTATCATTAAATCTTCATAAAATTCTATGGCAAAAGTAAATCTTTATATTCATTTTAAAGGAAATAAATTTTAGTTTTTTAAACATCAATTTGTTACTAAATTTGTAAACTAATTAATCTAAAATCTTATGGCGTTAATCAAATCATTAAACGAAAAAACTCCTTCATTTGGCACAAATTGTTACTTAGCCGAAAATTGCACCATTGTTGGAGATGTTAGCATGGGAAACGATTGTTCAGTTTGGTTTAGTGCAGTAATTAGGGGCGATGTAAATTATATTAAAATCGGAAACAAAGTTAATATTCAAGATGGTGCTGTAATTCATGCTACCTATAAAAAATCACCAACAAATATCGGAAACAATGTATCCATTGCCCACAATGCCGTGGTTCACGGATGTACCATTCACGACAATGTGTTAATAGGTATGGGAGCTATTGTTATGGACGATGCAATTGTCGAGAGCAATTCAATTGTTGCAGCAGGAGCTGTTGTTACTCAAGGAACTTTAGTTGAATCGGGAAGCGTTTATGCAGGATCTCCCGCAAAAAAAATTAAAACTATTGACGAAAGCCTGCTAAAAGGTCAAGTAGAACGTATTGCCGAAAGCTATTTGATGTATTCTGGTTGGTATAAAGAGAACTAAAGTGTCAATTCCCAAGAACATTTTAATTGACAAAATACTAAATATTTAATCGTATTCTTATTTATTTTACTATTTTTAAACCATAATTAAAACACAGTTCACATGAAAATAATTAGTTCATTTGCGGTTTTAGCTTTTATGATTTTTGCGTCTTGCAATACAAATAATAATGTAAAAGAATCGTACAAATTAGCTGAAAAATTGAGCTATTCAATTAGCCTTGAAGAACAAGTAAATGCATTACCTATTTTAAGCGATTTTGATAGTAAAAGCTTTACCGATAATATTTTAAGCAAAATTAAAGAAAATAAAATTCAAGCATACAAGTTTAGTTTGAATGAAAAATTTCCAATTTCGTTTGCAAATATTGAAGAAGCATTTGGAGCAGGAAAACATAAAACATTTACGATAGACTCAGAAACTGGAGACTCAATTGAAATAATAGTTGAGCATGAAATTCGTAGCGAAGAAATAAAAGACTTCATTTTTATTGAAAATTGGTTTTTAAATGAAGACAATCTTCAGATTATCAAAAATGTAACAGGTATAGTAACAGTAAGAACTGTTTTTGAAATATCAGATTCAACAACCGAATATAAAGAATACTCTCCTTTCATGGTTTATTTTAACGATACCGTTTCGAATAAAGTTAATAAAAATTTAATATGTCAACGTGCCGAGTATACTGTAAAACTAAACAAATGTGATACTCTTTATACCGATTTTGCAAAATTTGATTCTAAAAAATTAATTGATTTACTCATTGAAAAAGTATTGAATGAAGATATTAAAGTTTATGATTATTTTTTACCTGAAAAGACAAAACTTTCGGTTGAAGATATAATGAAAAGTTTTAATGCAGGAGAAGACACCATTGAAGTTCAAGACTTGCAAACAGGAAAAATTACGCAAGAAAAGATAACAACAGAAATAGATAAAAACGAAATTACCGAGCTTGTTTTTGTCGAAGAATGGTATTATGACGAAATAAATTTCACATTCGAGAAAAAAATAATTGCTTACGGACCAGTTCGAGAGTATTATCGAAATGCAGACCCTGAAAATAAAGTAAAAACAGTTCCCTTTTTAATCTATTTCGATTAATCAAACTTTTAAAAAGCCGCCATCGAAACTTAATGGTAACAATGACTTTACGTTTTTAAGAACTTGAATTTTATTTTCGCCTACTAGGATAATTCGTAAATCCGATTTAAAGCGGCTTTCGGTTTCAAGCAAAACTTGTCGACAAGAACCACACGGAGGAATCGGGTTAGCGACAAAATGTCCTTTTGTTTTTGCAGTAACAGCAATTGTCAATGGTTTTGCTTTTGGATATTTTGAATTTGCATAAAACATTGCGACTCTTTCGGCACATAATCCTGATGGATATGCTGCATTTTCTTGATTATTTCCATCGATAATTTCTCCATTATCAAGGAGCACAGCCGCTCCCACTCCAAAATGAGAATAAGGAGAATATGCTGTCTCAACATTTCGTTTCGCTCTTTCTATCAAAACTTGATCATCATTGCTTAACTCGTTGACATTGTCGTACTCTTGAATCGAAATTTTAAGTTCAACCTCTTTCATGAAATCTACTTATTTTAATTATTCAATACAAAGATATAATTCTTATTCATTTTTTATACATTTGTGTAACAAGATAATTTTTAAAATATGAGAAAAAAGTGGTTTATATTGTTGATTTTAATCAATCTTATTCATAACAATTTTGTTTTTTCACAATTATCACGTGAAGATTATATTGCAAAATATTCGAAACATGCTGTTGAAGAAATGAGTCGCACAAAAATTCCGGCAAGTATTACGTTAGCACAAGCTTTGCTAGAATCAGATAATGGAAATAGTGATTTAGCAAAAGAAGCAAATAATCATTTTGGAATAAAATGTCACGGATGGGAAGGCGGAAAAATTTACAAAGACGATGATACAAAAAATGAATGTTTTAGAAAATACAAATCGGTATTAGAATCATACAAAGACCATTCTGAATTTATTAGAAATAGTAAAAGATATTCATCTCTATTTACTCTCGAAATTACCGATTATTCAGCTTGGGCTAAAGGACTAAAAGATGCTGGTTACGCTACAAATCCCAAATATCCAGAAATGCTTGTTAAAATTATTGAAGACAATAAACTATACGAATTCGATAATTCAGTTAAATTCGATAAAAATGCGAAACCACTTGCCGATATTGACAATCCGGTTTATGTTGGGCATATTGGGTACGAAGTTTTTCTAAAAAATAAAATCAAGTGCATAAAAGTAAAGTCGGGTGATACTTTTTATAAAATTGCAAGTGAAATGGACATGAACGTATGGCAGTTATACAAATATAATGACTTTGAAAAAGATTACAAACCGCAATCTGGAGAAATTATTTACATTCAGCCTAAACGTTCAAAAGCTGAAAAGAAATATGAGACTCATACAGTAAGTGTTAACGAAACAATTCATTCTATTTCTCAACTTTACGGAATAAAAATAAAGAGTTTATCTAAATTAAATAATCTAAAACCCGATTCTAAAATTACAGAAGGGACAATTCTAAATCTACAAAAACGTAAATCAGAATAATAAATAATTTTCTATTTTGATATTATTTCAAATAAAATCGATAAATCAGATACCTTGTCTGGATAAGCTAATTTTTCGTAAGAAGACATGAGCGACTGAATTAAAATCTCTATAATTCGATGATTTGAGCATGGAACAAAAAACGATTCGTCGAATTCTAATTTCTGTTGATTAATGAAATGTTCTATTTCCTTTTTTCCGAAAACAGCCCCTTTATTGTAAGGATTAATGTAAAACAAAACATCGTTTGAAAATTCATCGCTTGTACTTATTGCACTTTGTACATCTTTATAAGCTAAAATAAAATTACGTGGCAAATCAACCCCATAAATTGGCAAATTTAATTTTTGAGCAACAATTGCGTATATTATAGATAATGAAAGTGGATTTCCTCGTTTTTCTTCAAGCAAATAATTCAAATAAAAATTTTCAGGAGAAGTATTATTAGAAGTATTTCTCGAAAATTTATGAATATCAAACATTATATGATTTAAAATTCTAACTTTCTCCAAAGCGGTAAGGTTATTATTCAATTCGAGCCATGTATTTTGAATAATCGGCTCGAGTTTGTCAATCATTTTTTGAAAATCGAGATTGGGATATTGATGTTTGGCAATTAAAAAAACACCTTCAAGTAAATCATGTTCTTCCGATTTATTCCATTTGTCCAAGCTTTGTTTCACAAAGTTGAATTGAATATTTTGAATAATATTTTCGATTCGCTCCTGAAAAAGTTCGTTCAACGAAGATTCCCAAGCATCTTCGAGTAGCGGAATTATGTCAGAACCAAGTTTAATCAGTTTACTACTAACCTCATTGAAAATAAAATCATCAGGGTCATCTAACAAACCAATTAAAGCTTGAACTGGAATATGTTGTTTCATTAAATATTATACAGTAATTCGGTCTAAAACTAATTTAATCAATTGCTTAACCACAATTTTATAATCTTTGCTATATTCTTTTCGCATTCGGTTAGCAATAATCGCACATAAGGTTACGGCATCATGTCCCAACATTTTACCTAAGCCAAAAATTGCAGAACTTTCCATTTCGTAGTTGGTTATTTTTTTACCATGCCAATCGAAATTTTCAATCTTCGAATTAAGATTATTATCTTGTGTTTGAAGTCTAATAATTCTACCTTGAGGTCCGTAAAATCCTGGTGAAGCAATAGTTATCCCCTCTCGAATACCTTCCGATAATTTATTATATAATTTTTCAGAAGCATCAACAGTATATGGTGCGGCTAATTGCTTATTCCAACCCACATATTCAGTAAATGCTTTTTCAAATTCCAAATCACAAAATTTGTCTCTATCGGCATAAAAATTTAATAAGCCATCGAATCCAATTGCTTTTTTGGTAATGATGTACGAATCAACTGGCATGTCTGGTTGCAAAGCACCAGAAGTTCCAATTCTTATAAAATTTAATTTTGTATGTTTTTCTTTTATAACTCTTTTTTCAAGATCGATATTTACCAATGCATCAAGCTCATTAATAACAATATCGCAATTGTCGGTACCAATTCCGGTAGATGTAACGGTTATTCGTTTTCCTTTGTAAGTACCTGTATGAGTTACAAATTCACGATTTGCTGCTTTCACTTCAATTTTATCGAAGTAATCAGAGACAGTATCCACTCTACCAGGGTCTCCGACTAGAATAATTGTGTCGGAAATTTCATTCGGCTTTAAATGTAAATGAAATATGCTTCCATCACTATTTAAAATTAATTCTGATTCTCCTATTTGTTTCATTGTCAATTATGTTTAAATTTGCAAAGTATTTTATAATAATCATTCAAATCTATTTAAAAAAAATGAAAACAGCAACTAAGAACATATTAGTACCTCTTGATTTTTCAAAACAATCGTTAATTGCTCTTGAACAATCGTATAATTTAGCTCGTTTATCAGACTCTGAAATAACGCTTTTACATGTAATTAGAGAGAACAATGCTATTTTCGGGTTATTTTCTGAAAAAGAAAAAGAAGATGTTATTATAAAACTTCAGAACAAACTCGAAGAATTTGCTAGAATCGCAACACAAAAGTCAAATGTTATTGTTCATACTTTAATAGCAAAAGGAAATGTTGTAGAACAAATTCTTGAAACAGCTGACACAATCAATGCAAAATTCATTGTTATGGGTTCTAATAAACCCGATAATATGATGAAAAAAGTGATTGGAACTACTGCTCTTAAAGTTATTAGAGAAGCTAAATGTCCGGTTATCAGCATTGAAGGAAAACATCATCGCGATGGATGCGAGAATATTATTTTGCCATTAGATTTAACAAAAGAAACTACTCAAAAAGTTGCCCACGCAATGAATTTTGCCAAAATGTTTAAATCGAAAATACATGCCGTTTCTGTTGTTACAACAAAAGATGATTATTTAATTAGCAGACTCGAACTTCAGTTGGAACAAGTAAAAAAATTCATCGAGAAAAATGAAATCACTTGCGAAACCAAAATGTTGAAAGTTTCGGGAAGCAATGAACAAATATCAAATAACATTTTAGACTACGCTAACGACAAAAAAGGAGACTTAATTGTAATTATGACACAACAAGAAAATGAAATTGTACAATATTTTGTCGGCTCACTTGCTAAAGAGATTATTCACAAATGTAGAATTCCTGTAATGAGTATCGTACCAAAGAAAAAATAAAATTTCACTCTATCTTTTTTAAAACAAAAAGCTCAAATTTGCTAACAAATTTGAGCTTTTTTATTTTTTTTAAAATCAAATAGAAATTGATTTTAAAATCCCTTTTTCAGTGATTATTCCTGTTATGTATTTTGCAGGAGTTACATCAAAAGCCGGATTAGAAGCCTCAGATAATGGGGAACATACAAGTATATTATGGAGTTTTCCATGCTCATCAATTCCTGATTGGTACAACACTTCATTTTGGCTACGTTCTTCGATTATAATATCAGTTCCAGTTTTGCAGTTTATATCAAAGGTTGAACTTGGAGCAGCTACGTAAAAAGGGATGTTAAATTCCTTTGCACAAATAGCCTTTTCAAGTGTTCCTATTTTATTTGCAACATCACCATTTGCAGCAATTCTATCAGCTCCAACAATAATCATATCAATCATACCTTTCGACATAAAATAGGCTGTTGCATTATCGGGAATTATTTTATGTGATACTTTTTCGTTTTTAAGTTCCCAAGCTGTTAATCTAGCACCTTGACCTCTAGGGCGAGTTTCATCTACGTAAACAAATGGATTTTTACCTAATTTATGTGCCAAATAAATTGGAGAAATTGCTGTTCCGTAGTCAACAAAAGCCAACCAACCGGCATTACAATGTGTTCCGATTTTCATATTTGGTTTAATCAATTCATTTCCATAGATTCCAATTTGTTGACAAGCTCTAATATCTTCAATTGCGACTCTTTCAGCTTCTATGATAGCGGCTTCTTTCGAAATTAGAGCTGCATTGTAAACTCGCGAAATACCATAAAATAAATTTTGAGCTGTAGGACGGGTATTTTCAATTCTTTTTCTAGCATTTTCGATAAATTGAGTGTAATTTTTATCAGGGGCTTCGATAGCCGCTTGAGCCATTGCATATCCAGCTGTTGCTCCTATTGCCCCTGCTCCTCTTACAATCATATTTTCAATCGCTAAACAAGTTTGCAGATAAGTTTTCGCTTCATAAATTTTGAATTCGAAAGGAAGTAGGTTTTGTTCAATAAGAAAAACCGAAGAACCACTCATCCAAACGGTTTTATAATTTTTACAATTTACTAACATTTGTGGCGTGAGTTTTCAAATACTTTTTCCAATGTTTCAAAAAGAACTGATGTTTTAATAGGCTTTGAGACATAAGCCGTAAAACCTGCTTGTTCAATCTTTCTTTTTTCTTCAGCCATTGCTTGTGCAGTTTGAGCTACAATCGGTATAGTTTGATTTGTTTTTCTTATTTCATTTAGCGTATCATAACCATTCAATCTAGGAAGTAAAATATCCATTAAAATCAGATCTAGCTTTGTATCATGACAAATTTCAATTGCATTATATCCATCAACAGCTCTAATTATTTCAACTTTTGTCTTTCCCAAAATCTCTTTCATTAGTATGAAATTTATATTATCGTCTTCAACAACTAATATTTTTTTTCCGCTCCAATCTGGGATAATTGTCTTTTCGATATTTTGGATATTATTTTCTATCGAATTTTCAATAATATTCGGAATTTCGAAATAAAATGTAGTGCCTTGTTTTATAACTGAACTTAACCAAATTTTACCACCGAGAAGTTCTGCTAAATTTTTACTGATTGCAAGTCCCAAGCCTGCTCCACCGTATGTTCTATGCTGAGACTCATCGACCTGGCGAAAACGTTCGAATATTATTTCTTGTTTTGCTACATGAATCCCAATTCCTGTATCTTTTACAAAAAATTTCAGTGAGTTATTATTAACTATTTCGTACCCAAACTCTATTTTCCCACGATTTGTAAATTTTAAAGCATTGCTAAGTAAATTATAAAATATTTGAGCCAAACGTGTTTGGTCAGTGTTTACAAAAAGACCTTTTGTAGTGCCGGGCGAATAAATTATCTCTATTTCTGATTTGTTTTGTCTGTTCTTATCATCTGAAAATTGTTTATGAATTTCATTCATTAACTGCGATAATAAAAATTTTGTTTTGTTGATTTTTAGTTGTTTCGCTTCAATTTTAGAAATGTCAATGATGTCATCAATAATTTTGGTCAAAACGTTACAACTGTTACCTATATAAGAAATATATTCTTTTTTTTGTTCTTGCTGTAAATCGGTATCTTTGAGTAATTCGGCAAAACCGAGAATTCCATTCATCGGTGTTCGAATCTCGTGTGACATATTCTCCAAAAACGTGGATTTAAGTTTGTCCGACTCTTCTGCTCTTTCTTTTGCTTCACGCAGAATATCTTCCGACTGAATTCGGTAAATTGCCAACGCAAAAATATCGGCTATTTGTTCGATATTTTCAATATCTTCCTTTGTGTAATCACGATTTGAATTTGCTAAAATAATTTGCCCAATTAATTTTGCTTCGATAAAAATTGGAACCGTTAAAAAATTGCGAATATCAAGCTCAATATCTTGATTTTCGCAACTTAAAAAAATCTTATTCGATAGGTTATTAAACGAAGCCTCGCTATTGTAAAGATTATCATTGCAAATACATTTTTGCTTTGAGTTTTTAGAGTGTTGATTTAATTTAATTTGTGTAAAATTATTATTTTCGTCAGAGTTATTAAAAACATAAGTAATGTTATTCTCTAATTCGTGATTAATTAACGATATAAAACCGAACTTACTTTCAGTAATATTCGATGAATTTTCAAGGATATAGTTAGCTATTGAACTTATTGAAAGCGAAGAAGAAAGTAATTTTTTTGAAATAATTGCCAATGTTTTATTAATCAATGCTTGCTTTTGCAATTTTTTCTCATAAAGTTTTTTGTGTGTAATATCGTTAAAAATAGTTACAAATTTTCCATGCTGTGGACTATATGCAATTACTTCCAAATACTTATTTAATAGTTGAGAATACTGTTCGAATTTTTCACTTGCTCCTGTTTTAGATACTTTTCCATATATTTCCATCCAAAAGTCTTCAACTTTTCCTTGTTGAATTTCAATAAAAGTTTTTCCTATTATATTTTCTCTTTTAAATCCTAAAATATCTTCAAAAGCTTTGTTTACTTCAATATATCGGCAATCAATAGGTTTATTTTCAGCATCAAAAATTACATCATGATACGAAAAACCACTTGATAAGTGTTCAAATAACAATCGATACTCTTTATTTTGAATGGTTGGAGAACCAGTATTGCTTTTTAGCTCTTCGAGCGTTTTTTTTAAATGCCCAAGTTCTTTCAGCAGGTCTTCAATATTTATGTTATCGTTGTTTATCATAAAGTGAAACCTTATTCTTTGTAACAATAAAATTCAGTTTACGGTTTTAATTACTCGAAGTTTCAAAAAAGTGGTAAAAAGGTATGAGTTTGCCCTTTGAACTATAATTTGTTTTAACAAATTTTGAAATGTAGTTGTTGATTTCTTTAAATTCAATTGCATTGTTTTGATTTACATCGTGCTGATTTGAAATGCACTGTTTCAGCAATTCAGATATTGAATTCGTTGTATTACTGAAACTTAAAATCGAAAATTGTATTTTCTTGTCAAACAACTTAACAAAAATATATTTTGCCAACTCCTCTGGAAGAGTATTTTCATATTCTTTCAAATCACTAGGGCTTCCAGTATTGTTTAGTAAAAAGAAAAGATTATTGCTTTTTTTTGATAATACGTCTAATAAGGAATCAATTTGATAAACAGATGTTTCGAAATCTTTTAAACCAGCATTTGGTAATAAAAAATATTGTTTATTCATGTTTTTTAAAAAAATACCTGTCAGCGAAACAATTATAACATCGTTGCTTGAAATAGGTTGTTCCAACATCTTAAATTTTGTGTTTAAAGTAGTAGGTGTTAAATTTTCAATTTCAGGAAATCCATAATAACTTACATTTTTAAACAAAACACCCTTTTGCTTGCTTAATTCGGTCTGAATATCTACCGAATTTGTTTGTGAAAACATTTTGTTCATTTTTTTATCGGTGTAGCCTATTGGATTTATGTCAAAGAAGAATAAATTAGATATTTTAGCGTAATTCTGAAGATTTGAATACGTGATAAAAAAAGGTTTCGAGACATAAAACTCAGCATGATTATTTTTATCTGCATAAATTTGTATTTCGTTTTCGTCAGGAAATAAATAAATATCAAAAGTCAACTCTAAATATCCATTTCCTAAATCTTTAACAATTGGAGGGTTGGGTTTCTTTTCACTTCCATCGAACTTGAAATGTTCTTTCTTGTTGACATAAACTTTGTAGTTTTCGAACCCCAAATTTTTTACTTGCAATTTTAATTTGTAATCTCGTTCATAAAGTTCTAATCCATTTTCTAAATGCTTCGAAATTTTAAATATACTAGTATCGTTCTCATTAAACGAAAGTGTCGGTATTGGTCTCTTTGTACTCGAAATATTTAAATCTTCAACATCCCAAACACGAATCGTTTTATCAGCACTTGCACTTACTAATATTTTTCCATTCGGGCTAAAAGCAACCGATTTAATAGTAAGTTGATGTCCGGTAAGAGTTCTGATACAAATTCCCTTTTGAATATCCCAAATTTTGATTGAAAAATCGTTTCCTCCACTTGCAAGATATTTCCCATCGGGACTGAATGAAACTGAATAAACACCATCGGTATGTCCGTTTAGTGTTTTTGCAAGTTTGTTTGTTTGCGTATCCCACAGTTTGATTATATTATCATTTCCTCCTGTTGCAATGAATTTTCCATCAGGGCTGTAACTCAACGCTTCTATTGGATATTTATGTCCCTTGAACGAAAAAACTTCGTAACCGTTAGATATATCGTGTATTCTTAAATATAAATCGTATCCACCGCTGGCTAGAAATTTTCCGTCGGGACTGTAATCAATAGCCCTTATACATTGTGTATGTCCTTGTAAACGCATAAGTTCTAAGCCTGTGGGTTCGTACCAAATAATTATTTCCTTATCCCAACCAGCACTTGCTATAAATTTTCCAGTAGGCGAATAGCTTGCCGCACGTAATGATTTTTCGTGACCATTAAAACGTCGAATAACTTCTCCTGTATTTATGTCCCAAATTTTAACGCTCTGATCCCAACTTCCGCTAACTAAATTTTTTCCATCGGGGCTAAATGAAATAGAAACTTCACCTGAGACATTATCGTAAAGTGTGCTTAATAGTTCGCCCTTATTTATATCCCAGATTTTAATTTTTTTATCGGCACCAACGCTGGCTAATTTTTCGCCATCAGGACTGAATGCAATACCAAGTACAGGCTTATCTTGCCACTTTAAAAATTTCTCTTTGGTTTGAGAAAAAACAGAAAAATAAATCAAGAAAAATATAATCTGAATAAAAAATTTCATATTGTCCCAAATAGGGCACTAATTTACCTAAAAAAAGCATTAATTAAACAGAATATTTGACTAATTTAAAAATACGATAATACAATCGAACTTGAAATGAAATAAGCAGCTAAACTTGAGAAGAATAACTGCTTATGATTGACCAAAATATGTAGATTAAAAGAGGACTTAATTTAATTCAATTTCTCCAAATTTGCTATCAATAGTTATCTTAGCTGTCGTATTTATATCGGGACCAAATTTCCCTGAAATTTTTTTTCCTTCGCCGTTTTTAACTATATTCAAATTATTTCCTCCATCAAATTCAATTTCGCAATATTCAACTGTGGCATCGAGATTATAAGATATATTTTCATTCAATTCCAAGTCAATTGTTCCATATTCATTTATAATCTTTATTTCTTTAAATTCAGGTGAAATTTCTTTTACTTCAAAATCGCCGAATTCCATATCAAGTTCTAATTTGTTGATGATTTTTTGAACTTCTATATCCACATATCCGGCATTCAATACAAGATTGTTTACAGTTCCTATTTTGTAACTATCGAATTTCGAGTCGCAAATTAAAGAACTTACATTTTTAATTTTAACATCTGAATAACTCGATAAACTTATAATTGCCTTACACTCGTCGATGGATAAGTCTCCAAAACTCGTCAAAAATTTTGCCCAAGTACACGTTCCAATTGAAACATTTCCGTATGAAGCCGAAATTGTACTCATCGGTTTTGAATCATCAAACATCAGTTTATTCGCTCTAAAATCTCCAAATTGGACATCAAAATTCGATTTCCCGTTGTGTTCGTTTATGAAGATGTCGCCAAATTTATTTTGCACTTTTAATTTCAAGTAACGGGGTAAACTGACGGTGTAGTTTATTTCAAAATTTTGTTCTCCTGATTTATTTTTATTGCGTGATTCTTCAATAATTGTTTCGATTTTTATTAAACTTTCAAGTTCCTCAATTTTAATGCTTATTTTATTGAGAATTGCGTCAGCCTTTTCTTTTTTCAAATCCTTAACGATTATTAAAACTTCAAGATTAACTGAGTTCTTTTCCCAATCAATGAAATCAATTTTTCCAAATTTATTGTTTATATCAAGTAATGTTTGTTCGTTTACAAGAAACTCTTGTTTTACTGTTTTGCTAAAAATTTCACCTTCTTCGGAAAATAAGTTGTTCGTGCTCGAAAATATTACGAGCCAACATAATAGTATTGTTTTATAATTCAATGCTTTCATAATTTTTTTGTTTTTTAGTTTCAACCATTTTTAATTTTGATAATATATTGTCAATTACATGTAATTTGGTTTGATAGTGCACTATTAAAGCACTTATAATTCTTTCGTCATTTGGATTTGCTTTTAGTTCTTTTTCTAAATATTGTTTAACAGTATCCATTTGATGAAGTTCGCTTAACAATATTTCTTTTTCCAACTCGCTTTCCAAAAAATTCATGTTTTTGATACTTGATATTTTGCTTGCAATTTTCGATGTATAATACACTTCAACCTCATTTAGTTCTGAATTACATACTATGAATTGTGTTTGTTTCTGCTCTGGAATCAGATGCTCGTAAGTCCACAATGACGATAATGCTATCAGAATCATAATTGATGCAGCCTTTGCATAGAAAAAAATATTTCTTTTTTTTGTATTTCTTTTTTCGAGAATTTTCGAGAATCTCGCAAAATGTTTCTCTGACGGTTCTTCACTATCAAAGAGTTCACGATTATTGTTTATTATATTGTTTAATTCTTTCATTTATAAATTAATTTAATAGCTGAATTAATTTTCGTTTCGCTCGCATAAACTGACTTCGTGAAGTCGCACTTGTTATGTTTAAAATTTGACTTATTTCTTCGTGGTCGTAACCTTCAATCAGGTTTAAGCTAATAATAATTCTATACCCATTAGGAAGTGAATTAATTGCTTTTTTAATTTTTTCGACTTGCTGATTTATTTCAATTTGATTCGAAAACTCATATGTCTCATATTCAACACACTCATCTGTATTTATTTCATCGAAGGAACTGAATATCTTGTTATTTCGAAGCGTGTCAATCGATTTGTTCACTACAATTTTTTTTAACCAAGCACCAAAACTTACATTGCCTGAGTAATATTCGATTTTATCGAAAGCCGATAGAAATGCTTCTTGCATAATATCTTCGGCTTCTTGAGTGCTATTTACTATACGCAAACTTGTATTGTACATGCTTTTATAATAGAGTTTATAAATCTCGAATTGGGCTTTTTTATCGCCACTTTTACACTTATCAATAAGTGTTTGATGTATGTTTTGATAATTGTTACTCAATTCAAATCTATTTTTGATACAAAGACTCTAAAAAAAGATAAGTGCTGCATAAAAGTAAAAAAAATATTTCCAGATTTGCTTGCCGAGTATTTACATATCTAAAACATATCGCTTTTAAAAAATATTTTATACATTTATAAAATAAAAAAAGCGAGTCTTTTGAACCCGCTTTAAATGTTTTCACAACGGAATAATCCTTATTGTGATTTGCTTCATTTAGTATGACAAATGTAATTGAAAAATAGATAAAACAAAAATATTATGAAAAAGATTTTGGGACTCGATTTAGGTACAAACAGTATTGGTTGGGCATTGGTTTCGGAGAATGAAAACAAAAAAGAAATAATTGGAATGGGAAGTCGAATAATTCCATTAAGTTCTGATGATAAAACTGAATTTTCTTCAGGAAATACAATCTCTAAAAATCAAAAAAGAACAGAAAAACGAGGACAACGAAGAGGGTATGATCGTTATCAACTTAGAAGAGAAGCGTTAACGGCTGAACTAAAAAAGAATAATATGCTCCCCGATGAAAATTTAATAAAACTAAAGCCATTGGAACTTTGGGGTTTGAGAGAAAAAGCCGTAAATGAACAAATTACACTTAATGAATTTGGAAGAGTTTTATATCATTTGAATCAAAAACGTGGCTATAAAAGTAGCCGAAGCGATGCTAATTTAGATAAAAAAGATACCGATTATGTAAAAGAAGTAAAAGGCAGATTTGAAGATATTAACGAACAAGGAATTACTATTGGTCAAAAATTTTATGCTGAATTACAAAAAAATGAATATTACAGAATAAAACAACAAGTTTTTCCAAGAGAAGCATACATTAAAGAGTTTGAGAAAATTTGTGAACAACAACAAATTTATTATCCGTATATTATTACAAATGAGTTTGTTCGGCATTTAAAAGATGATGTTATTTATTATCAACGAAAACTTAAATCACAAAAAGGATTAGTAAGTATTTGTGAATTTGAAGGATTTTATACAAAAACAAAAGAAGGAAAAGAAATTTTTGCAGGACCAAAAGTTGCTCCCAAAAGTTCTCCATTATTTCAAGTTTGTAAAATTTGGGAAACGATTAATACTATTACTTTAAAAAATAAAAAAGGAGAAATATTTTTTATTTCAATTGAAAAGAAGAACGAAATATTTGAATATTTAGACAACAACGAAAAACTAACTCAAGTAAGACTTTTTGAAATTTTAGAATTAGATAAAAATGACGGCTGGAGTGGTAATAAACAAACAGCTAAGGGATTACAAGGCAATATCACTAAAGCGTTAATTTTGAATGCGATAAAATCTTCAAAATTTGACGAACAACATATACAATTTAACTTAACAGTTGATGATTTAGATAAAGAATGTTATTTAGTTGATAGAAAAACTGGCGAAATTCTTGAAACAAAAGTTAAGAAAACAATCAAACCAAATATTGAAGAACTTCCATTGTATAAATTATGGCATACAATTTATTCAATTTCAGATGATTTGGATTGTGTGAATACACTGATTGAAAAATTTAAAATTAACAAAGAAACGGCAGAAAATTTGGCTAAAATAGATTTTGTAAAATTTGGATTTGGAAATAAATCAGTAAAATCAATGAGAAAAATTCTTCCATATTTAATGGACGGATATGTTTATAGTGATGCTTGTTCTTTTGCTGGTTATAATCATTCTAACTCTATAACTAATGATGAAAACTTAAAAAGAAAATTACTTAATGCAATTCCCAATCTTTCTAAAAATAGCTTAAGGCAACCTGTTGTTGAGAAAATTCTTAATCAAACAATTAATCTTGTTAATGAAATAATTGATGAGAAACGAGGATGGATAACAAGACAAGAAAGGTTAAATAATAAATTTGAAATCCGCGTTGAACTTTCGAGAGAACTAAAACAGAGCAAAGATGAAAGAAATGATACATCAATTGCAATGGAAGCCAACAAAAAAATTAATGAAGAAGTTACCAACAGATTGAAAGGGCTAAACATAAGGACAAGCAAAAGGAATATTGAAAAATACAAATTTATTTTTCCAATAAGAACTCTTTATAATAAAGATGGACGGTTTGATAAAAAAAGTTTTGAAAATGCTCAAGCATTTAAACAATGTATATATTGTGGTGAAAGTTTTAGTATAACAGAGGCAATTAATGGCGATAATTTTGATGTTGACCATATTATTCCTAAATCTTTGTTATTTGACGATTCCCAAACAAATCGTGTTTTAGTTCATCGCAAATGTAATGCTGACGATAAAAAAAATAAAACGGCTTATGATTTTATAAGAGCAAAAGGGGATGAAGAATTAAATAAGTATCTAGAAAGATTAGAAAATTGGTATAAAAAAGGAATTTTATCATATTCAAAACTTGAACGATTAAAGGTTTCTAACGAAGATTATGTTGATAGAAAAAGAAAAGGAAAAGAAACGGATTCCGATAAAAAACTTTGGGAAAATTTTACCGAACGTCAATTACGGGAAACACAATATATTTCAAGAAAATCAAAAGAAATTTTAGAGCAAGTTTGTTATAATGTTTGGAGTACAAGTGGAAGTGTAACCGAACATTTGAGAAGAATTTGGGGTTGGGACGATGTTTTAATGAATTTACAATTGTCAAAATATCGTGATTTATCAGATATGATTTATACAGACGAATGGGAAACAAATGATGGTCAGATTCACAAAAAAGAGAAAATAAAAAATTGGAGCAAACGAGATGATCATCGACACCATGCCATTGATGCACTGGCTATTGCTTGTACTCAACAAGGATTTGTTCAACGAATAAATACGTTAAGTTCTCAGCAAAACAGAGATGAAATGTATGCAGAAATTGAGAAGCAAGGCAAAGAATTTAAAGAAAAATTAAATTTGCTTGACAAATATTTGATACTCCAAAAACCTTTTACAACTAATCAAATTGAAAAAAATGCGTCTGAAATATTAGTTTCATTCAAAGCCGGAAAAAGAGTTGCTACAATAGGTAAAAGAAAAGTAAAAAAGAATGGAAAAAAAGAAGTGGTGCAAACAGGAATTATTATACCACGTGGTCAATTAAGCGAAGAAAGTGTTTATGGAAAAGTTAAAACAATTGCTACAGATTTAAAAACAAATAAAATCATAAAATATACTCCAAAATATTTGTTTGAAAATTCACATTTAATATTCAATCCAAAAATTAAAGAATTGGTTGAAAAACGATTAACAAGATTTGAAAATGATTCCAAAAAAGCAATTTCATCATTAAAAAATGAACCAATTTATTTGGATGAAAATAAAACAATAGTTTTACAGTATGGAACTTGTTTTAGAGATGAAATTGTTATTAAATATCCACTTGGAACTGGACAAGGTATGTTATTTAATGGTAAGGAAAATGAGTTAACAGCAAACAAAGTATTAGAGTCAATAGTAGATAAAGGAGTAAGAGATAAAATTAAAGCAAGAATTTTTATTAATGGAACTTTTATTGGTACAAAAGAAGCTTTCAAAGATTTAGAAAAAAATCCAGTTTTGCATAATGATGAGAAAAGAATTCCAATAAAATCTGTTAGATGTTTAACAGGTCTTAGTGCTGTTGCTTCAATAAAAAAAGACGAAAATGGAAAAGAAATTGGTTTTGTAAAACCAGGAAATAACCATCACATTGCTATTTATATTGATGAAAATGGAAAAAAACAAGAACATAGTTGTTCATTTTGGCATGCAGTTGAACGAAAAAAATATGGAATACCTGTAATTATTAAAAACCCCAAAGATATATGGGATAAAATATTACTGAACAAAAATGAATATCCAAACAGCTTTCTTGAAAAAATCCCAAATGATAAATGGTTGTTTAATATGAGTTTACAACAAAATGAAATGTTTATTTTAGAAATGAAAGATGATGATTTTGAAAAAGCAATAAAAGAAAATGATAAAAAAACGATAAATCAATATTTATATTTAGTTTGGTCAATTGCAGAAAATGATTACTGGTTTAGACATCACTTGGAAACAAAAAATAGTGAATTGAAAAAAATTGAGGGAGCAGTACAATCAAAACGATATTATAGAAAAAGCCTTGTAGCTCTTGAAAAATTAAATCCTAAAAAAATTAGAATAAATAATCTTGGAGAAATAACTTCAATTGGCGAATATTAACATAAAATCGAGAAAATGAAAAATTATACTTGCAAACTAGAAGAAGATAAATTTTATCATATCTACAATCGTGGGAATAATAAAGACAAATTATTTTATTCGAATGCGAATTATGAATATTTTTTACGCAAGTATGACGAATATTTATCGGATTTTGTAGAAACTTATGCTTTTTGTTTGTTGCCAAATCATTTTCATTTTTTGGTGCGTATTAAGAATGTTTCTAAACTTACTGAATCGATGATATCGCTCAAAGCGATATCATCGATAAAAGAAGAAGTAATATTATCGACAGAAGAACGCTTTCGTCGTTTATTTATTACCTATTCACAAGCAATAAACAAGCAACAAAATCGACATGGAAGTTTGTTCGAAAAACCCTTTAGGCGAATCGAAATAAGCAATACAAAATATTTAGCGAATTTGGTTTTTTATATTCATGCAAATCCAACATTACACGGTATTGATAAGGATTTTAGAATGTATGCATGGAGTAGCTATCATCGAATTTTGATTAGCAAACCGAGCAAATTACAGAAAGCAGAAGTTATTGAATGGTTTAGCGATAAAGAAAACTATGTAGCTTTTCATTCACAAAAAATTGAAATCGAAAAAATTAAGCAATTGTTATTGGAGTAGTTATTAATAAATTAGCGATACCACCTTTTTAAAAGGTGGTATCGCTTAAAACAAGACTAATTATGATAAAACGAACTCTTTATTTTGGAAACGATGCTTATTTGCACACTAAAATCGAACAATTAGTTATTGAGTTTGCCGATAAAGAAAAACCCCCGGTTACAGTTCCAATTGAAGATATTGGAATTGTAATTTTAGATGCAAATAGATTAACAATTTCGCAACATTTGATTAGCAAATTATTGCACAACAATGTTGCGTTAATTACTTGCGACGAAAAGCATCTTCCGCAAGGATTGATGTTAAATTTAGTAGGAAACACGCTACAATCAGAAAAATTTCAAGCACAAATAAGTGCATCAGAACCCTTGAAAAAAAATCTTTGGCAACAAACCATAAAATCTAAAATTCAAAATCAAGCAAATTTGTTGAAAGAACTTGGTTTCGATACCGAAAATATGAAATATTGGGAACAAAGTGTAAAATCTGGCGATACTGATAATTACGAAGCCCGAGCGGCTGCATTTTATTGGAAAAGCGTATTTGTCGATTATATTCAAGATTTTAAACGTGGTCGATTTGAGGACGCCCCAAACAATTTGCTCAATTATGGATATGCTATTTTAAGAGCCATAGTAGCTCGAAATTTAGTTGCTTCGGGTTTGTTGCCAACTTTAGGCATACATCATCACAATAAATATAATGCTTATTGTTTAGCCGATGATATTATGGAACCATACCGACCTTATGTTGACGGCATTGTTTTGCAAATAATTAGAAATCAATTAAATACGATTGAATTAACTACCGAAATTAAAAAATATTTATTAGAAATTCCGGTTATAGATGTTATGATTGATGGGCAAAAAAGCCCATTAATGATTGCCGTTCAACGAACAACGGCAAGTCTTTCGGCTTGTTTTGAAGGAAAAAGCAAAAAATTACTTTATCCTGTATATGAATAATTTTGAACGATTAAATCAATACCGAATTATGTGGGTAATGGTGTTATTCGATTTACCAACCGAAACTAAAAAAGAGCGAAAAATTTATTCGCAGTTTCGGAAAGAATTAATGAAAGATGGTTTTACTATGTTTCAATTTTCGATTTATGTACGTTGTTGTCCAAGTAGAGAAAATGCCGAAGTTCACACAAAAAGAGTAAAAAATATTTTGCCTGAAAAAGGAATGATTGGAATATTAAGCATAACTGATAAACAGTTTGGAATGATGGAGATATTTTACGGACAAAAAGTTCAAAAACCAAATGTAGAAACACAACAATTGAGTTTGTTTTAATAGCGATGCCACCTCTTTATAAGGTGGCATCGCTTAAAAATGAAAAAAGGCAGTCATAACCGCCTTTTTACGTTGAAAATAGCTAGAATTTTTAATGTCAATATTGCAATTAAGTTACTGTATATCAGTTAATAGTCTATTGCTGTACTATTTCCAATATTTCAAAGATACTAAATGAAAGC
>MEOF01000021.1 GCA_001769505.1 Bacteroidetes bacterium GWF2_33_38
GCTTGCGATTTACAAAGTTATATGATATTATCATTTTAAATCGTTTTTATAGGGGCTTTGCCAAAGTTGATTTTAACCAAAGTATAGCACGCTGATAATCAGCAATATTTCAACTCAATGCAAACTTTGGCAAAGTTCTTAAAATCAGAGCCATACAAAAATTAACCGAACTATTGTAAGTTAGAACTCCATCTTTATAAGAATTATTGAAATAATCGCCATACCGACCACAATCATTTTCTTATAATCGAAGTTTTCTTTAAAGAATATAACCGATAAAATTATCGGAATTATAAACGAGTTTGATGATATTCCCTGCACCAAAGAAAGTGGACCGGTTTCAAAAGCATTTAAGACCAAAAAGTACCCTACAAAATTCAAAATCCCAATGATAATTCCAAAAACTAAAGTTTTTCGCTTAGTTGCAATATCAATAAACGATAACTTTTTTGAAAAAATGGTATGATTGAAAATAAAAGTATATAACATTACAAAAGTGTACGATATAAAAATGTAATTCAATTTTGAAACCTCAGTTGAAGCAAATTTTCCAGTAAGCATCGAAATTGAAGTCGAAAAAGCAGCCAAAACGGCAAATATCAGCCCTATAATTTGAATGTTAGAATTCACATGTTCGACTCTAACTTTATTTGATTTATCGTTAATATTAAAACTAATATAAACAAGCATCGAAAGCGAAATCAAAATTCCTATCCATTGCGATAAAGTTGGTTTATCGTTAAACAAAACCAAGGCGTAAACGATTAAAAAAACTGAATTCAATTTACTAACTGGAAATACAATTGATGAAGGGATGCGTTCGAGAGCTTTTATTTTTACAATGCTTCCCAACGCAAAAAATGCTGAATTAATCGCCGCAAAAAATAGTAAGGATTTTATATCGACAAACTCGCTTCCGGTAATTAAAATAATACCAAACGACAAAATTGAAATTGTAGCTGCCGATTTGTTTATTATTTGATGTGCTTGACAATTGTGCATAGCAGCAACTTTGTACATATAATCTACAATTCCGTAAATAATCGTAAAAATTATGGTACAAAAAAACCAATTAAGATTTATATACTGTAAAAATTGTTCCATCTAATATTGAAATACAAAGTAACAAAAAAAGGATGTTCTTTTTTGAACATCCTTTCAAATATGAATTTTTTCTTACAAAGTTTTATCACGCTTATTTAAACAAAACTTTTTCAACAAATACATTTGCTTTTGTTTTAACTTTTACAAAGTAAATTCCTTTTACGTTTTTTGAACGATAAGTATATTTCAATTCTTTGTTGTGCAATTTTATTTCTTCTGTTTTAATACCCAAACAATTATAAATTTCGATAGTTTCAATTGGCTCTTTTGCTTTGATTGTTATTTGCCCTGTTGATGGATTTGGAAATATTAGAACCGTTTTTTTATTTGTTACATCAATTACAGGAATTGAATTTATAAGCAATGTATCACAAACTATGTTGCGTGTTGTATTTGTAATTATTGGCAAATTAAAATCGAAATATATTCCTGCATTATTTTCTAGAACAGTTCCTTTTTCAAGATTTTGAATTTGATTAATGTTGTATGTAACAAATCCATGACTTTCAGGCTCATTTGTATTACTATCGGGAAGTAGAATATTATCGAATCGCCATTCAATTATTCTATCGCCATATATTCGGCATGTGCTATTATGACTTGTAACACCAAATGCCACACTTTCAATATCTAAATATGGCGAAATTGTATCAAGAATAATTACTGTAAAAGCTGTGTCAGTACCTGTATTTTGGAAATCAATTTTATATTGAAGTTGTGTGTTTTGAGGTATATATTTCTCGTTTGTTAAGCCTTTTGGGCTTACTGTTTTTTCGTTAGGGTCATAAGAACCTATTATTTCGTGGCAATCGATATCAATATTTGGCGAAGCATCATCATTTGCAACAATTGTTACAAATCCCAAAGATGGACTTAAGGAGTTTCCACAAAGCTCGACTGTTGCTTGTGGATGACTGTTTCCGGGATGTTCCGGTCTTTGATCAGCTTCCAATCGAATGGTTTGTCCATTTGCTTCGTAGCATTTAATTAAACTGTCGCCTGCTGAAAGTTGAAATGTTAAAGAATCAATCAAATAATTGTCGTAAAATACTCTTATATAGCTTATTCCTGTCATACTCTCGCCATTGTTTTTAACCACAAAGCAGACTAAACTATCTCCTGTGCATTCTCCTGTAACAGTTATACTTGACTTATCCCAAATAGAATCAACTTCTACGCATAAAGAGTCAGGAAAAATGCGAGCTTCTGTACATAATGTTTGTCCTAACATTGCATCGCACGAAACATTACTTGTAATTATAAATTGTCCTGTTTGATTTTGATTAAGCGTTCCAACATCAAATGTATATGTGTTGTTTTCAACATTAGTCCAAGGCAATGTACTACTTAAAGGATTTACATATTCATCGAGATTTATTTTTATATATGTTTCTTCTGATAGAACTAAGCCTGTATTGCTATATGAAACATAATATTGATTATTTGAAAAACATCGGCGTAATCTTGGTGTTGAAATACTAACATTTAATAATGGACACAATATATTTGCTTTATTGGCAAATAAAATATCCGTTACTGCATCGTTTTCAGGTGTTATATGTACATAATATTGTTGATTTTCTGGACAGCTTTCGCTCCAATACTCATTTGGTAGAACTTGCTTAATATTATATGTTCCTGTGTCAACAAATAATGTGTAATTTCCTAACGAATCAGTTGTTGCATATCTGATTTCGGGTTCAGTTTTGATTATTACATTTGGAATTCCAACTTCTGTTGAATCCTTAATGCAATTTTCGTTTTCGTCGAAATAAACACTTCCTTTTATAGTTGAGTTACAATAACCACAATACTTTATCAAATATTGATTATATTCTATTCCTCCTCCGTAAGCAATTACATAAACATTATTTTTACTGTCAAGAGTAATTGACGTCGCAATATTATATCCATATTCCCAATTTTTAACACTAATCCAAACCCTTTGATTATTGGAATCAATTTTTTCAGTAATAAAATATGTTCCATAATTTATTGAATCCTCTTTATAATATAAATAACCTGAGCAATATAAATTACTCTTATTATCTATTTCAAAACTGGTTATTGCTCCTTTTCCTCCAAATGAACTTGTTGACCATTCTTTATGATATATTTCATTCCATAAAGAATCATATTGCACAGAAATCATCGTTTTTTCAGGATTGTTTGAATTATTTATCGAAAAATATTGACGATGAATTATATTGGCTGAATCAATTGTGAAATTTGAAATTGATGTCGTTGTATCTACGTTAGCAAGCAATAGGTTTCCCGAATTATTATATTTTAACTTCACGGTAAGGAAATGATTCCCACTAACACTATTGTTGTAAGATCCCCCACCCAAAACATAAACATTATCATTATTCCCTAAATTTATAAAAGATTTATTAAATACGTTAATAATGTTTGAGTCAGGATATTCAAAAGCATTTGACCAAGATAATTGACCAATCGAATTATATTTATTCGTTATAAATCCATATGTATTTGCACTTACTTTTCCTGAAATTGAAACATAAACATTTTTTTCATTATCAACAAATAAGTTATTTATAAAATCTGTTCCATTCCACTGATTACCATATATTGTAGCCCACTTTTGAAATCCATTAGAGTCATATTTTACTATTATTGCATCGGTGTAATTTGTTAAGGCATCAGCATCTTCAATATTTCCAATAACATAAACTTCATTATATTTTACTAAAATAGAGACTGGAGCATTATTTAAACTATCTGGAGCATTATAAACCACATCGAACAACAATAATCCATTAGTCGAATATCTAAGTGTTAAAAAATCTTCGTCAATAGATGCTAAAATATAAATATAGTTTTCTTCAATTATCATTTGCTTAAAATGACATGATCTTTGTGGATAGTTTGCATAATATTTTTTCCAAATTACAACTCCTGAGCTATCATATTTTGAGATAAGTATTTGAGATTTTTCTTCTCCCCAATAGTTTCCTGCAACATAAATATAGCCATCGCTATGTACAGTAACATTAGAATAATGTCCTGAAAAATTTTCATCATTAAGATTCTTAACCGTCCATTCGTCTGAAATATTTTGAGCTTCTGTGCCAATATTTACGATAAGAAACCATGCTAATATTAAAATTATTTTTGTTTTCATGGTTTTAAATTGTTTAGATTGTTTCATGTATAAATTACATTCATGTAGTTAGACGAAAAAAGTTTAAAAAAGTTGTTTTTTTTGGTATATCTGCTAAATAATAGCAATAAAAAAAGAGACTGTGTAAAAAGTCAAGTTTTTTTGTCATTCTGAACGTAGTGAAGAATCTAAATGATTAAAATATAACACATTAAGATTTCTCGCATTCGCTCGAAATGACAAGCTAGACACTTTTTATAAAGCCTCCTTTCAACTATAATTTAAAAGAAACTTATAACGATTTAATCAATTCTGTAAAAATCAAGGTCATTTTAGGTTCAACTGAACCTGCAACATCTTGAACTTCGTCGTGTGTTGTTTCTCCGTTAGGGTCGGCAGGTTCGCTACCATTTGTAATTACCGACATCCCAAAACATTTTATTCCCATGTGATGAGCCACAATAACTTCAGGCACTGTTGACATTCCGGTAGCATCAGCACCAAATTTATGAAATAATCTATATTCGGCAGGAGTTTCTAAGGTTGGACCTGAACTTCCAATATAAATTCCTTCTTGAACCTTCAAATTATTTTGTTTCGCTATTTCTTTAGCTTTTGCAATCAATTCACGATTGTATGTTTTGCTCATATCAGGAAACCGTGGACCTAATTCATTATAATTTTTACCAATTAGCGGATTGGTCGGGAAATAATTAATATGGTCGTTGATAATCATCATATCTCCTGCTTTAAAGTCAGGATTTAACCCACCAGCCGCATTTGATACAAATAAATATTTTACACCTAAAAATTTCATAACCCTTACAGGAAATGTAACAACGTCCATTGGATATCCTTCGTAAAAATGAAATCGACCTTGCATAGCAACTACATTTTTTCCACCCAATTTTCCAAAAACCAACTTTCCACTATGCCCTTCGACCGTAGAAACCGGGAAATTAGGAATATTTTTATACTCAAAGGCAATGGCATCTTCTAATTTATTTGCTAATCCGCCTAAGCCACTTCCCAAAATAATTCCTATTTCAGGCTCGTTTTTAATTCTTTCTTTTAAGAAAGTCGCTGTACTTTTAAATTTTTCTATCATACTGAAAATCTTTCATTAGTGATTTTTTTAAACCGAGTTTAAAAAATTATAATTAACTTTGCTAAATTTTATCTACTAAAGATTAAATAAATTGCTTAGCAAATTAATAAAAAAATATTTAAAATAAAAATACTTATTATTTATATCAACTTATTTTACTGATAATAAGACTGATACATTAAACGAATAAAAAATGAAATTTGATTACAAAGGAGCACAAAAAGTAGACCTCATTATTGAAGGAGGTATTATTGCAACAGTTAACGATAAAACAGGTATCGTAAGTAAAGACAAAGTTATAGTTATTGACAAAACTAAAATCATATTTGTTGGAAATAAAACCGATGCTATAAATGTTTATTCAGCAAATGATGTGATTGATGCATCAGATAAATTAGTATTACCTGGCTTGGTTAATTCGCACACACATACCCCAATGACATTGTTTCGCGGAGTTGCCGACGATATTGTATTAAAAGATTGGCTTTACGAATATGTTTTTCCACTCGAAGCAAAATACATCAATAAAGAGAATACTCGATTAGGGGCAAAACTTGCATTTATTGAGATGATTAGAACAGGGACAACCACTTTCAATGATATGTATTATTTTACCGACGATATTGCTCAAGTTGCTGAAGAAGCTGGTTTACGAGCTGTTTTATCCGAAGGTTTAATTGACTTTCCATCGCCGAACACAAAAACGCCGGAAGAAGGCTTTAAATATACCGAAGACCTTTTGAATAAATACAAAAACAACGAATTAATTACCATTGCTACGGCTGCTCATGCTCCGTACACTTGTTCACCCGAATTATTAAAAAAATCGAAAGCATTAGCCGATAAATATAATGTTCCTTATCACATTCACCTTTCAGAAACGGCTTGGGAAGTTGGAATCATTAAAGAAAAGTATGGAAAAACACCTACGCAGCATTTAGATAATTTAGGAATCCTTGGCGAAAACGTAATTGCAGCACATAGCGTACATCTCACCCCTGAAGATTTGAAAATATATGCAAAAAGAAAAGTTGGCGTAGCTCACAATCCTCAATGCAATATGAAACTTTCGAGTGGTGCTGCTCCAATTCCAGAAATGTTGGCTATGGGTATAAAAGTTGGATTGGGAACCGATGGAGTTGTTAGCAACAACGATTTAGATATGTTTGGCGAGATGAAAACTTGCTCGATTTTACACAAATTTGTTAGCAATAATCCTACCGTAACAAGTGCAAAAACAGTTTTTGAACTATCAACACTTGGAAGTGCCAAAGTGTTAGGCATGGAGGATAAAATTGGTTCGATTGACGTTGGTAAAAAGGCTGATTTAATTATTATTGACTTACATAGACCACATTTAACTCCAATGTATAATTTATATTCTCAAATCGTATTTGCCATGAAAGGCAGCGACGTTGAAACGGTTATCGTGAATGGTAGAATAATTATGAAAGAAAATAAATTATTAACTATTGATGAAGATAAAGTTATCGCTGAAGTTAATGAGTTTGCCAAAGAAATTAAAACATTGAAAAAATATAAACTTGATTAAAAAATTATGAAATTCGGGATAGCCAACATCAGTTCAATTCCTTTACGTCGTGAACCTGCAGAATCGAGCGAGATGATGACCGAAATATTGTTCGGCGAACATTTTGAAATAGTTGAATTAATTGATCGTTGGGCAAAAATTAAACTGAATTTTGATAATTACATTGGATGGATTGACAAAAAAATGATTCAAGAAATCACGGAAGAATTTTTCAATGGAATTACACAGAACAATACTTTTGTAAGCCAACTATTTATCAATAACATTGAAAATAAGAGTACAAAACAAACTTTTTATATCGGCGGAGGTAGTTCGTTCCCATTTTTTAGAAACGAAACAAAATGTTTCTTTTTAGGCGAACACGAATACGAACTGCTCGAAGATATTAAAAGTTGTTCGTCATGCGATATTCGAAAGCGAATAATTGATTCGGCGATGCAATATATGAATAGTGCGTATTTGTGGGGAGGACGCAATCCGTTTGGAATCGACTGTTCGGGCTTAACACAAGTCGCGTATAAAATACACGGAATCAATATTAATCGTGATGCACGAAAACAAATTGAACATGGGTCAAATATTGACTTTATCGACAATGCAAAAAATGCTGACCTTGCTTTTTTCGATAACAGTGATGGAATTATTACTCATGTTGGATTAGTTCTTGAAGGAGGAAAAATTCTTCATGCTTCGGGGAAAGTTCGAATTGACAAACTCGACCACCAAGGAATTTATAACGAAGAACGAAAAATATATACTCACAAGTTGAGAATGATAAAAGACATTTTGGGATAACAGGGTAAAAAAACTTGTTATTTTATTCTCTGAACGTGCTCAACAACTGATTCAACTTGATTGTTTTCGTCAAGAAGAGGATAGATTCTTATCCGACGCTTGATTCCATCTATCGGATTTACTGCTTCATATTCTTTTAGTTTTCCAGTTTCAAAAACCTCTTTTGCATGGCAATTTTCACAAATCTGCTCGTTTTGAAAAAAAGCTTTATGGCATTTAGGTTCTTGCTTGTGGGTTTCTGTAAAATATTCGTGATCTTTCCAATTACAAAGTTGTATATTGTGATTTTTATCAATAATGGTAAACAAATCAGGAGAAGCCTCAATTGCATTGATTAATACCTTTTGTGTTTTATTAAGTTCCGTTACTACTCTTTTTCTGTCGGAAATATCAAATGCCGAGCCCAATAATGCAGGTTTGCTTTGATACAAGAAGTATGAAGCAGAAAAATCTAACCAAATTATATTTCGTGTTTTCTGATTAACAATTCTGAATTCGTAACGTGTCGGAACATCTTCGCCTTGCTGTCTGGCAAGCCCTCGTTCTTTGACTAATTCTCTATCTTGCTCATAAATCACGTCCCAAAAACTATATTTTGCAAGCTCTTCAATTGTTAATCCCAACATCTCTAAACCAGCTTTGTTCATGTACTTAAAATTATTTTCCTGAACAATAAACATTGCAGTAGGCGTAGTTTCAGCAACCGATCTGAATTTCGATTCACTTTCGGATAGCTGTTGCTCCATTTTCTTTTTCGAATCAATATCTCGAACTAGGGCTAGGATAAAATGTTGATCCATAAAAACAAATTTACTCAACATCACTTCAGTCCAAAATACTTCTCCACTAAACTTAGAATGTTGCCATTCGAAACGTTGCGGTTTGTCTTTCAATGCGTCTTTAATTTTAGCATCGGCTTTACTTTTTGAGTCAACGCCATCGGCTTGAATACCCGGAGAAAACTTCAATGGCGACTGCATAATTATCTGATCGTAAGAGCATTTGAGTAATTCTGTCGCTTTTTTATTGCAATCGATAAAAATACCACCTTTCATTATAAATATTGCATCATTTGCCGATTCGTACAGAATTTGATATTTATTTTCCTTTTCTTTTAATTCGGTTTCAACTTTTTTGTAATCGGTAATATCGTGTGCAATTCCTTCAATAGAGAGTATCTCATTATTATCATCTAAAACAGGGAACTCACGTATCTCAAAATTTTTAATTCCGCCTTTCGAATCGAATAAAATGGTTTCATATGGTGGTAATTTTATTCCACTATTGTGTAAACGCTTATGCTTTTCAAAAACATTTATAGCTAATTTATCGGCATTGTATTTTGCAGTGTTGGTATTAAATTCTTTTTGTGCACACAATAATACTTTTTCAATAGAAGGACTGATGTAAGCAAAATTTTTATCAATATCGTGCCGGAAATAGAAACAATTGCTGTTTAGATTATCTAAAAATCTTTCGAATCTTCCATTATCATTGTGTACGCTAATATCATCTTTAATTTTTTTTGAAAAAAGTTTATACGCATACATGAAAATACCTAATACAATTACTACATAAAAAATACTATGGAGTGGAAAAATATCAACTAAAAAGAACTCAAAAATGCCAAACCAAATTATTGAAAATATGCTAAATAAGCCAACTACTTTTAAAACATTTTGGCTTTCTATGATTTGTTGACTTTTTACATTCATTATTACACGTAATAAACTCTATTCCATTAAATTAACATATCCTTTTTTGAATAAAACATCCCCATTGTATGCTTCACCTTTTACCATAAAAACATAGGTGTCGATATTCTGTAATTTACCATTAAATGTTCCGTCCCAACCTTCGTTAATTTCGGCTGTTTCAAAAACCAATTGTCCCCAACGATTAAATATTTTAAATTCCAACAATTTTTCAAGTCCCCAACCTTTTGCATAAAGAACATCGTTATTATTATCTCCGTTTGGTGTAAATGCCGAAGGAACATCAAGAGTTGCTTCGGTAACATTGACTTGAATTGACTCAGAAACTTCAAAATTACATCCATTTGGGTCAATGATAAGAACAGTATATTGAATTGATGCATATGGATTTGCGTACGGAGAAATGCAATCGATACAACTTATGTGCTCGTTTGGAGACCAACTTACAACTGCCGTATCAGCCGTAATTGCATTAAAGAAAATGGTGTCTCCCAATATAATTGTTATTTCTTCGCCATCAATCACTTCTCCCATATACATAACATCGAGTTCTAAATTCAACGGCTGTTGAACCGTAATGTGAACATTTTCACTAGCATAACAACTGTTTGTGTCGGTAACCAACACAGAATATGTTGTTTCAATTTGAGGATTTGCAATCGGATTATAAATCAAATTATTGCTAAGATTATAATTTGGCGACCATTGGTAATCTATTCCCCCGGTTGCCCATAGTTGCACTTCGCTACCCAAACAAATTAAAGTATCTTCGCGTATTGTTAAAATAGGTAATGGGTAAATTATGATTTCCTTGTCCACTGTATCGTGGCAACCAAATTCATTTTGAACGATAAGTGTTACATCAAAGGTATCAACATCGTTGTAAGAAAAAATAGGCGGATTTTCCAGCGAAGAACTTGTACCGTTACCAAAATCCCAATTCCAAGCAACTACATTATCGGCAACACTTGTACTTTGATCGTCCAAATTAACTGAATGTTGTTCAATACAGCCATTTTGTTCCCCTGAAAAATTGGCGGTCAACTCATGAATGTATAAAGAAGCCTGAACAGGGACATCGCAGGTTCCCATAGTGTCACTATGTAAAATTAATGTTGGCATAAGTTGCCCCATTATATTATAAATATGATGCGTTGTATCTTCAGAATTTTCGATAAGATATCCATCGCCAAAATCCCAATCGAAAGAAAATACATCAAAGGTGTCTTGGACTAAAAACATAATTGAATCTCCTCTACACAAAGTAGTTGGAAAAACGCCAACACCCAAAGGACCATTTACTTCGATATACCCAGCTTTTAAAGTTGTATCCTTGCATCCATAAGTAGTTTCAACCGACAATTGCACTGAATAATCGCCAGGTAAATTATAAATATGCGATGGATTCGGAACATTTGAACTTGAACCGTCGCCAAAATACCATAAATACGAATTTACATAAACTGATTCAGTTGTATCGGTAAATTGGAAATTATGAACATTATAATAGCAATCCCAAACCGTTGTATCAGCCACAAAAGCAGCATCAGGAATAGCCTGAACATGAATTGAATCGTTATAATAAACTAAGGAATCGCAACCAATATCGTCAATTGCTAACAACGACACATGGAAATATCCCGAATCAACGTAAGTATGATACGGGGTTGTTACAAATGCCGAATCTCCATCATCAAAATACCATTCGTATGATAGTATTCCGTGTCCCGTGGAACTGTTCGTGAAACTGACCGAATCACCGGCACATAATTGTAAATCGCTTATAGAGAAATGTGGTTTTGGTTTAGTTGAAGTAATGGCTAAATCTTTATAATTTGAGCATCCCAAGGTATCGGTAACAATCAACCGAATTGTATAATTTTGAATCTGATTTAAGTTATAAGAAACCGTATCTTCATCTCCTGATAAAAAAGTTACTGTATTAACCTTCCATTCCCAATTAATTAAAGCCGTATCTGAAGCTGTTGTGTCATAAAAATTCATCAATAAAGGTGTGCAACCAATCAACGAATCGGCTGCAAAATTTACAATAGGTCGATAGGTTTTTAACCATTTCGAAATCGTATCTTTACATCCATTGTAATCGGTTGCAATAAAATTAATATCAAAATATGCATTTGTATTGAATGTGTAATTTGCCGTTGATAAAGTTCCACTATAAATCGAACTATTTACACCAGTCGTATGATTATGAGCTTGCCAAAAATACGAACTTGCATCTTGCGATGTTGATGTAAATGTAACACTTTCGTTCGCACAAGGTAAGGTATCGCTTATTATAAAATCAGCAATAATATCTCGAATATAAACTTGTAAACTGTCAAAGTATTCGCAACCATCAGGCTCATTAACCGTATCGTTAAAAGCAGATAGAACAACATAAAAATCTGTACCATGTAATAACGAATCGTAAGTATGGGTAATTTCAATCAGCATCGAAGTATCATTTTCAAAGGAAAAAACCGTATCGGTGCCATCTCTAAAATCTAATGTAAAATCAGTTGCATCGGTAATATCAAGGGTGAATGTATAAACAAATGGGCTATCGCATTCCATTGCCACATCTAATTTTACAATTGGTCCTAATATTAACACCGAATCTTTTAGTGTGTCTGAATAACAACCATTATAACCAATTACAAACTGAATATCAAAATATCCGGTAGTGTCTTGATACAAATGAGTTGCTTCGGCTGTGCTTCCTTCTCCCTCTCCTTCTCCATAATACCACCACCACTCATCAATCAAATCTGTTGAATCAGAAATATCAGTAAACGTGATTTCGTCAAT
Source organism: Bacteroidetes bacterium GWF2_33_38 (assembly GCA_001769505.1). Taxonomy (GTDB): domain Bacteria; phylum Bacteroidota; class Bacteroidia; order Bacteroidales; family GWF2-33-38; genus GWF2-33-38. The sequence goes on from MEOF01000021.1 coordinate 12,210, forward strand.
GGCACATGTAATAATCGAGTCTATTTGAGCTTGAGGAATTAACGAGTCTCCTACTTCAATTAACAATGGGTCGGAAACTCCAACACAACCAATTTCGTTTTCAACCGTTAAGACAGCATAAAAGTCTCCATCATCATTATATGTGTAGGTTGGCATACTGTCGGTTGAAGTTCCGCCATCGCCAAAATCCCAACTCCAGTTAACTATCTGCTGAACAGATGTATTCGTTTCGGTAAATTCAATAGGAAGAGGTAAACACGATCTATTTGTATCAGCACTTATGCTTACTGCAAAAGGAATTATAACAACCGAACCCGACGAACTTGTATCTCTACATCCATGTGTCGATTCAACTATTAATGTTGGCAAGTAAACTCCTCCTGCAATATACTCGTGAACATCATCTGAATTGCTCCCTGTTTGCCCATCTCCAAAAGAATACAACCACGATACAATATTCGATGAAGATGAATTTGTAAATGTTACATCAACCGGAGCTTGACACCACGATGCAGGAGAATATGTATATGAGGCAATCGCTTGTTCAACATATATCGATTTTATAATGGTATCTTTACATTGAAAACTTTCAGTTGAAATTAGGGTTACGCTTATATCTCCCGAAATATTATATAAATGTGAAGGATTCACAGAAGTCGAAGTTGCTCCATCACCAAAATTCCAACTATAGGTAGCACCACCAACAGAAGTATTTAAAAAAGTGTATGCAACACCTCGACAAATTGTGTCTGGAATATCGAAATCAGCAACAACATTGGTTACATTTATATAATCTATCAGAATAGTATCCGCAAAGCAACCGTTTTCATCAGTAATAGAAAAACTCACGTCGTATTGCCCTGTTACATCGTAACTTGACGATGGAGCAGCAATGGTAGATGTTTCTCCATTTCCCAAATCCCATGCGTATGTTACGTTTCCATAAGCGGTTGAGTTGTTTGTAAACTGAACATCAAGCGGAGGTTCGCAAGAAAAAGTCTCTGATGCAGAAATATTAATTACTGGTTTTTCGGTTACAGTAATAAAGTTTGAAAAAAATGTATCAGCATTACAGCCATTCTCATCAATTACTTGCAAGGTAATGGTATATAATCCTTCATCTTGAAAAATATGTGAAGGATTTTGAGAGCTGCTTGAATATCCATCGCCAAAATCCCAAGTCCATTGAGTCAAAGTACCATCTCCTTGAACCGACAAATCATGAAAATTTGTGTTAAAAGGAGTGCAATAAATTGTTTCAACTGCTTCAAAATTTGCATGAGGATTTGAAAAAACCGTAATTGTTTGAGACGATGAATTAGAAAGAACTCCATTATAAACTGTTAACGTAACAGTATAAGTTCCGGGAATTGTATAAACTGCCGATGGATTTTGGTTTGTCGAAATATTTCCGTTCCCAAATGTCCAACTCCAAGAAGAAGCATTTGATGACTGATCGGTAAAACTAACTGTGTGAGGACTGCAACCAGAATTATCGCTTATCGCGAAACTTGAAATCGGATTTTGAGCAAAAATATAAGTACTCAAGAGCAGAAAAAGGAACGTTAAAGTGATATAAAGTCTCATTCTCTATTTTTTTTGAAACTAAAATAATGCTTTTATTTCAACAAAACATTAATATTGTTAAAGTTTTTTACCAGATAATTATATTATTATTATATTTGTTTATAAAGTTCTGTTACATGAAACTATTTTTTACAAGCATATTTTCATTCTTTTTTTTAGTCCAACTAACTACTGGACAGGATATTCACTTCTCTCAATTTTATGCTTCTCCCCTCACATTGACTCCTGCTAATACAGGAAATTACGATGGCGATTGGAGAATTATGAATAATTATCGCCGGCAATGGGGCTCTTTTTCCAGTCCTCCAATTCCATATACCACAATTTCGTTTGGGATTGACAAGTCTTTATACTTACGAAAAGATAAATTAAGTTTCGGATTTTTAATTCTAAACGACGAGTCATCAACAGCTGAACTTGCTATAAATAAAATATTTGGTTCCATTGCTTTTCATAAAATTTTAGGAAATCATAGTTTTAATATTGGAATACAGGGTGGATTTGTAATGAAAAGCGTACTGCCCGAAAATTTAACATTCCCTAATCAATTTGATAATACTACAGGATATTTCAATTCTGATTTATCAAGTGGGGAAACAACAGTTGGCGAACAAATTTCATATATGGATTTGAACGCAGGAATTTCCTGGAGTGGCAAACTTGGAAATTTTGTTCCTGATGTTGGAATTTCATTGTTCCATATTAACCAACCTAAAGAATCGTTTCTCGATAAAGACAATAAACTGTCTATGCGAAAAGTTATTCACGCTGGAGGAAAGTATTACATTCAGTCAAGATATTTTATTTACCCGAATTTCTTATTAATGGAACATTCTAAAGCCTCTGATATGTTGGTAGGGAGTAATTTTGGATATATTCTTCCGAGCGAAGTATCAAAGGTTAAAAATATTTTCATGGGAGTTTACTTTCGCGACGGGATTTCGCGAAACCCCGATTCGTTTATTGGAGTAGTCGGAGCAAATTTATTCAATGTAGATTTAGGAATAAGTTACGATTTCAACGTTTCTGATTTAAAAGTTGCAACGAACTACAAAGGAGGATTCGAAATATCGTTGATTTATACCGTTCCTAGTACTAAACTTACTAAAATTACCATTCCTTGTGATAGATTTTAAAAAATACATATTCGCTTTTTTACTAATAATTCCTTTCGTTGCACTTTCGCAGCCAAAGAACCTGAATCAATTGTCAACACGCCAGTTAAAAGTATTGAGCAAAACAGCAATAAAATATGGCGATATATATTCTGCAATCGATTACTTAGAACGATACTGCGAATTAAAAACCGACGACATCGATTATCTGAACCAATTAGCCGAGTTGTATAAATTATCGCGAGATTATAAAAATGCTGAAAAAACATTCGAATCCGTTTTTGTGAGCGAACCTAACAAATACCCGAATGTATTATTTTACTTAGCTCAAATGCAAAAAATGAATGGCAAATACTCAGAAGCAATTGTCAACTTTGAGAAATTTAAAAAAGAATGCAAAGATCAAGATTTAAAGAAGTTAAATAAAATCGAAATTGAAGGAGCCGAGTTAGCATTAAAATTATTGAAAGAGAAACAAAATGTTGAGCTTTATCATCTCGATACTTCGATAAACAAAGCCTACATTGAATTTTCACCAATCCCTGTTTCAAACGATCGACTTATATACGCTTCGCTAAAAGCCGATTCGGTTAAATATTTCGATATTGAAGGCGAAAAAAAACCGGTTAGGAAATTTTATGAAGCTGCTAAAATTAACGATAAATGGGTTGGTGGGCAGGAATTAGTAGGTCCATTTAACGATGATAACTCACATACCGGAAATGGAGCATTCTCACCCGATGGAAATCGATTTTATTTCACACGATGTCAAACAAATTGGGAAAACAAAGTTATTTGTTCAATTTACATGAGTCAAAAAGATGAAAACGGCAAATGGGAAGAGCCCAAAATTCTTGAGAATGGGATTAACGATGAAAAATATACAGCAACCCAACCAACTATTGGACTAGAATCGAAAAAAAATCTTGAAGTCATTTACTTTGTATCAGACCGCGAAGGAACAAAAGGAGGTAACGACATTTGGTACATGATTTACGATACCGAAAGGAATTATTTTAAAGGTCCTAAAAATGTAGGAAGTAAAATAAACACCGAAGGTGAAGAATTGTCGCCATATTTCGACCAACGCAAACATACTCTTTATTTCAGCTCAAACGGACACCCAAGCATTGGTGGACTGGATATTTTCAAATCAAATGGAGAACTTGCGCATTGGTTAGCTCCCGAAAATCTAGGAATCCCTGTAAATTCAAGTGCCGACGATATATACTACGTTCCTACAAAAAACCAAAAAGAAGCATTTTTCACTTCGAATCGTGAAGGTGGTATGGCATTAAAAAATCCAACGTGTTGCGACGATATTTATACCGTTAAATACCTCGATATGTTTTTCATAAACCTAGAAGGAATTGTGTATAGAATTGAAGAAGAGAATATTAATGCTAAAATAGACGATAAATTTATACAAACAAATCTTTGCGAAGAATCAATTGTTTCGCTTTATTTAATTGATAAAGAAGGAACAGAACCTATTTTGGTTGAACAAGATACAACCGACATTATGGGCGATTATTCTTTTGAACTTGAAAGAGGCAAAGAATATAAAATTATTGCCAGTAAAGATGGGTACTTTAACAGCAGTACTCTTTACTCAACATTAGAAACAAAACTCGAAACACGAAAAGACAAGGTTAATCCATTACCATTGAAAAAAATACCCAGAATACCAATCGTTATTGACAACATATACTACGAATTTAGCAAAGCTAGCTTGACAGAGGATGCTAAAATTACTATCGACACTACTATTTTCATAATTTTAAATGAAACACCTGACATTATTGTCGAAATTAGTTCTCACACCGACAGTGTTAGTAGCGATGCATTCAATATGAAACTCTCGCAACAACGAGCCGAAAGTGTTGTAAATTATCTGATTGACAAAGGAATTGAACGAAATCGCATGATTGCAAAAGGTTACGGAGAATCGCAACCCATAGCAAGAAATTCAAATCCAAATGGCAGCGATAACCCCGAGGGTCGAGCTAAAAATCGACGAACTGAATTTAAAGTTATCGGTTCTTCCAATCAGTTTTCAATCTTGAATAAGAAGGATTTGGATATTTTAAGAAAAGAATCGGAAGAGCCTAAAGAAATTACTTCTCCCGATGTAAAAAAATTCGGTTCTCAATAATTCCGAACTTTTTATAATCATAAAAATATTTAGGAATTGAATCGACACACAAACATAATATTTATCTTTATTTTGCTTTTTTCAATTTTATTAATTTCAAACGGAGCAATCGCACAAAAATCAAATAAAATTGAATCTTTTTTGTCAGATTTAATTAAAGTTGAATCAATTACCGGAAACGAAAATAAAATAGCACAATTCATACTCGACTATTGCAATAATATTGGTTTACATACAAAAGTATTTAAAAACGATAGCACATTTAACTTTACAGCTTCACTATACCCACTTAGTTTACAAAAACCCAACATTATATTTATGAGTCATTTAGATGTAGTTTCTTCTGGAGAATCATCACTTTGGAAATATCCTCCTTTTAGCGGAACTATTGCCAATGGTTATGTTTGGGGACGAGGTGCTATTGATTGCAAAGGATTATTAGCAATGCAATTAATGGCGATTCAAGATTTTATCGACTCTGCTAAAATCAGCGACTATCCATACAATATTACATTTCTTGCCGTTTCAGGTGAAGAAACATCTGATTATTCGGGAGCAAATTTTGTATCAAAAAATTTTCTCTCAGAACTAAACCCTGTAGCAATATATGGAGAAGGTGGCTCTGGAATGACACATGTTATCCCATCAAAACCCGAACAAGTAGTATTCGGAATTTCAGTATCTGAAAAAAAAGCTCTTTGGTTAAAACTCGAGACCGATTCAAAATCAATGGGACATGGAGCTGCACCGCCCGCTCTATACTCCAATAAAAAATTAATTAAATCGCTGATTAAACTTTTAGATGAAAAACGTTTGATTCGATTTGGAAAAATTGCAAGAAAAATGTTTAAAGAAATGGGGCAATTAGAAGGAGGAATTAAAGGTTTTGTTTTAAAACACGTCAATTGGGAAATATTTTGGCCTTTCGTGAAAAAGAATTTTGAAGAAGGCGAAATTATGCACACACTCGTTTACAATACATTTGTAATTACTGGCTTATACAATAGTGAAATCGTAAACAATCAAATAGCCGACAAAGCTTATGCAATACTTGATTGCAGACTTTTACCCGAAACTGATTCCGAAAAATTTATAAAAAAAGTCGAAAATGTACTTGGACCTAAAATAAGTGTTACCATATTAAACGAAACTCCAGGAGCGAATGCTTCAGACTTTGAAAATTTTTTCTACACAAAACTACAAGAATCCACCAAAGATGTATATCCAGATAGTGAAGTAATTCCTTTTCTTTTCCCTGCTACTACCGACAATAACTACTTTCGACAATACGATATTCCAGTTTATGGATTTATTCCTGTTATATTTTCTGACGAAGAAATTAATTCAGTACACAATATAAACGAAAAAATTTCGATTAATTCACTATACAACGGAATGATAGTTTACCAAAAATTTATTATTAAATTGTTTAACGATAAAGAATTTATTAAACGAAGAAAACATATATTAAACGAAAATTAATAATTTTGAAGTTTCAAATTACGACTTAATGGATAAAAAAACTACGAATAAAAACATAATATACTCATTTCTAATACTTTTTCTGTTTTTCACTTTTTTGCAATCAGCAAATGCACAAAACAAAACCAAGATTAAAGCTGACGAAAAGTTCTATAAAAAAGAATATTACACAGCTTATAACCTTTATAAACGCTCACTTAAAAAAACCGAAAGCAAAAACGACAAGTTTGAAATATACATGCTGATGGGCGATTGCTATAAGTATATGCGAAATCCCAAAGAAGCCATCAAACACTATAAGAAAGCATTAAAAGGAAATAATAACCTAGCTGACATCATTTACAGTTATGCTCAAATGCTGATTATGGAAATGAAATACGATCTAGCTATAGAGCAATTTAATACCTTACTAACTATTAATCCAGGTGACAAAAAAGCAATTGAAGGAATCGAAACTTGCAAATTGGTTCAAGATTGGGTAAACAATCCTACCCAATATGTTATTGATAATATGAAACCGTTAAATTCCAAAATGGACGATTATTGCCCTACATTGAATGCACGAAAAGATTATAACGAAATAATTTTCACCTCCACACGACAAGAAGCCACCGGTAAAAAAATTAATGGAATTTCGGGTGTTGAAAATGCAGATTTATTCGAAGCAAGCATGGATAGAAAAGGAATATGGGGAGAACCAACAAAATTTGATACTCTTGTAAATACCTACGACGACGATGGTGCCGGAATTTTAAACGACAAAGCCAACGAACTATATTTTACTTGTTGCAAAAATGTTAAAAACAAACAGGTTGGTTGTCAAATATTTAAAAGTGCAAAAAAAGGTGGCTATTGGGACAAAGCCGAAATTATTCCAATTGTTGGCGATAGCATTTCAATCGGTCAACCTTCCTTAACAGAAGATGAGAACACCTTATATTTTTCATCTCGTGAACTCGGAGGGATTGGCGGTGCCGATATTTGGAAAGTTACAAAAACCGATGGAGGCTGGGGAGTTCCTGAAAATATGGGCTCTCAAATAAATTCCGAATACGACGAGTTGTTTCCGTTTATCAGAAACGATGGGGTTTTGTTTTTTTCATCAGATAGGCAACCATCAATAGGAGGACTAGATATTTTTAAAGCCTATAAAGATAAAAACGACTCAATGATTGTCGAAAATATGAAATACCCGATAAATTCACACGCCGATGATTTTGGAATTGTTTTTAAAGGAACAAAAGAAGATGGATTGTTTTCGTCAGGACGAAAAGGAAGTGTAGGCGGAATTGATATTTACAGTTTTGTTATTCCTCCATTGCAATTTACATTAAGCGGACTTGCAAAAGATGAAGATAATGGTCAATTTTTAGCTGGAGTCGCTATTAAACTTATTGGAAGCGACGGACGAGCCTATAAAGACACAACAAATATAGAAGAAGGAAAATATAGTTTTGAATTAAAACCAAATACAGAGTATATTTACATTGCTTCGCTCGAAGGCTATTTTAACTACAAAGGAAAAATTTCGACCGACAGTCTTGAACGAAGCCAAATTATTGCAACAGATATTGTAATGTCGTCGGTTGCGAAAACTATCGAATTGCCTAATATTGAATATGATTTTGGAAGTGCAAAACTTCGTGACTCTTCAAAAATTGCTTTAGATATTTTAGTAGAAACCTTGAACGATAATCCGACCATAACCATAGAACTTCTCTCCCACTCCGATATGGTTGGTCCAGATTCAACCAATATGAAGTTATCGCAGCAACGAGCACAATCGGTTGTCGATTATTTAATAAGCAAAAACATTGACCAAAATAGGTTATCACCAAAAGGTTGTGGAGAATCAACGCCTAAAGTTATTAACGATGAATTTGCAAAGAAATACCCATTTTTAACGGCTGGCACTATACTTAACCCTGAATTTATCGAAAAACTGCTCGACGAAAAACAAAAAGAGATTTGCAATCAGTTGAATCGACGTACCGAATTTAAAGTATTATCAACTTCTTATACTCCGAAAAATATAAAACTAACGAATTAGTCGTCCTTTAAGAACTGGTATTTTTACTGCTAAAACATAATCGACTTATTTCTCTATATTTTTTTCCCTTGTTGGTGTTATTACCAACAAAAAATCCCGGATGTCTATTGGTAACAACTCCAATAGAGGCAGGAAAAAAGAATTTAAACATATCGGTAATTAAAGAACTTAATTCACCTAATTATTTTCCAAAAATATTTTTAAAACTGCAAAATATTTTTTACATTTATAATTCACAAAAAAAGGAGGAAACAACAAAAAAACAAAAGGAATTAAATTAATCCGTTTAAAACGGAAAAAACATAAAAAGCGTTAGCTTTTATTCTCGTTTCTGAAACTTAGGAAATTTCAAATTACTACAAGAATAATAAGTAAAACGCTCACGTCACGGAGTGGGCTATACTTGTTTGTAGTAAAGGTTCCTAAGACCTCAGAAGCGGATTAAGTTAAGTCCCACGCTTTTTTAGTTGGAAATTAATTAAACTCTTGGGACGAAGTAAACCTTAAAAATTAAAATTATGAGAAAAAAATTATTTCTAATGATTGTTGCGATATGGTTCGCAAGTTTGGGTTATTCACAGCCTTATAATGTGCAACAAGAATCTTCGGGAGATGCTACAGACAATTATCTTACAAAGTGGAAAAGTGCAGCTAATCATTATATACAAAAAAGTTTGTTATATGATGATGGTACTTATATTGGATTAGGCACGACATCTCCACTTAGTAAGTTTCATGTAGCCGGAACAACAGCTACAGATAGTAAATTAACAGTACAAAGAAGCTATGCTTCCGGTTGGGGAACTTCCGTTGATTTGTTGGCTATAAGTAGCAATACCGATTATGTCGCAAGTGGCAGGTCGCTAGGTCAAGTTAGTTTCACTGGCGAATATAACGGCGATGCAAGTATAGGTGCTGGAGCAACTATGAGAGCTTATACTACCGAAAATTGGAGTTCTTCGGGCTATGGTTCAAAACTTGAATTTCTCACAGTACCAAATGGTTCTACTACCAACACCGTTAGAATGACAATAAATCAAGATGGTTCGCTTCAATTGAATGGCTCAACTTCTGGTTATGTGGGTTTGAAACCTGCTGCAGCTGCCGGTTCTACTACTTATACATTGCCTTCGGCAGATGGTACATCGGGTCAGGTTTTGCAAACAAATGGTTCAGGTACATTAAGTTGGTTAACTGCTTTAACTTCTTCTACAGGTTGGAATATTACTGGTAATTCGGGATTAACCGCCGGAACTAATTTCGTAGGTACTACCGATGCTGTTGACCTTGTATTTAAAGTTAACAGCCAAAAAGCGGGGTTAATTGATGATGGTGGACCTACATTCTTTGGTTATCAGGCTGGTAATAGTAATACTGCAACTGGGAGTACAGGGTTTGGTTATAAAGCTTTATATTCTAATACTTCGGGTGATTATAATACAGCAAATGGTTATCAGGCACTTTATACCAACACTACAGGGCATCATAATACCGCTAATGGATATACAGCTCTTTACGACAACACAACTGGAAGTTCAAATACAGCAATAGGTTTTAATGCACTTAGCAATAATACTACAGGTTCAGGCAATTGTGCACATGGATATTTGGCAGGTTTAGCCAATACAACAGGAAACAGTAATTGTGCTTTTGGTAATGCAGCATTATTTAATATTGCAGGTGGAACTGGTAATACTGCAATTGGTAATAATACACTTAGCCAATACGATAGTGGCGATTACAATACGGCTTTAGGTTATGCTGCCGATAGAAACGGTACTTACAGCAACACTACTGTTATAGGCAATAGCGCTATTGTTTCAGCAACTAATTACATAAAAGTTGGGAATACTTCTGTTACTCAAATTGGTGGGCAAGTTGGTTGGACTACATATTCAGATGGTCGTTTTAAACTTAATGTAACTGAAAATGTAAAAGGCTTGGAGTTTATTAAAAAACTTAGACCTGTTACTTACAACATGGACACAAAAGCTGCTGACGATTTTCTTATCCAAAATATGCCCGATAGTGTTAAATTAATGCATCAGGCAGGAATGGACTTTACGTCATCAACTGCAATAGTACATTCTGGATTTATTGCACAAGAAGTGGAGCAGGCAGCCATTGAAAGTGGATTTACATCTTCTATTGTAAACAAACCAGCTAACGATACCGATCCATATTCCTTGGTTTATGCCGAAATAGTTGTTCCGTTGGTAAAAGCAGTTCAAGAACAACAACAGATGATAGACAGCATGAAGGTAGTTTTGCAAAGTCTGCTTCAACAAGACACATCTAATAAAATATTACAAAATAATAATGAACAACAAAATGTTTCAAATATTAGTAATATTGAACTTGCCAATAATGCAATATTATATCAGAATGTGCCAAATCCATTTAGTGAAGAAACGGTAGTAAAATACTTTGTTCATGAAAACTGCAATGCTCAAATTACTTTTTATGATGAATTTGGAAACCAAATTAAAACTTTCAATATTGAAGAATTTGGACATGGTCAGTTAAATATATCTTCTTCAAATCTTGCTTCTGGAATTTACTCTTATTCGCTTATTATTAACGATAAAGTGGTTGATACTAAAAAAATGCTCAAATTATAACCTAAAAATTACAAAAAGCTCATTCTTAAAAGAAGATGAGCTTTTTGATTTTCTAATAAAATATGTTACATTTTTATAAACTTTAAAAACAGATAAAATGAATAAATTATTACTTATTGCCATAATTGCATTTAGTTTTAATGCAAAGGCACAGATTATCTTAGAACAAGATTATGATAGTGCTGCATCTTATGCAAGTGGGACTCCAAGTGTATTAAATCAACTAATGATAGTTAACTTTGAAGAATCTGGAGATAGATATATTAAAATAAACAGATTAGGAAAATGTATAAACATTTATGATATTACCCATGTTTTAATTAAAACAATTGATCTCTCAGGTTTTCCTATGAATAGTAGTGGTAGTATGGGAGAGGTGTTATACTTATCGGAACATCTATTTAATTTAGATTCAAAAATTGAATTTATTTATGGTTTCAGTGATAGTGATAGTAGTAATACTTTAACAAACATATATAATGAAGATGGTACTTTGATATTTTCAAGTTTTGGTGCTCCAATGGTAAAAGGAAATATACCTCAACAACAACTGCCTATTTATAATACTATTAATGGAGCTAAAATGATATTAAGTTATCATGATGGGCATGCAAAGGTTTACAGTTTGCCTGGCACATTAAGTACAGCAATTGCAGAAGCCAACGGTCAATTAATACAAGCACAGGAGGGGCTATTTAAAAATTTGTACCCAAACCCAAGCACCGGAAAAGTAACACTGCAATACCAACTACCTGAAGGCACACAGATGGGCGAAATAATTTTGTACAATATGCAGGGCACGGAAGTAAAACGCTACGCAGTTGATAGTACATTTAACGATATAATACTTGATAATTCAGACCTGCAATCAGGCACATATTTCTATCAGTTGCAAACTAACAATGGAGGAATTGGTACAAAGAAAATGATTAAACTTTAATTACCTAATCAGGCAAAAGATTAGTAAAAAAATACGATGATGTTTCCATTTTTCTATTTTTTAACGCCTCAAACAACATACAAAAACTTGACCTGATAGTTAATAAAAACCTGTCAGGTCTTTGTTACTAAAGTGAATAATCATTAAAATTATTCAGCTTCGTATTCTCCCATATCTTTTAGCCCCACAACAAATGCGTCTTGATTGCTTAAGTAATCGACATCGGTAACTTCAAACCATCCTCGGTTTTCCATATCGTTGGGCAATATCACTTCATCGTCTTCAAAGTAAATGTTTAATCCGATAAATGGAATAAAATTCATGTTTTTTACAAGGTCATCGATACTTTCGTCGAAATGTGTTTTAAAATCAAAAACGATTGTGTACATAATTATAATGTTTGTTTATAAAGTTTGCTTACTATTTTATTCGATTGATTTTTCAATCCTGTTGAACCATCAATCATCGTATTTTCTAGAATTGCAATGAACTCCTGTATCAGTTCAGAATATTTTTTTATTAAAACGGAAAAATAATTTTTAAAAATAATAACGAAGTGCAATTGGTTCTTTGGGATTAAGCCAAGCAAAACGCTAGTCTACAATTTTACCTTAATGAATATTAAAGGTTTCGATGACTTCCGTCACAGAAAGGAGGTTTTTGGGTTTGTTTGCATGTACACCAAGCTACTTTTTTGTTTTCTGAAATCTCAACCTTTAAAGGAACAAACGACGAACCTTTATGAGAACCGTCGCAAAATGGTTGCTTTTTCGATTTTCCACATGCACACCAATAATATGTACCGGCTTCCATATCCATAATTATCGGTTTTTTATCTGCTATAACTGGTTTTTCCATTTTTTTAAAAATAAGACTATAAATATTTTATATATAACTAATTCGAAACTTCTGTGTATAAATATTTTTTAATTTTAAGCGTTGGTGTCTTTTCAAAAGGAGTCGATTGTTCAATAACTAACGTTAAACGTGAAAATTTACTAACATCTTGATTAACTGATTTTTTAACATCTTCTAAAATATCTTTTACATAAAGTTGCACATCGTTGTGATAATTTTTAATTGAACTTTTCATATACTCAAAATGCTGTTCAACATTCTCATAGTTTAAATGAACTTTTGCAACTAGTTTACCATTCATTTCATACACAACTGATTCAACTACATGTTTATGTCGATTAACAACCGCCTCAATTGTTTCGGGATAAATATTTTCACCACCCGGACCAAGAATCATATTTTTGAGTCGTCCACGAATGTACAAAATATTATTTGAATCAAAATATCCCAAATCGCCCGTTTTAAACCAACCATCGATAGTAAAAACATCGTTTGTTAAATTTTGATTTTTAAAATAACCTAGCATGATATTATCACCTTTAGCAACGATTTCGCCTTCACCTGTTTCGGTGTTTACATTAATTAATTTTAGTTTTTGAGTTCCAACTGTAACTCCCGCTGCTCTATATTTTGTGTTTTTAGGCCCTGTTCCAGCCAACAATGGAGAAGTTTCGGTCAATCCGTAACCAATTGCATAAGGAAATTTAGCCTCTCTTAAAAATGCTTCGACTTCCGGAGAAAGAAGAGCCCCGCCTATTCCGAAAAATTTTAATCGTCCTCCTAATGTATTAAGCAGTTTTTTTCCAGCCACACGATTTAAAAATTTCCTGAAAAACGAATACTTATAAAACACCTTATATTTTCCACTATTAAATTGTGGAAGAATTTGTCCATTGTATATTTTTTCGATAAACAAAGGTACTGTAAGCATTATAGTTGGTTTTACCTTTTTTAATGCAGGAAATAGAATGCTCGGACTTGGAAGTGCATTTAAATAATAAACCGACGCACCGTATCTAATCGGCATTAAAAATCCTAATGTACATTCGTAGGTATGCGACAGTGGTAGAATTGATAAAAAGCGGTCTTCAGTATTTACTTCTTGTAGCTCAAATGCAGCTTCTAAATTGGAAACCAAATTTTTATGCATTAACATTACACCTTTCGACGAACCAGTTGTACCTGAAGTATATATGATTGACGAAAGGTCATTCTCATCTAGTATGCCAAATTCTTTATCAAAAGATACATTAATTCCAATTGTTTCAAGATTGTAATCTTCGATAAGTTTTTGTGACGATAAGTTTTTATTTAATTTAATATCCTCTATTCCAAAAACATAATCCAACGAAGCAATCTCTTGTTCTATTTTCGACAAAAATTTTTGAGAAATAAATAAAGCCTTTGCCTCTGAATGAACTAATATTTCTTTAATTTCTTTTGTGCTAAAATCATTTAAGATGGGAACAGTTACGGCTCCAAGAATATTTATAGCTAAATAACTAAGTCCCCATTCAGGATTATTTTCACTTAAAATAGCAACCTTATTCCCTTTTTGAATACCATATTTTTTCAACTTCAGAGCAATCGATAATGCCCTATCATACAATTGCTTATAAGTATAACCGCTAGAATCCACAACCGAGAGAGCCATGCGAGTTGAATATAAATCGCAGCTATTTTGAATTAGGTTTCTTATCGTCCGTTGCTTCATATAAATATATCATTCAAGTAATATAGTGCAAAAATAATAAAACATTTTTTAAACTGTGTTTTACAACAGATAAACTTATAAACACATGTTGATGAACTGTTTTTAAGATATAAGTCTTTAATTTAAAAATTGCTTATCAATGTATAATCAAATCATGAAAATAACTCGAAATGCTATTAATACTGAATCTTTCTAATTAATTTACAGGAAGAAACAGAGGGTGTTTTTCGTTAAATTTTCGTAAATACAAAAACATCATTTGACGTTTTTTTCGTTTGTTAAGCTGAATATATTCATCGTACAAATCCTTGTCACGCATAAGTATAGTCATAAAATTATTGATTCCATACTCTATCACTTGTCCTGTTTCAAAATCCAGAAAAAATTGTCGCATTTCTTTTGATTGAATCGGTGCTCTCATCGACGAATAAAAAGGGTCTGAGTACATAAAAGGGTCGTTATAGTTACTTCTATATACATTTTCGTATGCAATAAAATGGCAGACAGTGCCAATATAAAAAACTCGATAAAACTCGTCGGTCCAGCGAATGTATAACATTCCCTTATCTGCATATCCCCATATACTACGTGTCAATACTTCGACTTGCTTTTTATCAGAGTCGTAATATTTTATTACATTTTCGTCGAGCAGTCGCTCGAAATAATTAAAATCATCAACTTTTTTATCAAAAAATATGTTTTGTTTTTTAATTGCACAATTGGCTTTTACTTGTTGAAAATTAAGAAAAATACCATCGGTAAATTTGTACTCAGGCGTGTATTTAACCAATGAATCGGGAATATTTCGTTGTGAAAACCCAACTGTATTGAGAATCCAGATAAATATAATTGCGAGTAAAATATGTAAATATTTAATCATATATGCAAAAGTAAAAAAACTTTTCTGGTTGATTCAAAAAAAGAAATAATCTGAAACAAAAAATTGAAATGTGCAACAAGAAAAAAATTTACACGATGTATGATACCAATTCTATTTCCATATGACACATATGTGATTTTTTAGATTCCCTTTTTCAAGGGAATGTGCCTCAAAAATTACCACATACCCGCAAAAGCGGGTATCTTATTTTTAAATTGTGTCGGTCACATTGAATCGTAATTGATATGACTCAGCAAATTGAAATTTGAGAACAATCGAAAATATTCCGATGTCCAAAATTCAAAAACTGATTTATCTTTTACAAATGTACTAAGTAGTTTTTAAGCGAATCTAATCTGCTAAAAAAGAGAAAGGAAGAAAAAATCTTCCTTCTCTTAATTTTTTATGGGTCAACAATCTTTCAATATTTCTAATCCCTTTGAAAAACTCCTGATATGATATTTATTAAATTGGAGACTTATTATTATATCTATTTTATCCCAACTAATTCAACATCAAAAGTTAAATCCGTTTTTGGTGGAATTGCTCCCGGATAACCTTTTTCGCCATAAGCCAATTGATAAGGGATGATTAACTTAACTTTATCGCCCAAACCCATTTTTTGAATACCCTCGTCCCAGCCTTTAATTACTTGACCTTGACCAAGTTTAAACTCAATAGGTTCGCCTCGTTTAACCGAAGAATCGAAAATTTTTCCGTCAGGAAAAAAACCGGTATAATGTACACTTACAGTTGCTCCAACTCCAGGCGAACGCCCTTTACCTCGCTGAATATAACAATATTTCAAGCCACTTTCAGTTGTAATAATTTCTTTTCCTGTAATATCGTATGGTTCAATCACTTTTGTTGGAATAACTTCGATTAACTCAATATCAAAAGTAAGTTCCGATTTTGCTGGAATTTGTGGTGGTCGTCCTGCTTCGCCATAAGCTAGTTCAAAAGGAATAATAAATCTAAATTTATCGCCTTCTTGCATCAAAGCAAGTCCTTCGTCCCAACCTTTAATTACCTGCCCTGCTCCTATTTCAAATTTGAAGGGTTCGCCTCGTTTTACCGAAGAATCGAAAATTCTTCCATCGTTAAAAAAACCTGTATAATGAACTTTTGCATTATTACTTCCTTTTCCGGCTTTTTTTCCGTTGCCTTTTTCAACAATAATATATTTTAATCCACTTTTTGTTGTAATGGTATCTTTGCCTTCTGCTTTGTAAGGTTCAATTTGAATTTGGGGTTCAATATTTATTAATTCAACATCAAAAATCAAGGTTGAATTTGCAGGAATTCCGCCTTTTGCTTGACTTCCATACGCAATGTGTGGTGGTAAAACTATAACAGCTTTACTCCCTTTGTCTAAAATTTGGAAAGCTTCGTCCCAACCTTTAATTACTTGTCCCTGACCAAGTACAAAACTAAAAGGTTTGCCTCGTTTCATCGAACTATCGAAAACCGAATCGTTCAAAAAACGACCATTGTAATGAACAATAACTTTATCGCCTACCTTTGCTTTTGTGCCGTCGCCATTTTGAGTTATGATATATTTTAATCCTGATGAGGTGGTTGTAAACTTATCGTCAGGAATTGGAATTCCTTTTTGATCTTTTATCGTTTGCGAAAAGCAACTTGTAGTAATCAACATTGCTAATATGGTTGTTAATGCAAAAAAATTAGTCATAATATATCTGTTTTAATTATCAACTTTTAAGAGTTCAATTTCAAAAATTAAGGTAGTATATGGCGGAATCAAGTCTCGGTGTCCTTTGTCTTTATATGCTAAATTTGAAGGAATTATGAGAGTTGCCCTTCCTCCTTCCGACATTTTAGAAATACCTTCGTCCCAACCTTCAATAACTTGACCAACACCCAAAATAAATTTAAGTGGTTGTCCCCTATCGTACGAAATATCGAATGGTTTTCCGTCGATAAAACTTCCGATATAATGAACATGAAGTGCATTTCCTGCCTTTGGCATTTTTCCATTTCCTTTAACTTGCTCGATAAAATATAAACCACTCAAACTAGGTTCAACACTTATATTTGCTCGAGATAAATAATCCTTTAAAATTTGTTCCTCTTCTTTAGCCTCGTCAGATCGTTGTTCCAGCCGTTGCTTTTCAAATTCTGCAAAACTTTCGATTTTAACAAGTTTAATCTCAAATCGCAATTTACTTTCGTGCTTTACAAACAAAGGAACTTGTGTTTTTTTTGAGTGTGTAAAAAATGTATTTGCATCAATTAAGAAAGTTCCACTATCACCTTCGTGCATAAGCGAAAATGCTTCGTCAATTGTACCTTTTACTGCCGAAAGATTTTTCATTTGCATTCTAAATTTTCCAGGAATCTCCTTTGTATCGAACAGCAAAGAATCGTAATCGGTAAAATATTGCATGCTCAAGACTAATAAATCACCTTCTTTTGGCATTTTTGCGTCTTCGTTAACGACGTAAAATTTGTACTGCAAACCTGATTCAAGCTCCTTAAAATCAGCATTTTTACACGAACTCATAAAAATCGCAAAAATGACAACATACATGTAACAAATATACTTTTTCATTTTAAATTTGAATTTTGTCCAAAGCTACACAATTTATTTTTTTTATTCTTCGGTTTGACATTTTTTAACATCTATCAAATCGACTTCAAAAATGATTGAAGTAAATGGTGGGACAATTCCTGTTGAAGAGCCTTTGCTTCCGAATGCCAGTTGCGATTGAATTACAAAAATAGCCTTTTCGCCTTCGCTCATAATTCTGATTGCTTTTTCTAAACCTTCTATTACCTGCCATTCTTGTCCAAGTACAAATTCAAATGCTTGATTTCGTTTATATGTGGAATCAAAATATCCTCCATTTAAAAATCGACCTTCGTAATGAACAACAACTGTATCGCCCGATTTAACTGTAGTTCCATTTCCTTCGTTCACTTTGAAATAATATAAGCCTTCTTTTACTGGTAAAATTGAAATCTCTTTGTTTTCAATATATTCTTTTAGAATCTTACATTCATATTCTCCAAAATCATCAATCCAACTTAAAAAATCTTCTTTTTCTTTTGCAAAATCTGTTTCTTTTTTAACATCAAGCAAATAAACAATAATTTTTATATCACTTTCAGGAGTAAAAAAACTTGGTAATTCAGTTCCTAATGTTTTAGTAAAAAAATCGTTTGCATTTATAATAAACCCTGCACAATCGCCATTCGACATCATTAAAAAACACTCGTCGATTGAACCTTCAAAATCGGGTTCAGTTAATTCCATATTTCGTCTTCCTGTAAAAAACACCGAATCGTTTAATGTTTTATAAATCAAATCTACAGTAACAAAATCGCCGGCAACAGGTTTAATATTTTCATCTCCAATTGTAAAAAATTTATAATAAATGCCAGATGAAGTTCGGTCAAAGTCGGGATATTTATTTTCATAACATCCTGAAATTAAAACTGAAATTAATCCAAATATGAATATTATTCTCTTATTCATTCAACAGCTCAATTTGATATACAATAATTGCTCTTGGAGGAATTTTATTATCATCGCCAAGCAAGCCGTGTGCTAAATGTGGTGGCAGAATAAAACGAGCTTTTTCGCCACGTTTCATCAATTGAATACCTTGCTCCAAACCGCTTTCAACTCCACCTTGTCCAAGTATAAAAGATTTTGATCCTAAAGAATCGGAAGTGTAACACAAAGTTCCGTCAAGTAGGCTCAACGTATAATTAAAACTCACAACATCTCCATGTTTAATCGAATCATTATTTGTTTTTTCGTAAATATCGTAATAAAATCCAGTTTTAGATTCTTGCAAGTTCCAATTGCGACGCTTTGCAAAATTCCTTATTCTATCAATATCTTTATCGACTAATTGTTTGTTAACTCTAATCAATGGTTCTTTATATTTACTTTGCTTAATATCCTCGGGATTTATCGAATTATTATTGCATGAAGCAAACAAAAAACCTATTGTTATAACAAACAAACTAAACCTAAACATGAATGTCATTACTTTTTAATAGTTCTGGTATCCGTTTTACAAAATTATCAATAGTTTTTTCCAACGAATCTTTCGATTCTCCTCCAGCTGCATTTCGATGCCCACCACCATCAAAATACTTAACAGCAATTTCGTTGATTTTGTTTTTCCCTTTTGAGCGAAAAGAAATCTTTATATGGTCATTTTTTTCCATAAAAAAAGCCGAAAAAACAATGCCTTTTATCGATAAAGGATAATTAACAAATCCTTCGGAATCGCCCATTGCAAAAGAGTATTGTTTTTGATCTTCCTTAGTTAAATATAAATAAGCGGTTTTGTAACCAGGCATTACATTCATTCTGTTATTCAAAATATGCCCTAAAAGCCGCATGCGTTGTTCCGAAAAGTTATTAAATATTTTATCATGAACATCGTCTCTGTCAACGCCAGCAATCATAAGCTCCGAAGCTATTTGAAAAGTTCTCGGACGGTGTGAATTAACCGTAAACGAAATGGTATCGGTTAAAATTCCTGCAAACAAACACTCTGCAATTGTTTTATCGAGCAGTATTTTTTCATTACTATTTAAGATTAAATCGCAAACAAGTTCGGCGGTTGAACTTACTTCTATTTCCGAAAGCATAATATCGACAAAATCTGTTGGATTCGGATGATGATCTATTAAAATTTTTACAGCTTTCGATTGTTTTACATGTTGGTCGATTTTGGGAACCCTGTCGATATCGTTAAAATCTAGAAAGAATATCAAATCGGCATTTTCAATTATTTGAACTGCCTTTTCAGTTTGCCTATTGTATCGAATAATTTCGTTACTAGCAATCATCCAACTTAAAAAATCGGGGAAATCATTCGGAGCAATGATTGAAACATTTTTTTTCATTTTTTTTAAAAAATGAAATAGCCCTAAAGCTGAACCGACTGCATCGCCATCGGGGTTAACATGTATGATTATTGCAATATTATCGAATTGTTTATAAGCCAAATTTATGGCTTCGAAAACTGCTTTATGTTTATGGTTTGTTGTCATTTTCAATTATTGATTCTAACATCCAAATATAGCGAAAATATTGATTTTTTTGATATTGAAACAAATTATTGAACATATTGTGAATGTAAAAAATCATCTGATTATAACCAGATAAATCTCAAAGTCATTAAAACAAAAAAGCCGACTCAATGAATCGGCTTTATGTTCTGTATTTAATTTCAACTTATCGAACGATTGATTTGAAAGTTTCGTCTTCAAAATATTTAAAAAATTCCATGTCTGTTTTTGCTTTGCCAGCTAATGAAGCTGATTTACCAATTGCTGCTCTTAAATTATTGAACATTAAATCGGTATTTGCTGTTCTAGCTCCAGCTACTGCTTTTAAATAATAATTCATGGCAACTTCTTTATCTTCGATGCAATCAATTCGTTTAGAAGCACCCTCTGCGTCTCCATTCAACAAAATTGCTAAAGCTGCATTGAATGAGCAATCGCTACCAAAATATTTAACAGCACCTTCGTAATCGGCTTTCTTAACACTTAATAAACCTAAGTTATAATTAACTTCGGCTCCTGCACCAGCAGCACTATTCAAATATTCTTCTGATTTAACATAATCGTTTTCGTAAAAAGCAACTACACCAAAATTGTTCATTACAATAGGTTCTCCATCTTTCAATTCTTTTGCTTTTGCGAATGCTTCTTTTGCTTCAGGAATTTTATTCAATTTTACTAATTGACAACCAGCATTATTAAAACCTCTCCATTCTTGAGGATAAACAGTTTCACAAGCTTTGTAAACATCTAATTTTACGTTATTGTCATTTGTTAAAGTTGCAGCATATAATAATTCTTCAACTGTTAATGAATCTGGAGTAGCTTTGGCTAAAGTTATGATTTCTTCGTCAGATAATCCAACTACATCAACATTTATCTTCAACATCGATCTTCTTAATTGAGGTAAAATTTTATCAGCAACTTTAGGATAAACAGAAGCAATGTTTTTAATCTCAGTTTCTCTTCTTACAGGGTCAGAATACATTTCAAGTACTCGAACGATAAGGTCTTTGTCTTGCAAATCAGACGATTTCATTAATTTTTGGAAACCATCCCAATCTTCTGCAGTCGACTTAGTTGAATATACTGATTTATCTTGTGCTTTTGCAGCTTTTTCTTTAAACTTAGCTTCTTTTTCTTTTACAATTGCTTTGTCAGCATCTGTAAATTTAGGTGTTTTTACATTTTTAAATTCAGTTCCAACAAATTTTTCAGCAATAACGCCCCTATTTTCTGAAAGTTTAGCATTCAAATCTTCTGCTCCATCTGGAGAAGCATAAGCCGAAACGCTAACGCCTTTTAATTCTTTATTTTCAGCTTTTAACACCTCTACTAAGTAATTTTTAAGTCCTTTGATGTCTTCTTGCGACATTTCGCCTGGACGAATGTTTGCTTGTTGAACAGCAAAGTGAATGTCAGCTTCTTTTATTTCAGGAGTAATTCGTTGGAAATTATCTTTTGCAATAATTGCTCTTGCATCAGTTAATAGTAATCTAGGAGTTGCAATAACACCATTTCCAATTTTTTTAGGTTCAAACTCAGCCGTTTTCTTTTTAATAGCAGCTGTTGCTTTAACTTCTAATGTTGATATTTTCATATCGTCAACATAAGGAATTTTGTCGTTATAGCTAAAATTTCCACCAGCAACTTTAATAACGGTATTGTTATCTTCAACTTTTTCGCCTTGTAATTTAACTTCTTTTAGTGCTTTTTCGCCACCTTCCCATTTGATAACAGGGGTAATTACCACTGTTGCCTTTTTGTTAAAGAATTTCTCAGGGAATTTGCCACTGATTCCAATAGCAACACTATCGGCATGCATTTGTAAAATTTCAGGTGTTACAGAATACTGAATGGTGCCTGCGTTCTTAACCATTTTCTTTAATCCGCTGCAACCACTTGTGATAAAAGCAATTACTACAATAATCGAAATTACGCTTAAATTTTTCATAATTAATTTGATATTTTGTTTTTAAGTTATTTCATTAATCGTACAAAATTAAAAATGTTTTAGTTAAAACAAACTAATAATTTAGTATTTGTTAAAAAATGTTTCACAATTCATTTAAAATTACCCGATTAATGCCTTTATTATATGTATTTTTAAATATTATTTCTAGCATTTTATTATAATCGTTTTCGTTGTTTACAAAATCGATGTCGTTTGTGTCAATTATCAGGAAAACAAGGTCATTGCTTTGTTTAAAAAAATCAAAATACCCCGTCTGAATTTGCATCAGATAATCGGCTGAAATATTTTGTTCGTATTCCCGACCTCGCTTTTCAATATTTTTTAATAATTTATCAACATCGACATGTAAATAAATATACAAATCAGGTTTTGGCAGTGAATTGTATATAATGTCGAATAGTTGTCGATAAAGATTGTATTCATCTGGAGATAATGTTGATTTTGAAAAAATCAAAGATTTCATAAAATAATAGTCAGCAACACTAAATGATGTAAACAAATCTCTACTATTCAACTCTTTGTTAAGCTGATGATATCGTTCAGCGAGAAACGAAAGTTCGAGAGGAAAGGAATATCGTTCAGGATTTTGATAAAATTTTGGCAAAAACGGATTGTCGGCAAATTTCTCAAGTATTAATTGAGAATTAAATTGCTGTGCTATCTTTTTCGATAAGGAGGTTTTCCCTGCACCAATATTTCCTTCAATTACTATATAGTTGTATTTATTCTCAATTTGCATTAATTCTTACCGTCGAATTTTGGTTCAATTCCCATGTTATAAAAAGTAAATGCCCAAACATCTGCAGAACTTTCTATTTCTTTCGATGTTGGCTTTCCTGCTCCGTGCCCTGCCATTACATCAACCCGAATCATTACAGGATTGGAACCTTTATATTTTTCTTGCAATGTCGCAATATATTTGAATGAGTGGGCAGGAACAACTCTATCGTCGTGGTCTGCCGTCGTAACAAGAACTGCTGGATATTCAACATTTTCTTTTATGTTATGTAAAGGCGAGTATTTGTAAATATATTTGAATTGGTCAGAATCATCGCTTGAACCGTAATCTCCAACCCATGACCAACCGATTGTAAATTTGTGGAAGCGAAGCATGTCCATTACGCCAACAGCCGGCAAAGCAACTTTAAACAAATCGGGACGCTGATTAGTTACTGCACCAACCAACAATCCTCCGTTTGAACCTCCCATTATAGCAAGTTTCTCTGGATTTGTGTATTTTTTATCAATTAAATATTGAGCTGCACATATAAAATCATTAAATACGTTCTGCTTATTTAACTTTGTTCCTGACTGGTGCCAATTTTCGCCATATTCGCCACCACCTCGTAAATTTGCAACAACGTAAACTCCTCCATTTTCCAACCAAACTGTTCGCGATGATTTAAATGAAGGCGTAAGACTAATATTAAATCCCCCATAAGCATACAGCATTGTTGGGTTATCGCCGTTTAACTGAACATTTTTGTGATGAACAATGAACAACGGAACTTTTGTACCATCTTTACTTTGAAAGAATTCTTGTTTCACAATGTAATCGTTCTCATCGAAATCAATTTCAGGCTTGTAATAGACTGACGATTTATCATTCTCGAAATTATATGTATAAATAGTGCCAGGCGATGTGAAAGAAGTAGTTGAATAAAAAGCTAAACTATTTCCCTTTTTTCCATAAAATCCGTTTACTGAACATAGCGAAGCGAGTTCAATATCTTTTATATAATTTCCATCTGTTGAATAAAGTTCAAGTTTAGCGTGTGCATCTTTCATATATTGGGCAACAATTTTGTCAGCAATATAAACACAACTTTCCAACACATTTTCTTTTTCAGGAATAATGTCAATCCATTTTTCTTCTTGAGGATTTAAAAGGTCAATTTTAATAAGGCGATATTTGGGGGCTTTATAATTTGTTTTAACAAAAACGCTATTTCCATCTACTTCAACTACGTTAAATTCATTTTCATAATTATCAACAATTGGGATAAATTTGCTTTTTTCATCGGTCAAATTCTTATGGTATAGAGCATTTCCATGTGTTGACCCCGACTCATACAAAAAGGCAATATCACTATTGTCGTTTATTTGAACGTTGTATGTTCTCAAAGGCTCTTTTTCATTTTGATAAATAAGTTTGTCATTGTCTTGTGCTTCTCCAATTTTATGATAGTAGACTTTATGAAACTTATTTTTGTCAGATAAAGCTTTACCTTCCTCTGGTTTATCATACCGACTGTAAAAAAAACCATCTTTATACCAAGCAATGCTTGAAAATTTAACCCAATTGATATGGTCTTTTATATCATTTCCGGTTGCTATTTCTTTAACAAAAATTTCGTTCCAATCAGAACCTCCACGAGCTATTCCATATGCAAGATATTTCCCATCGTCGGAAATTGCTAAATCTGATAAAGCCACTGTTCCGTCTTCTGATAATTTATTTGGATCGAGTATAACTGTTGCTTCTGAATCTAGATTATCTAACATATACAACACACTCTGATTTTGTAACCCATTGTTTTTATAATAAAAATATTTCCCACCTTCAAAAAACGGAGCCGACATTTTAGGAAAATCCCATAATTTTGTCAAACGTTCTTTAATTTTATCTCTGAATGGAATTTTTGACAAATAATCAAAAGTCAATTGATTTTGTGCTTTTACCCAAGCTTTCGTTTCCTCAGAATTATCATTCTCGAGCCAACGATACGGGTCAGAAACTTTAACTCCAAAATACGTATCAACTGTATCAACTTTTTGACTTACAGGATAAATAAAACTTGTTTCATTTTTCTGATTACACGACAAAAACACTCCCATTGCTAGTAAAAATAAGATTGGATTTTTCATAATTTAATTTATAATTAATTGATTATAAATACACTAAATACAACTGACTTGATATGCCATTTGTAAGTTCGTAAAGGTAAAAAAATATATTTTATTTAAGCGAAGCTAATGATTGAAATAAATGTTTTATAAAACATTGTGTTAAAATTTACACGAAAGACTTTATTTTTAGATTTATAATCTATATTTTTAATAAATTTTATGTAACACCTAAATTAAAAATTATGAAAAAATTGCTACTTTATTCAATCTTCATTTTTTTAACAGCTTTTGTTTACGCTGAAAATGAAAGAGTTATTAAGCTATCATCCGATGAAGCTTCATTCAAAGTTAACGATAATTCGATTAATGGTTTTTCAGTTTTTAGTAAAATATCTGAAATAAAATCATTTGATGTACAAACCAAAAAAGGAGCATTTGCTCAATTTGAAGTTTCCGGATTTGGAAAAAGCTACATTGCAGGAGAACCTAATCTTCCATTATTAAATGAAATGATTGAAATTCCACAAGGAGCAAATGTTCAGGTTGAAATTATAAGCTATACAGAAGAAATTATAAATCTTAACGACTATGGAATTTTAAACAAAATTATTCCTGCACAACCTTCTGTTTTTAAAAATGCAAACCTCGAAGATTTGGAATTCTATTTTAACGAAAGAACCTATAAAACGGATGCTTATGTGAAAACCAGTATTGCAAATGTTGAAGTTTTAGGAACTATGAGAGGTGTAAAAATGGGACGTCTTACCATATCTCCATTCCAATATAACCCCGTTCAAAACACCTTAAGAGTTTTGAATAATTTAGAAGTTCGAGTAACATTTAATAATGTTGACCTTAATAAAGCTAATGCAATTAAAGATAAAAATTATTCTCCTTTCTTCAACACTACTTTTAGTCGATTTATAAATCATATTGATGCTCCAAACAAAGATTTAATGTCGAAATATCCAATAAAATATTTAATAATAGCCGACAGAATGTTCGAAACAGCATTACAACCATTCATTGAATGGAAAACTAAAAAAGGCTTTTATGTAGTTGAATCATATACCGACGAAGCAGCAGTTGGAACAACTACAACTTCAATCAAAAGCTATATTCAAGGTTTGTATGATGCAGGAACCGTTGAAGATCCTGCTCCAACCTTCTGTTTATTTGTTGGCGACATTGCTCAAATACCTCCTTTTGATGGAACAACAAATACTCACGTAACCGATTTGTATTATTTTACTTTAGATGGTAGTGGCGACGATTACCCTGAAATGTATTACGGACGTTTTTCGGCAGAAACCGTTGACCAACTTCAACCACAAATTGACAAAACCTTAATGGTTGAGCAATACACTATGCCCGACGATGCTTATTTGAATGATGTTTTAATGATTGCCGGTGCCGATGCTACTTATGCACCAACTCATGGTAACGGACAAATTTATTACGGAACCGAAAATTATTTTAATGTTGCTCATGGACTTACATCGGCAACTTATTTTTATCCTGAATCCGAAACAAGTGACGCTGCAATAATTCAAGATATAAGCAACGGACTTGCCTTTGCAAACTATACCGCTCATTGCGATTGGAATATGTGGTATGACCCTCAATTCCTGATTTCTGATGTAGCGGGATTACAAAATGCAAATGAATATCCATTTATGATTGGAAACTGCTGTCTATCAAATAAATTTGATGAAGATGCTTGTTTGGGAGAAACATTGCTCAGAACAGCAAACAAAGGAGCTGTAGCTTATATAGGAGGTTCAAACAGTACTTTATGGGACGAAGATTTTTATTGGGGAGTTGGTTATAGAGCTACCGTTACTTCAACACCTACTTACGATGCTTCAAAACTTGGAGCTTACGATAGACTTTGGCATGAAAACGGAGAATCAACCGACGATTGGTACACCACTGCAGGTCAAGTTTTAAATTCAGGAAACTTAGCTGTTACTCAAGGTGCTACAAGCAATGTATTATATTATTGGGAAATTTATCATTTAATGGGCGACCCATCTTTGATGCCTTACATTGGAATCCCTAGCGATTTGTCGATTTCTTATTCATCATCTACACCTGTTGGAACACCAAGTTTAACAGTTACAACTGAAGCTCATGCTTATGTCGCTTTATCTTACAATGGGGTTTTGTACGATGTAAAATTAGCCGATGCAACTGGTGTTGTTTCCTTAGATATTTCGGGTTTAACAATGCCTTGTACTGCAGACATTGTTGCCACAAAACAATTTAGAAAACCTTATGTTGGCACTCTAACAATTGTTCCAAATAATTCAGCTTATGTTGTATATAATTCTCACTCAATAAATGATGCAAGTGGAAATAATAATGGTTTAGCTGATTACAATGAGTCAATTCTATTAAATGTTGCATTAAAGAATGTTGGTATTGTAGATGCAACAAATGTTGAAGCAATTCTTCAAACAGCCGATGCAAATGTTACCATAACTGATAATACCGAAACATATGGCACAATTACAGCAAATAACACGATTTCGATTGCAGATGCTTTTGCCTTTACTATAGCTGACGATGTTACAGATCAATATCCAGTTCAGTTTAGTTTGGTTGTTACCGATGCTAACGATAGCACTTGGACAACAAATTTCAATATCGTAG
The DNA here is from genome assembly GCA_001769505.1 of Bacteroidetes bacterium GWF2_33_38. Lineage (GTDB taxonomy): Bacteria > Bacteroidota > Bacteroidia > Bacteroidales > GWF2-33-38 > GWF2-33-38. The sequence goes on from MEOF01000021.1 coordinate 40,144, forward strand.
TTAATGCTCCTGAATTAGCTTTATCGTTTGTGAATGTTGACGATGGAGCTGGAAATTCAAATGGAAATTTAGACCCTGCTGAAGATGTGATGTTGAACGTATTAGGAACGAACAATGGTGCTGCAAGTACTGTTTCAGGAACTTGCACTATTGCTACAGCAAGCCCATATGTTACCATAAACACTAGTTCGGTTGTAGTTCCGGTAATTGCTTCTTTAGGAACAACTCCACTAGCATTTAGTATTACAATCGACCCATCCACTCCAATAGGAACATCTATTGACTTTACTTTCGATTTAGTTGCTGGAAATTATACAGCTCAATTGAACAAAACTTTAAAAGTTGGATTAATTGTAGAAGATTGGGAATCAAACGATTTTTCTAGTTACGATTGGACAAATGGAACATTACCTTGGATTATCACTTCAGGAAATGCTTACGAAGGAACTTTTGCAGCTCAATCAGCCGATATTACTGATGATGAAACAACAACTCTTGACCTTACTTTATTTGTTCTAAACAATGATAGCATTTCTTTCTACAAAAAAGTTTCTTCGGAAAGTGGTTATGATTTTATGAAATTTTTTATCGATAATGTTGAGCAAGACAGTTGGAGCGGTAGCATTGATTGGTCTCTTGAGCAATATGCTGTTACCTCAGGCTTACACACGTTCAAATGGTCATATGAAAAAGATGGCTCTGTTGATAGTGGCGACGATAATGCGATGATAGATTATATTTTATTACCAGTGTTTGATGATTCAGGAAATAATCTACCTGAATTTACTTCAACCCCAACTACAATGGCTTTGAGCGACTTTGTTTATACATATAACGTTGTTGTTACTGACGAAGATCTTGCTGATGTAGTTACAATTACATCGACAAGTTTACCAACTTGGTTAACATTAACCGATAATGGAAACAGAACAGCAACATTAACAGGAACACCATCTGCTTCTGACGCAGGAATGCATAGTATAACTCTAAATGCAAATGATGGTACAGTAAGTATCCCTCAAACTTTTAGTATTGCCGTAGACTTAAATATTGAAGATTGGGAAAGCAATTCGTTTACAGCATTCGATTGGGCTACAACAGGAGCAATGCCTTGGACGATTGTTACTGATGATTCGTACTCAGGAACTTATTCTGCCAAATCAGGAGCAATTACCGGTGGCGAAACATCTACTCTTACTATTATTTTGCAAGTAACAGCACCTGAGAATTTAGAGTTTTACAAAAAAGTATCAAGTGAATTTGACTATGACTTTTTAACATTTAATATCGATGGAACAGAAGAAGGTAGTTGGAGTGGCGATGTTGATTGGTCGCTAGAAAGCTATCCTACCGATACCGGAAGCCATACTTTCGAATGGGTTTATTCAAAAGATGGTTCTGTTGACGATGGAAGCGACTGTGCTTGGATTGACTTTTTAGTATTGCCTGCATTCGACGATGCTACATTTATTGAGTCTAAAAATGGAATGCCAACTGATGTTAGATTCAATATTTATCCAAATCCTGTTACATACTACACAAATTTAGAATTTAGCATTCAAGAAAAATCTGATATAAAAATTGAAATTAGCAACATTACAGGTAGCGTAATTCATTCAGTTGTGAATACTGAAATGAACTCAGGTGTTCACAAAGTTCATTTCGACACATCTAGTTTATCATCTGGAATTTACTTCTGTAATTTACATGTAAACGACTACGTAATTACTAAAAAATTAATAATTACTAAATAATTTTTATCAAGAAAGGGGGTTCGCCTCCTTTCTGTTTTAACATATAATTTTATACCTATGATTAATAAAGTACTTTCAAGCATTATTGTTTTTATTTTGCTGTTTAATGTATCAGCTAAAGCTGATGAAGGTATGTGGATTCCAATGCTTCTCGATAAGAAGTATGACGAAATGAAAAAATTGGGATTAAAACTTACTGCCGAAGATTTGTACAGTATTAATCATTCGTCGCTAAAAGATGCGATAATTCAGTTTGGGAATGGCTGCACTGGAGAAATTATATCAGCCGAAGGTCTGATATTAACCAACCACCATTGTGGTTATGGACAAATACAATCACACAGTAGTGTCGAACACGATTATTTAACCGATGGTTTTTGGGCAATGACTAGAGCCGAGGAACTTCCAAATGATGGTCTTGTTGCTAAATTCTTAGTTCGAATCGAAGACGTTACTGCTCAAATATTACCAAGCTTAAGCGATACATTAAGTGAAAGAGAAAGAGCTCGCAAAATACACGAAATTTCTTTAGAAATTGAGAAAAAATCGGTTGAAGGAACTCATTACAACGCAGTAGTTAAAGATTTTTTCGATGGAAATCAATATTTTGTTTATATCTACGAAATATTCAAAGATGTTCGCTTAGTTGGAGCTCCACCATCATCAATTGGAAAATTTGGTGGCGATACCGATAACTGGATGTGGCCACGTCATACAGGAGATTTTAGCATGTTTAGAGTATATATGGCTCCCGACGGAAGTCCAGCTGAATATTCAAGTCAAAATATCCCTTATAAACCCAAACATCATCTACCTGTTAAACTTTCTGGCGTAAAAAAAGACGATTATGCTATGATTATGGGATATCCAGGAAGAACAAATCGATATTTAAGTTCACAAGGCGTACAAGACGCTATTGATTCTCAAAACCCAACGGTTGTTAAAATCAGAGATAAAAAGTTAGAAATTCTTCGCGAGAAAATGAATAACAGCGATGAAATTCGTATTAAATATGCTTCAAAATATGCTCGCACCAGCAATTATTGGAAATATTTCATTGGACAAACCAAGCAACTAAAAAACAATCATGTTTTTGATAAGAAAAAAGCACTTGAGGACGAGTTCTCTTCTTGGATTTTATCTGACGAAAATCGAAAACAAAAATATGGGAATGTTCTCGCAGAGCTTGATGAAACGTATAAGTCGCTGAAAGATTTTAATGTTCTTCGTAAATACTCAACCGAAGCAGCATTGACAGGTGTTGATTTGCTAGATTTTGCCGATTATTTCAGAACATTGTACATTGCATTAAAAGACAATAAAACCGATAAAATTGAAGAACAAAAAGCATTTTTACTTTCAATGCTTGACAATTTTTACAAAGATTACGATTTAGAAACCGATAAACTAATATTCAAGAATCTGCTAGAAATGTTTTACAAAGACATTCCAGAAACATCACATCCTAGTATATTTTCGACAATAAAATCAAAGTACAAAGGCGATTTCGAAAAATTTACAAACTATGCATATTCAAAAACCATTTTTACTAATAAAGATGATGTTAAAGCTTTTTTAGCCAATCCATGTATTAAAACATTAGATAAAGACGAAATTTTTTCGACAATGAAATCTATTTCAAATAAACTAGGTGAAGAAAGCAAAAAAAGTATGGTTTTTATCGAAAAACAAGAGAAAGCAAAACGTCTTTTTATGGAAGGATTGATGGAAATGAAAAATGATGTATTCTTTTATCCAAATGCAAATTCATCGATGAGACTAACATATGGAACGGTTCAAAACTACGAACCTAGAGATGCTGTATATTATAACTATTTCACAACCATCGACGGCATTATGCAAAAAGATGATGCAAGCAATTACGACTTCAATGTTCCAGCTAAACTAAAACAACTTTACGAAACAAAAGATTATGGTCAGTATGGCGAAGATGGAACATTAAAGGTTTGTTTTTTAACCAATAATGATATTACAGGAGGAAACTCTGGCAGTCCGGTAATCGGAGCAAATGGAGAACTAATTGGTTTAGCTTTCGACGGAAATTGGGAAGCCATGAGCGGAGATATTTCTTTTGAGCCCAGTGTTCAACGAACCATTTGTGTCGATATTCGATATGTATTGTTCATTGTTGATAAATTCGCAGGAGCAAAACATTTAGTTGATGAAATGACTGTTTTTAAAGAATAAATAGTTAACAACATCAACAAAAGGCAATGTGGTATAAAGCAACATTTTACTACATTGCTTCCAAATCTTGTTTTCAAGCAGAGTTTCAATTCCTTTGAACACTGCGTTCAATTACGCAGCGTCCCTAAAGGAGACACTGCTGGGAAGGAAAGTAGTAAGTATTACATAACATAAAAACAAATGAGCCAATTAACAAAAGCAGAGAAAATACTAAATGACCCTTTAAGTGAGACTAGTCGCAAAGCAAGAAAATTTTTGTTAGGAGGAAGTTTAATCGGATTAATGATATATTATTCAAATTTAATTCCAACTAAAATATCTGCTTTAGGTTTTGAATTTAACGAAGTAAATCAAACAGGTTTTATAACAGTTTTATCTTTAGTAATTCTTTTTTATTTAATGACATTTATAATATATGCTTCATCAGACTTTTTGAAATGGCGTATATCTATAATTGAGACCTCAAAATCAAAGATTCAAGAACATATTAGAAATAATAAAGGTTTTTTCCTACCAAATTCACCAGAGATGGAAGTTCATAAGGTAGAGCAAGTGTTTTTTGAGAAATATAAACAGTTGTATGGTTCTTCTACTATCATCTCTTATATTCGCATACTAATAGACATAATTTTTCCTATTATTCTAAGCTTGTTTATAGCTATAAAACTCTTAATTAAATAATATGAAGAGGTTCATATAAACTAAATTATAAAAAAAATGAATATAGAATATTGTTTTCAAGCAGAGTTTCAATTTCATTGAACTCCCCCTCGCTACCTCAAGGCTCTGCCTTGTGGTATATAAGATTACAAGCATTTTGCATTATCCCCTCTCTCGCAAGCATCCGCTTGTGATTTTTATTATTGTAACAACTCAACATATATCATTCCTTTTTAATCTAAAGCACTTTTCCGGTAAATAAATCAATCCTATTTACGATTGTAAATGTTACAAAATACGGTTTTGTCTAGTCTTTAAATTTGTACGCCCTGCTCATTTCATTACAAATATATACACTTTTTTTAAGGCTCACAAGCGGACGCATGCGAGATAGGGGGGAAAACAATATATTGTAAAATATATTCAACATATTTTATTAACGCAATGCTGAGCCTTGAGATAGTCGGGGATTTTATTAGAAACATTAATACGATAGTTTTGAAAAAATTCGTATTCATAAATTTGCCTTAAATTAGAATTTTATTTATCTTCGAATACTAACATTTTATTTTTTGATTTATGATAAAACTAAGATTCGCCATTTTTATGTTTATTGTCTCTATTTTGTCAATGTTAAATAGTTGCGAAATAATTGATTTCAGTAAAATTGATGAAATAAGTGATATTGAAGAATTACCAATTTATGTATTAAAAAGGCAAGATGATTTAGCAAACAGCGAAGCATATGTTGTTGCAGGAGATAGAACCGTTTATTATAGCGAAGGAGTTGGAGCCGATGATTACAAAAAGAAAGGTAAAATGAGTGAAGAAGATTACGATGAATTTATATCTATTTTTACAACTGTAATAAATTCTCAACAAGAATGGGGAGTTGGTTGTGGCAATCTTGATACCGACGATGACGGATTTTACAGTTTTTTTTCGGTCTACGAAACTAACAATGTTAGTACTGACGAATACTTCCCTTATTGTAAGTTCAACGATAACCACAATAAGTTGATGGACTTTTTCAAGTCTAACATTTAAGCCAAAATCTTGAATAGAGTATTATTCTTCTTCAATGATAAAGTGAAAAGGCATTTCTAATAAAGATTCGTAATCTTTACCAGCTTCAAAAATATCGTCGTCAGAATAGTGCCAATTAACCAATACGTCTTTATTATTGTTGATATAAATTTTATTCAGCACCAACAGAAACTCCAATAGCCATTTCGATGAACTTGTATTATAATAAGTTATACCTATATCGATAATAGTAGAATCGCATGGATTTTTTTCATATTGTTCAATCCAACTCAACATAGGTTCATAAAAATCAGCTGGATTTTCAGGAATTGAAATACCCAATATTTCTATTTTTCCTTTTTCAGCGTCAAGCGAAACAAAAGGAGTTTTTGATGTTTGATTTACGATAATTTTGTCCATTTAGCTTTTGTTAAAGGATAAATTTATAACAATTATCTTAAAAAGTCAAGATAATATTATCTTTTTTATAATATGCCGATTGGTAATGTGGAAAGTTTAGCCAAAAGCGATAAAAAATTGTTTTTTGGGAATATACAAAAAAAGGCTGAATGTTAACATTCAGCCTTTTAAGTGAGCCAAAGCTCCCAAAGTTCAAACCATATGCTTGATGACTTGCTACAAATAAAAACATTTTGCGACATGTTTCTACATTAATTAATATTTGTGTACAAGTCTGAATAGAAAAAAGTTCGAAGTTGAAATTTGGTACAAATTTGCACATCTGAAATACATTCCCGAACATAGCCCGAAAAACGGATTATGGGCAAACATCGCTATACCAAAGCAGATTTAGAAATGATTGTTTACAAGCAGCTTGAAAACCTTAATGCTATGGGAGAGCAAATAAAATTACTTGAAGAACAAAACTTGATGCTTGTAAAATTCAACCAAAAATTAATGGGTCTTGTTAGTGAAAATTTAAAGGAAGCTATGCCTTATCCGGTATTGAAAAGACCCGCAAATAAAAACAAAAAGTCGGAAGGATATCTACAAGTTGCCGAATAAGAAGAAAGAACAGCAAAATTTTTTTAAATTTGACAAAAAATATTATTTGGCTAACATCCTTATAACCAGAACAATTTTTAAGATAATTTCTTAAAAAAACACTTTAAAGCTCATTCCTCTTGTTTACCTTTATCAAAAAATTACTCTATATATATGAAGAGGGACTATTCCGATGAGCAGGTAATAAATGGAATCAAAACAAGAGACAATCTTGTGTTGAAATACTTGCTTGACGAATATCTCGAAAAGGTAATAAAATATGTAACACGTAATAATGGGACAAAACAGGAAGCTGAAGATGTCTTTCAGGAAACAATAGAAATACTATTTCACGAAGTACGAAAAACCGACTTCAGCCTGAAAAAAACATTTGACGCATACTTCACCGTAATATACCAAAACATATGGATACAAGAAGCAAAAACAAAGAACAAGCAAAAAACAACAAATACATTCCCCGAAACACTAGTTTACGAAGAAACAGACCTGCAAGATGAAATCAAACAAGAAAAACTCCGGATACTCGCAAAAGAAGAATACACAAAACTCGACAAAGAATCAAAAAACCTGTTAGACCTGTTTATTATAAAAAAAAGACAATGGCAGAAATAGCATACAAAATGGATTACAAAGACGGAAAAACAGCAAAAACACTAAAATGTAGAGCAGTTGCTAAATTAAAAGACATAATAAAAACAACCACCATATTTAAAAAACTGCAAGATGACTAGCGAAGAAATAACCATACTAATAGAAAGCTATCTCGACGGAGAACTCTCAGAGCAGGAAAAACAGGAATTTGAGCAAAAGCTCAAAACAGACAAAGAACTAACCAACGAATTAATGCTGCACAAAGCAATCAGAAGTGCAATAGGCGATAAAGAATACATAGACCTAAGAGAAAAACTCGAAAAAATCAAGCACGAATACCACGAAAAAGCAAAAGTAAAAAAAAAGAAAAAACAAATAGCAGCATATTCGATTAGCACTCTAATTTCAGTAATAATAGCAAGCACATTCATTTTCTACGATAAAAGCTACACCTACGACGAACTATACGACAAGTATTACGAGCATTACGATGCCGGAACCATTACAAGAGGCGAAGTAAAACCAACAAAAGAAATCTACACAAACGCATTAAGAACCTATGATAACGGAAACTATACCGAAGCCATAACACTATTAGAACAAATAACCGACACATCAGCATTTTATCCATCCAAAGAATACTTCACAGCCTTATCCTACATGGAGCTAAAAAACTACTCCGAAGCCATAAAACACTTTGAGCAAGTACAAAACAGCAAACAATGCATTTATTCTGACAATGCCACATGGTATACTGGACTCTGTTACCTGAAAACAAATCAAACCGAAAAAAGCAAAGCAACAATTCACAAACCTGAAAAACTGTTCTGCATATTTTCAGAAAAAATCCGAAGAAATTTTGAAAAAATTTCAATAATTTTTTCATCTGCAATCATCTCATATTCAATATCTCTAAAATTAATTTTAAAGAATTCTTGATTTTTTCTTGTTTACCTTTTTGATTTTTTGACTCTATATAAGTAGAGGATAAAATTACTAAACATAAATTATAATTACCTATGCAAGTAAATTACGGAGTAAGCGAAATTAAAAAACTTGAAAAAAGATTATATGAACCAATTACAATTTGATGAATTTTTAAGATCTGTAGCGATAAGCAAAAACGACACTTATGCCATTTTATTAGGAGCAGGTTGCTCAATTAGTTCAGGGATTCCTTCTGCAAATGATTGTATTTGGGATTGGAAAGGTACAATCTATAAGAGTAACAATTCTTCAACTAATGATTGGATTGATAATTTCAGGAATCCCAAAGTGCAAAAAACGATACAATCTTGGCTAGATAATCAAGGCAGTTATGTTGAATTCGGGTGTAAAGAAGAATATTCTTTTTATGCAAAAAAGTGTTTCCCAATAGAGAAAAATCGTAGTCAGTACTTTCAGAAAATATGCTCAAATGTAAAACCAGCAATAGGATATAGAACAATACCATTATTGGTTAAACATGGATTACTTGATTCTGTATGGACTACAAATCTTGATGATTTAGTAATGAATTCATGTGTATTAGGCGGTGTACAAGGAATTGAAATTTCATTAGATACTGTAGAAAGAATTAATTGTAAATTCCGACCAAATAGACCACCTAAATCCAATTTAAATTGACCACTTCAAGCAGTCGAAGTTGACCACTAACAAATTCACCTTAAAAAAG